>NZ_CVTN01000053.1:58551-78685 GCF_900004915.1 Pseudomonas sp. 31 R 17
AAGTGAGCCGCTGTAAAAGCGGAACCCTAAGTGGCCGTTACCTAAATAATGGATATGTACTCGGTCTGATCCAAGATACTGGCCAGCCCAGAGGTTCCCATCGGGGGCAAGTCGAATCGTCGCACCGCCCCTCCCACATTTACCTCATCGGCCATACATAAAAAAAGGCCGCACCCTGCCAAGGAAACGGCCCAAAAATCGTCGAGGCTGTTGTGCAACTAACGTGCGGTTATCACCGACAGCTTGGTTATCCCCGCGCGCTCGATAGACGCCATGGCTCGCGCCACTTCGCCGTAGTTCACTCCATCGTCAGCCTGCAGTTGCACCCGCACATCGGGGTCCCTGGCCTTGGCCGCCTGCAGGTTGAATTCCAGCAGGTCCGGCTGGATTTCGTCCTTGTTGATAAACAGCTTGCCGGCACCGTCGATGCTCACCACCAACGGGTCTTTCTGCTCGACCGGGGCCACGGCCTCGGTCTTGGGCAGGTTGATCGGGATCGAGTTGGTCAGCAGCGGCGCGGTGACGATAAACACCACCAGCAGCACCAGCATCACGTCCACCAGCGGCGTGACGTTGATCTCGCTCAGCACCTCATCACTGTCTTGCGTGGAAAAGGCCATCTCAGGACGCCTCCTTCACTTTCTGCGGGTTGCCGACGCTGGCTTTGTTCAGCGCCGGATGCAGCAGCACGCGGAAGGCGTTTTTTTGCGCCAGGCTGTAGAAGTCGTGGGCAAAGTCGTCAAGGTCGGCAGCCGTCAGCTTCAGACGGCGCAGGAAATAGTTGTAGACCAGCACCGCCGGCACCGCGACGGCAATCCCCACGCCCGTTGCAACCAGCGCCGCACCGATGGGGCCCGCCACGGTTTCCAGGCTGGCTGAACCGGCGGCGCTGATGCCCTTGAGCGCCTCCATGATGCCCCAGACGGTGCCGAACAGGCCGATAAACGGCGAGGTGCTGCCGATGCTGGCGACTACCGCCAGGCCGGTTTCCAGGGAGCGGCGCTCACGCACGATCTGCTGGCGCAAGGCACGCTCGAGGCGGTCCTGGTGATTGATGGCCTGGCTCAGGTCCGCCACGTGCTGGGTATCGCCAACCTGGATCGCGGCATACCCGGCCCGGGCCACCCGGGCTGCCGCGCCCGGCTGGGTGTCAGCCAACTCGGCGGCGGCGTCGAGGCTCGATGCGGCCCAGAACTGTTTATGAAACTTGCGATCCTGGGCCTTGAGACGCCCGAACTGCACGCCCTTCAACAATGCCAAGCCCCAGGTGGCGACTGAAAAGACCACCAGCAACCAGATCACCGCGCTTTCGATGGATTCAAGTGGAGATGCCAAAGCCATGATGTTTTCCCTCTGTGCCGCTGAATAATTAATGAATCTTGAAATCGATCGGTACGCTGACCCAGCCGTCCTGGGCCACTTCACCCTGCTTGGCCGGCACGAAGCTCCAACGCTTCACGGCAGCCAATGCGGCGTCATCGAGTTGCTGGCGACCGCTGCTTTTCTGAAGCTGGATCTCACCGGGTTTGCCGCTGGCCAATACGTGTACCCGCAGCAACACAGTGCCTTCCCAACCCCTCCGCTGAGCCAGTGACGGGTATTCCGGCGCCGGATTTTTCAAGTACGCGGCGTTGGCCGAAGCGGGCGTTACCGGTGCCGGCGCTGGTGGTGCAACCGGTGCCGGGGGCGCCGGTACAGGTGGCGCGGGCGCTTGTTCGACGGCCTTGGGTGCCGGCTTGGGCTCAGGTTTGGGCACAGGCTTTGGCTTGGGCTTGACCAGCGGTTTCGGCGGCGCCGGCTTGGCGGCCAACTCATCCACCACCGGCGGCGGTGGCTCGACCACGGGAGGTGGCGGCGGCACTGGCGGCGGCGGTTCAACCACCGGCGGCGCCGGCCGGGAAAACTCGATGGTCATCGGCGGGATTTCCGGCGGCACCACCGGCAGCACCGGGGTGGGCTTCTGGCTGACCCAATAGATCACCGCGCCGTGCAAGGCCAGCACCAACAAGCCCAACAGAACGCCTTCGCGCCGGCTGGAAAACCGCTTGGGAGTCTGCTGCAGGCGCAGCTGCCCCAACGGCGCGCGGTGCGGCCGGCCAAGGTCGACCAACTCACCGCTCGGTGCCAGGCGCCCTTGCGCCTCGGTGGCACGGGCGGCGGTCTGGACATTGCCCATTGATTCACTCCCTACGGTCTTCAAACCAAAAAACCGACGAACCTGCGTGGCAGGCCGTCCAGGATTGAATCATCGGGCTGGGCGCTTATCTCTTAAAGTAATCTTTAAAGTTATGCTTATGCCTAATTTGAATAAATAAAACTGACTCATACGCCAAAGCCACGGTCTGCGCGGCCTGGCGCCGAGGTTGCATTTTTCAATGCGTTTCAGGCATGCAAAATATTCAGTAGAGGCATGGCCCAACAGGGCTGTTGGCGCACAAATCGAACAGTTCAGCCTGTAAGCACTGCCCTGCCGCGCTCAGGCCGCTGCGGGCATACAACGCCAGGCGCACGCCTTGCACCACGGGCAAACCGCTGTCTGCGCCCAGCACCACATGCCCGGCCTGCACCACTCGCAGCGGCAACAGACTCACGCCCAACCCCGCCGCCACGGCCGAACACACGCTGGCCAGACTCGCGCTGGAATAGCCGATGCGCCAGCGCCAGCCGCCCACTTCAAGGTGGTGCAGCATTTCATTGCGGTACAGGCCGCCCACGGGAAACGCCACCAGTGGCAACGGGTCGCGCCCCAGGCACGGCGTGCTGCGGCTGTCCACCCAGCACAGCGGCTCGGGCCACGAGGCCAGGCAGTCATCGCTGCTGCCCATCTGCTTGACCAGCAACACGTCGAACTCACCGCTGCGGTATTGGCGCTGCAGCTCGGGGCCCAGGCCGCTGGTGACCTCCAGGCGCACCCGTGGATAGGCCAGCACAAACGCCGAGAGCAACGGCATCAACCGCTGCGCCGCGAAATCCTCCGGCACACCCAGGCGCAACACGCCGTCGCTTTGCTGGTTGATCAACACATCGGCGGCTTCCTCATGCAGCGCCAGGATACGTCGCGCATAGCCCAGCAAGCGCTCGCCTTCGGCAGTGGCGACGACACGGCGTTGATCGCGGTCCAGCAACTGGCACGCCACGGCATCTTCCAGGCGGCGGATCTGCTGGCTGACGGTGGATTGGGTCAAGTGCAGGCGCTCGGCGGCGCGGGTGAAATTGCCGCAATCGACCACAGCGACAAAGCTGCGCAGTAATACGGGATCGAACATGATCATTCTCTTTGCCACTGATTGGCATGGTTATATTTAATTTCAGAATACCCCGACAACTTCGCATACTTCGCGCATTCATCGCACCTTGGGAAGTGGCATGACAGACGATCAATCCCATCTACAACGCGCTATCGCGCTGGCGCAGGCCAACGTGGCTCAAGGTGGCCGCCCGTTCGGCGCCGTGCTGACGCGCAACGGCGAAGTCTTGGTGGAAGCTGTGAATGAAATCCACCGCACCCAAGACCCCACTGCCCACGCCGAGTTGCTGGCGATCCGCGCCGCCAGCCGGCAGATCGGCGCGCGCCTGGGGGGTTGCGTGATCTACGCCAGTGGCCAGCCTTGTCCGATGTGCCTGAGCGCCATGTACCTGTGTGGCGTGGAGCGAGTGGTGTTCGCCGCAAGCAACGCCATGGCCGAGCCTTTTGGCCTGTCTACAGCGGTACTCGGCCAGCAGGTCGGCCTGCCTCTGAGCGAACAGTCGCTATCGATCCAGCATCTGCCCGATGAGACCATGACGACCTTGTATCACCAGTGGAAAACCCTGCAAGAGTCTGATTAGAGGCCGTGCCTGGCATTGATCCAATCCTGGCCTGTCAGTGAGCAGTAGTACGCAGGGACATGCTCTCGGAACCCTACCTCGGCATTGACCACCAATCGTTCAACTGGCGAGATCGTCTCGTCAGTCAGCAAACAGTCGGTTTGCTTAACGTGCCTGGCGCTCCAGCCACTGAACAATTGCACAAGATGGGTGAGCTCATGGATATCTACTCGCGGCAAAACATCACACTGGACAGTTACCTGCCCCATGCGACTGACCGGGCAGCTCCCGATCCCAACAGGGCGAAGCGATTTTCGCCTTATTCGACTACTTATTACCAACAACGCAATGCCACATACGCTGGAAGGCCCTATACCCCCAATGAATTGCTCAGTGGTTTCTCACAAAAATGGGGAACCATGAATTGCGTGACCGTGGCGGGAATAAAAGCGGCCATGCAGCGGTTTGGCGGCCCCAACCAGGTTTACGCTTCAGTGGAACAAACCAGAGAGGGGTTCAACATCAAGATGAGGGATAACCCTTCCAAAACCTACCAGGTGACCTACGCCGAACTGGATTACGCAGCTCAACGCTCGGGGTTCAGAGGCACCAATCAGAAAATGCTTAACGAAGCCAATTTCATGTACGCCGTCAGTGCAAAGCGAGCGCAAATGGAAAACAACGATGGTTATGCGTCACATAGTTTCAGTGCGGCACTGGATAGCATCAATAGTTGGGAAAATACCCAGGAAGGGCTGGACCGCTTGGGCTTGAGAAACTATGTGCGACGTGCCTATGCACAGGACCTGATCAATGGTGTACCTGGGGTAATGGCACAGAACGACCACGTTTTCACTGTGCTTAATGGCCTGACAGACAATTACGGCACTTCGGGTTATCGGCCAGACCCATGGGCTTCGGCAATTATGTTGGTCCAATAGCCCTACACAGCGTGACGGATCGAAATCGTGCCCTTACAAGTGCCTCTGGCCGGTCTGGGCATCCTGGTTCAAAAACAACATGCGAGCTCCCCATACCTCAATGCTTTTTTCTACCCACCGATATCCTTCATTCATGAGCAAACTCGCAGGCTGGAGCCTGCTGGTAGTGCTCGGCCTCAACCTGCGGCCGATTCTCAGTTCCATCAGCCCGTTGCTTGGCGAAATTCGCCAGGCCACCGGCCTGAGCTTCCAGAGCAGCGCCCTGCTGACCAGCTTGCCGGTGATCTGCATGGGCCTGGTGGCGCTGGTGGGCGTGCGCGTGGAAGCGCGGCTCGGTGAGCGGCGCGGTATCGCCCTGGGCCTGGTGATGATTCTGCTGGCGTGCCTGGCGCGCTGGCTGATGGGCCAGGCGTCGGCGCTGCTGGTCACCGCGTTGCTCGGTGGTGCGGGCGTGGCGCTGATCCAGGCGCTGGTGCCGGCGATGATCAAGCGCGAGTTTCATCAGCGCGTACCGGTGGCGATGGGCGTTTATTCGGCCTCACTGATGGCCGGCGGCGGCCTGGCGGCGTTGCTCAGCCCGGTGGTGGCGACGCACTTCCAGCAGTGGCAGGCCGGGTTGGGTGTGTGGCTGTTGCCGGCGCTGGCAGCCTTGTTGCTATGGACGTGGCTGCCGCTGGGCGCCGCCAGGAATCCACACGTGGCGCCCGCCTTCAAGGGGCTGCGCAACCGCCGCGCGTGGTTGCTTGCGCTGTATTTCGGCCTGGTCAATTGCGGCTACATGAGCATGGTGGCCTGGCTGCCCGCCTACTACCAGCAACTGGGGTGGGGCGTGCTGCCCAGCGGCTCGCTGCTGGCCTTCATGACCATTTTCCAGGTGATCGCCGCGCTGCTGATGCCGGTGCTGGCGCAACGCGGCATCGACCGCCGCCCGCTGCTCGGCATCAGCCTGGTGGCGCAAACCCTCGGCTACCTCGGCCTGATCATCGCGCCGCAGGCCTTTCCCCACGTGTGGGTGGCCCTGTGCGGCTTCGGCCTGGGCGCGTGCTTCGCCCTGAGCCTGCTGCTGACCCTCGACCATCACCGCGACCCGCGCCAGGCCGGGCAACTGGCCGCCTTCGTCCAGGGCGTGGGCTTTTTGATCAACGCCGTTTCGCCGTGGCTGACCGGTTGGCTGCGCGAACTGACCGGCAACTTTGTCAGCGCCTGGATCGTGCTGACACTGACCGTGCTGGCGATGCTGCTGGTGACGCGGGTGTTCAGCCCGGCCACCTATCGCACCGGGCTAGAAGTCGTAGCGCCCGGTCACGCCTAGGGTACGCGGGGCGCCCAGCAGGCCTTCGTATCCGCCGTTGCCGCCGGTCCACAGGGTGGTGTAGTAGGTTTTGTCGAAGGCGTTTTTCAGCCACAGCGACACGTCCCACTGGCCCTGTTGGTAATTGCCGCGCAGGCCGGTGGAGAGGTTGACCAGCGCATAGGCCGGGATCTGCCCGTAGTCGGAATCTTCCACGGTGCCCACCGCCTTGGAGCGGAAGGCATAACTGGCGGTGACGTAGGGTTCAAAGCCGTTATCCAGGTTCCACTTGTACTCGCCGTTGGCGTTGGCGATCCATTTCGACGCGCCCACCACCTGGTGGCCGGTGAGGTCGCAGGACGTCGGTGCGCCGGGGCGCAGGCTGACTTCCGGCGGGCATGGCGCGTCCTTGTAAGACAGGTAACTCACATCGTTGAAGGAGCCGTTGAGGTTCAGCGTCAGGCCCTTGATCGGCACCAGGGTACTTTCCACCTCCACCCCCCGCGAGCGCACGGAGCCGGCGTTGGTGAGGTACTGCACACGGTTGTCCTGGTCGTAGGCGTTGGTCTGGTAGCCATTGACCTGGGTCCAGAACAGGTTGGCATTGAGCTGCAGGCGGCGATCCCACAACGTGCTCTTGAAACCCAGCTCGGCGTTGTTGGCGCGCTCGGTGCCGATCAACAGCGAGTCGGCCCCCGCCGTCGGCGCCGAGCCCACCGCCAGGTTGACGCCACCGGACTTCTCGCCGTGGGACAGCGTGGCGTAGCCCAGCAGGTTGTCAGTGAAGTGGTAACTGAGGTTGAGCAGCCCCGACGGGGTGGCACTGTATTGCGTCAGGTCACCCGAGTCATACGCCCCGGTACGCCCGCGTCGCGCCGTGGCTGCGGCGCCGCTGACCGCAGCGCCGCCCAGCGGGGCATTGCGTGTCACCCAGGCACTTTTTTCTTCGTAGGTGCCGCGCAGGCCGGCGGTGAAATCCAGGCGTTCGGTCAGGTGCCAGGTGCCTTGGGCGAACAGCGCAAAACTGTCGGTGCGGATATGCCCGTTGCCGATGCTGCTCACGTTGCTCAACGCGCCACTCGGCGTGCCGTTCCAAATATCCGCCTGGGGACCGTAATAGGCGAAGGACTTGTTATCCAGGTCAGAGCCGAAGTAGTAGGCGCCGAGCACGTAATCGAAAAACCCGCCCTGGGGTGAAGCCAGGCGAAATTCCTGGGACCACTGCTTGTCCTCCACCGATACGCCGGCGTTATACGAAGCCGGCACGTTAAGACCGTCATCGTTGCGCGGGGTGAAATCCCACCAGCGATAGGCACTGACCGACGTCAGGGTGAAATCGCTCGGCAAGGTCCAGTTGGCCTCCAGCGAGGTACCGCCCTGAAACACGGTGACGTGCTGGTCGTTGTCCAGGTTGACCTTGCGGTGGGTGCCATCGACCAGGGTCGCACCCGCGGCGTTGGCCCGGGACTGATAGAGGTTGGTGCCGTTGATGGTCGGCCCGGTGCTGTAGAGCACACGTGTACCGGCGCTGGAATCCTCCTCGTTGTAGTCGCCGATCCAGCGCAGGTTGAAGGCCTCATTGGGCTTGTATAGCAGTTGTCCGCGAAAGCCCTGGCGCGAACCGCCATTGAGGTCGTGCCCGTCATGTTCATTCTTGATGTCGCCGTCGCTGCGCGTGCGATAGGCCGAAAAACGCCCGGCCAATTCATCGGTAAGCGGCCCGGAAATCGTGCCCTTGGTCTGGAAATAACCGTCCTCGCCCAACGAGGTTTCGATGCTGCGCTCCGGGGTGAAACTCGGCGCGCGGGTGCTGATATTGATCACCCCCGCCGTGGTGTTCTTGCCGAACAGGGTGCCCTGCGGGCCGCGCAATACCTCAAGCTGCTCGATGTCCATCAGGTCGAACACCGCCATGCCGGGGCGCCCGAGGTAGACGTTGTCGATATACAACCCCACGCTGCCCTCCAGGCCGTCGCTGGCCGGGTTGTTGCCCAGGCCGCGAATCGACACGCTGGACTGGCGCGCATGCATATAGGCGACGTTGACGCTGGGCACCAGCTGCTGCAGGTCTTGAATCCGATACACCCGCTGGCTCTCCAGCGCCTGGCCGCCGATCACGCTCATGGGCGTCGGTACTGCCTGGGCGCTCTCGGTACGCCGCCGCGCGGTGACCGTGACGGTTTCCAACTGGCCACTGGCGCTCTCGCCTGCCGGAGCTGGCTCGGCGGCATGACTGGGGGTCCAACTGGCACTGCCCGCCAGCAGCATCGCCAGGGGCAGGCGCTTGAAGGGAACAACGGGCTTGAACAGACTCATGGGCGGCTCCGGAACCCAGGAATATCCAGCGAGGCATATTCCTTAAGGTTATTTATTTATGGTTTTAATAACATTTACTGCATAAGAGATAGCCTTTATAAGGAGTCGACCTAATGCATAGCCAATGCATTTCCCGGATATTTTTGATGTGAAAAATGCATATCGACCTGCGCCAGCTTCGCCACTTCATCGCCCTCGCCGAACAACGCAGTTTCGTCGCGGCGGCGTTGACGGTGAACCTGTCGCAATCGGCCTTCAGCCGCAGCATCCAGGCGCTGGAACACAGCACCGGCTGCCAGTTGGTCGACCGTGGGCGCAAAGACCTGGCGCCGACCAAACAAGGCCAGGTGCTGCTCGAACATGCCCGGCGCCTGGTCAGCGGCGCGCAGCAACTGGCCAATGAGATCAGCCAGTTCAACGGCCTGGAGGCCGGCGAGTTGCGCTTCGGTTGCGGCCCGGCGCCGGCCGGTGGCTTGATCCCCCGCGCCATCGGCAGTTTTATCGGGCGCTACCCCAAGGCACGCGTACAGTTCCAGGTGGACGACTGGGAAAGCCTGAGCAAACGCCTGCTCAGTGAAGCGTTCGAATTTTTCGTCGCCGACACCCGCCACTTCGAAGCCAACCCCGACTACCACACCCACCGCCTGCGCTCACGCCGCTGGTATTTCTGCTGCCGCATCGGGCACCCCCTCGCCACCCACGACAGCGTCAGCCCCGCCGAACTGATGAGCTACCCCCTGGCCGTGACCATCCGCCCGCCGAACCTGCGCAAAGTCATCGTCGACCTCAGTGGCCGACCGGACTACCTGCCCAACGTCGAATGCGAAAACGGCTACAGCCTGCTGGGCGTGGTACTGCGCTCGGACGCCATCGGCATCGTCAGCGCCAACAGCGACATGCTGCACATGGCCCGGGGCGAGTTGCTGTGTTTGAAAATCGAGGGGCTGGATGAAAACCTGGAGGAGCGTTACACCCGCTACGGGATTGTCAGCCGTGCGGGGTATCGGCTGTCGCCGTTGGCGGAGGCGATGATTGAGCAGATCAAGGAGGTAGATGAGTTGGATGAAGATATTTGCACGCTTGAGAATATCGCTGTGTGAACCGACGTCATCGGGGGCAAGCCCCCTCCCACATTTGGAATGCATTTCAAGTGTGGGAGGGGGCTTGCCCCCGATGGCGTCGTTAGCCACACCCATGCATTCACTGCATAAAACCCAGACCTCAAATGCACTTGCCAGCATGCCCCCGAACGGCGAAAAAACGCTCCTGTCCTCCGACCGGTGAATCCCTATGTCTGAACCAAAACCCGTACGCAACGTGCTCTACATCATGTGCGACCAACTGCGCCGCGATTACCTGTCGTGCTACGGCCACGCCCACTTGCACACCCCGAACATCGACCGCCTCGCCGCAGCCGGCGTGCGTTTCAGCCGCGCCTACACCCAGGGCACCATCTGCGGCCCGTCGCGGATGTCGGCCTACACCGGGCGCTATGTCAGCAGCCACCAGGTGGCGTGGAATGCGGTGCCGCTGCCCCTGGAAGAGCTGACCATTGGCGACTACCTACGCCCCCACGGCATCCGCACCGCGCTGGTGGGCAAGACCCACGCCACGCCAAACCTGGATGCCCTGCAGCGGCTGAATATCGACCCTGAAAGCGCCCAGGCCGAGGCGCTGAACGAAGTGGGCTTCGACACCTATTTCCGTCACGACGGTATTTACCCCGACAGCCCGCTGTTCGAGGACAAACGCGAGTCCGCGCCCTACACCCATTACCTGCGCGAGCAGGGCTACAGCGGCAGCAACCCGTGGCATGAATGGGCCAATGCCGCGCAAGGTGAAAACGGCGAAGTGCTCAGCGGCTGGCATATGCGCAACGCCGGGTTGCCGGCGCGCGTTGCCGAGCAGCACTCGGAAACCGTCTACACCACCGACCGCGCCATCGACTTTATCCAGGAGCAGGCCGAACAACCCTGGTGCCTGCACCTGTCCTACATCAAGCCGCACTGGCCCTATATCGCCCCGGCGCCGTATCACGCGCTGTATGGCGCCGAGCATATCCAGGCGCCGATTCAACCGGCGCACACCAGCGATCACCCGGTGTACCAGGCGTTTCGTCAACACCAGGAGAGCCTGAACTTCTCCCGCGACGAGGTGCGGCTCACGGTGATTCCAACCTACATGGGGCTGATCAAACAGATCGACGACCAGCTCGGGCGGCTGTTCGATTTCCTGCAAAGCAACGGGCGCTGGGATGACACGCTGATCGTGTTCACCAGCGACCACGGCGACTTCCTCGGCGACCACTTCCTCGGTGAAAAGGAATTCCTGCTGGAGCCTGCCGTGGGCATTCCCCTGATCGTGCGCGACCCGCGTGCCAGTGCCGATATCAGCCGTGGTTCGGTGGATGCGCGCCTGGTGGAAACCATCGACGCGCTGCCGACCTTCCTCGACGCCCTGGGCCTGCCTGTCGCCGAGCATCGCCTGGAAGGCCGCTCGCTGATCCCGCTGCTGAACGGTGAACCGATCCCTTGGCGCCACTATGCGATTGCCGAGTACGACTACGCCTTCCAGGCCCCCGCCCGCGAGCGCCTGGGCCAGCCGATCGACCGTTGCCGCATGACCATGGTGCGCAGCGAGCGCTGGAAATACCTGGCCTATGACGGCTTCCGCCCGCAGCTGTTCGACCTGCACAACGACCCGCAGGAAGTACACGACCTGGGCGCCGACCCGGCCTATGCCGACGTGCGCGAGGTGCATGTGGGTTATCTGTTCGACTGGCTGCGCGGGTTGAAGCGGCGAACCACCATCAGCCACACCGAGATCGAAGTGCGTGGCCAATGGTTTCGCTACGGTGAGCCGGAGGCGGAGAAGCCGGTGCAGATCGGCGTCTGGTAGACGATGCAAATCACTGTGGGAGGGGGCTTGCCCCCTCCCACATTTGGATTTGTGTTTGCTCAGCGGCCTTTGGTGGTCTTGCTGGATTGCCCGTGCACGCCCACCGGCACATCGCCCTTGAGCGTCACCCGGCGCACGATACGCTCCTGGGTGCCATAGTCGTCCACCGCGTAATGCTGGGTCGCGCGGTTATCCCAGATCGCCACGTCGCCGCTGTTCCAGCGCCAGCGCACGGTGTTTTCCAGGCGGGTGACGTGGCTTTGCAACAGGTTGAACAGTTGCGTCGAGTCGGCCTGGGAGTAGCCTTTGAGGCGCTTGACGAAGTGCCCCAGCAGCAGGGTTTTCTCACCGCTGACCGGGTGCACGCGCACCACCGGATGCTCGGTTTCATACACCGTCGAGGTGAACACCTTGCGGTATTCCTCAAGCCTCTCCACCGCCACATCCGGCTTGAGCGCGGCGTAGTCGTATTCGTTGCTGTGGATGGCCCAGAGGTTATCCGCCAGGGCGCGCAGCTCGACGCTGAGGTCGTTGTAGGCCGCCGAGGTGTTGGCCCATACGGTGTCGCCACCGGATGCGGGCGCCAGCACCGAACGCAGGATCGAGGCTTTGGGGTAGGCATCGACGAAGGTCACGTCGGTGTGCCAGGAGTTGGCGCGCTGGCCGCGCGTGCCGTCCAGCTCCATCAGGAAACGCGTGCCGTCACGCACCGGCACGGTCGGGTGGGCAATCGGTTCGCCGAGCAGGTGGGCAAAGGCTTCCTGGCTCTGGTCGTCGAGGTGGGACTGTTCGCGAAAGAAGATCACCTTGTACTGCACCAGCGCTTGCTGGATGGCGTCGACAGTGGCGGCATCGAGATGCCCCGACAGTTTGATCCCACGGATCTCGGCGCCGATGCGGCCGGCGACCGGATGAATGTCCAGTGCCTGGGCGATGGGTTGAACAGCTAATGCGGCGTTGCTCATTGTGGTGACCCTCATGTGCCTGCGGATGGTGGAACGCTCGCCGGCAACGCTCTATTCATATGCATTTTAGATCTAGCAAATGAACTAATGCTTCGTTGACGGAATAAGAGCTTGCATTTAAAACCTCAGCTCCGTCGCTCGCAAATGCCTTCGACCTATTTTTCAAATGCCGGGAATGCATATGGATCTGCGTCAACTGCGCTACTTCATTGCCCTCAACGAACACCGCAGTTTCGTACGCGCGGCGGACGCCATGGGCATCACTCAACCGGCGTTCAGCCGCAGTATCCAGGGGCTGGAACAGGAGTTCGGCTGCGTGCTGGTCGACCGTGGCCACAAGGACCTTCGCCCCACACCCGAAGGCCAGGTGGTGTTGCAACACGCCCTGAGCCTGGTGCACGGCGCCGCCTTGCTGAGCAGTGAAGTCACGCGCATGACCAAACTCGATGCCGGCGACCTGCGCTTCGGCTGCGGCCCGGCGCCGGCGGTGAAACTGGTGCCGGATGCGGTGGCGCGGTTTATCGGCGCGCACCCGAAAATCCGCACCAGTTTCCAGGTGGACAACTGGGAAAAACTCAGCCGCGCCCTGAGCCGCGAGGAGATCGAATTCTTCATTGCCGACATCCGCCAGTTCGAAGCCGACCCGAACTTCCAGACCCGTGCGCTGACCGCCAAGCGCGGCGTGTTTTTCTGCCGCCCGGGGCACCCGCTGCTGGCCAAGGACAGCCTGTCGACCAATGACATGTTCGACTACCCGCTGGCGGCGCCGCTGATCTCCCAGGGCATTCGCAAACTGCTGGCAAACCTGAGCGGGCGCATGGATTTTTCGCCGAGCATCCAGACCGAACACTTCCCGGCGCTGGTGAAAATCGTGCTGCAGTCCAACGCCATCGGCGTGGGCACCGAGGAAGCGTTCGCCGAGGACATCGCCAGCGGCGCGCTGGTGCTGCTGCACTGGCGCAACCTGCCGCAGAACATGGAGACCCTGAGTGCGCGGTGCGGAATCGTCAGCCGCACGGGGGCGCGGTTGTCGCCGGCGGCTAAAGCGATGATTGAGGTGTTGGTGGAGGTCGACAGGCAGGAGGTGAGTGTGGCGGTTTGAAGGGCCTCATCGGGGGCAAGCCCCCTCCCACACTTTGAATGTATTCACAGTTCAAATGTGGGAGGGGGCTTGCCCCCGATAGCTATAGCCCAGGCACCACTGAACTCAAAGCCCCGCCGCCGCCAACCCAGGCGCCACCCAATCACTCACCTGAAACGACCGGCGAATCAACTTCTCCCTGGAAGCCAGATCCACAGCATCCTGCAATTTGCCCAGGAACACCGGGTCCAGCGTCGCCGGGAAAATCTGGCTGAGCTGCTGGTCCTTCAAATCATTGCTCAGGATCACTGGCGGATAACTGGCCAGCCCCGACACCAGCTCGATGTAGGCCTGTTTGTTGTTGTCATCGGTCAACCATTGCACCGCCTGCTGCTGGGCCTTGAGCAACTTGGCCACCGCGTCGGGATGCCCGTCGACAAACTGTTTGCTGCCCACCAATACCGCCTGGATGCTGCCGGCGCCGTTCAGGTCCTTGGTGGTCAGGGCGATCTCGGCCAGCCCCTTGGCTTGCAGCGCCGTGAGGTTGGAGCCGCCCCAGGTCGCGTCGATCTGCTTGGCGGCCAACGCCGCACCGGCCGCGTTGTAATCCAGGTTGATGACTTTCAGGTCCTTTTCACTCAGGCCCTGGCTGGCCAATGCGCTGTCGAATGACAACTGGCTGGCCGTGCCGCGAAACACCGCGACGCGCTTGCCCTTGAGGTCGTGCAGGGTCTTGATGCCCGAGCCCGGCACCACGCCCAGGTACTGCTTGATGTCACGCGCGGTAGCGCTGAGCAGGCGGGTATCCAGCCCGTTGGAACGGCCGATGATGGCCGCCAGGTCGCCGAGATAAGCGAGGTCCACCTGGCCATTGGCGAAGGCTTCGTTGATCACCGGGCCCGCGCCCTTGAAGTAATTCCATTGAATCGTGATGCCCTGGTCGGCAAAGGCCTTTTCGAAGATCTGCTGTTGGCGCAATACATCGGTGATGCCGCCACCGCTGTGTTGGCTCCCGGCGCTGAGGTCGGGCACGGCAATACGGATTTCCTTGAGCTCGGCGGCCTGCACCAGACCCGCCAGCGCGGTAGCGGCGAACAGCGTGATCAGACGTTTGAAGGGCAGTTTCATAAGGGCAGCTCCTGGTGGGCGACGGTCGCCTGGGGATCTGAAAGTAGCCATAGGCAGCTAGAAACTTTAAATACTATAAATTCACAATTTAATAACCTTTTGAACTATGTGAGACAAACCGCAGGCTGCAGCGGGCTATGCATAAACAGCATCGAAAATATTCTCCGAATGCATTGGATGCGTGCCGGGCACGGGCTTTAAATGGACTCTCTTATCGCACAATAATCTTGATTACGTTTTTATAAGATCGGAATCACATAACGAAAGGAAGGTCCCCGATGGCCCGGACCGCACGGTTAAGCCCGCCTCTGACTACACCCACACTGCGCTGGCCAGCGCTCAGCCCCTGGCTGTTACCGCTGACGCTGTTGGCCTTGTGGTGGCTGGCCAGCCGCAATCAGTGGATGAGCGAGCAAATCCTGCCGCCGCCTGCATTGGTGTGGAGCAGCGCCGTGGAACTGGCGGGCGGCGAGCTGTGGAGCCATCTGGCGATCAGTGTGCAGCGCTTGTTCTGGGGCTTGCTGGCGGGCATCGGCGCCGGTGCGTTGCTCGGCGCCTGGCTGGGCTTCAGCGCGCGCGCCGAGCGCCTGGTGTTTCCCACGTTCAGCGCGCTGGCGCAAGTGCCGACCCTGGCGTGGATCCCGTTGTTCATGGTGTTTTTCGGCATCGGCGAAACCCTGAAACTGGTGGTGCTGGTCAAGGCCATCGTGGTACCCGTGACCTTGCATACGCTGGTCGGGGTGCGCGATGCCCAGCCGCAGTTGCGCGAAGCTGCCCGCGTGCTGCGCCTGCCCACCCACCTGCTGATCCGCCGGCTGATTCTGCCCGCCGCACTGCCGGCGTTCATGGCCGGTGTGCGCCTGGCCCTGGCAGCCGGTTGGACGTCGCTGCTGGCGGTGGAGTTGCTGGCCTCCAGTGAAGGCATCGGCTACCTGATGGTGTGGGCACGCCAGTTGTTCATGCTCGATATCGTCTTTGTATGCATCGTGGTCATCGGCGTGCTGGGCGTGGTGATGGACCGTGGCGTCGGCTGGCTGGACCGCAAATGGGTGCACTGGCCGCATCCGGCCACCGCGCACATCCGGCGCGGCCCGCGTTACCAGGGCTGGCAGCGTTTGCAGCCGTGGCTGCTGCCCCTGGGGTTGCTGGCGCTGTGGCAAGTGGCGACGCAACACGGCTGGGTCGACGCGAATATCCTGGTGAGCCCATGGACTGTATTGCAGACCACCGCCACGGGCGTCGTGGATGGCACGCTGTCGGGCGCGCTGGGCAAAAGCCTGGGGCGCACCCTGGGTGGCCTGGCATTGGGCGCCAGCCTGGGGTTTGCCATCGGCTTGTGGCTGGGCTTGTCACCGCGCAGCGAGCGGGTGCTCGGCCCTACCCTGGCGGCTTTGCGCCAGATCGCAATCTTTGCCTGGGTGCCGTTGCTCACGGCCTGGTTTGGCCTGGGGGAATTGGCCAAGTGGGTGTTCATTGGCCTGGCGGCGTTTTTCCCGCTGTTTATCGCCACCCAGCGCAGCGTGTTGAACCTGTCACCGCAACTGAACGAAGCCGCGCAGGTGCTGCGCCTGAACCTGTTCCAACGGCTGCGCCGCCTGATACTGCCGGGCGCGGCGCCGGGCATTTTCGCCGGGCTGCGCCTGAGCCTGATCTACGCCTGGCTGGGCACCATCGGCGCGGAATACTTCATGCCGTCCAATGGCGGCATCGGCAGCCTGATGATCGGCGCCCAACAGCTGCTGCGCATGGATTTGATCATGAGCGGCATGCTGCTGGTCGGCCTCACCGGCGCCACCCTCAACCTTATCGGCCAACGCCTTGAAAGCCGCGTCACCGGCTGGAGACACGCATGAACGCACCGATTGTCAGCTTCAACCATGTGGGCAAGTCCTTCGATGTGGATGGCGTCGAGCTGGAAGCCATCCGCGAATTCAACCTGGAGATTGCCGAGGGCGAATTTGTGGCGATTGTCGGTTCGAGCGGCTGCGGCAAGTCCACGCTTTTACGCCTGCTGGTGGGGCTGGATACGCAGTTTCGCGGGCAGATTCAGGTCGATGGCAAAGCCGTGAGCGGCATCGGCAGCGAACGCGGCATCGTGTTCCAGGAACACCGCTTGTTCCCCTGGCTGACGGTGGCGCAGAACATCGGCCTGGGCCTGGTCAATGAGCCCTTGAGCGAGGCTGAGCGCAGCCGACGCATTGGCGACTTTATCGAACTGGTGGGCCTCACCGACTTCACCCGCGCCTATCCCCACCAACTGTCCGGCGGCATGGCGCAACGGGTGGCCATCGCCCGTGGCCTGGTGGCCAGCCCACGGATTCTGCTGCTGGACGAGCCGTTCGGCGCGCTGGATGCGCTGACCCGCCAGCAGATGCAGGACGAACTATTGGCGATTCGCGCCCGCGCCAAAATCACTACGGTGCTGGTGACCCACGATGTGGAAGAGGCGATTTTCCTCGCCGACCGCGTGGTGGTGATGGAGCCCCGGCCCGGGCGGATCAAGCAGGTGGTCGAGATCGCCCTGCCCCATCCGCGCCAACGCAGCAGTTTCGAGTTCCACCAACTGCGCGAAGAGCTGCTGCATGAACTGATCAGCGACGATCACTACCAGCCGCCGGTGCGCGAACAGATTCGCGACCTGCCGCTGGCATTCATTGCTTGCTGAACGCGAGTTCGCTGTCCGGTTGCTCTTCGCGTTCAAACCGATTGGCCCGCGCAAAGGTGCCGAAATCATTGAAGCGCACGCCCATCTCGGCCATGACCTTGTGCGCCACCCTGACCGTCATCTGGCGGATATAGAACGGCTCCTTCACCACGAAATGGTGGATGCCGTGGGTGCTGCCGAAATTGAAACAGAACGCCTGCAACGGCCACATCCACCAGGGGTTGAGCACCTGGGTCTGCTGGATCACATTGCCCGGCTCCACATCGCCGTAGTAATGCATGTTGGAACTGACGAAGTGCAGGCAAAAGGTGCGCAGCACGTTGGGGCCGATGATCACCACCGCCGCGATATCGATCACCTGCATCATCTGCAGCGTCCCGGCTGACCAGTCGATGGGCGCGCCCACCAGGCCGGCGATGCCGTTGGCGGCATGAAAGCCGAGGAAGATGTACCACGCGCCCCAATGCAGCAGCGCCAGCGGTGCGTACACCAGCAGCACGCGCTTGAGGATGCTGAACCTGTGCGGCCAGGTCCTGGCGCGCAGCAGGCGGATCACGGCGGACATCATGTTGTCGCCCACCATCAGCAAGCGCGCGATGCCCCAGGGCTCGCCGTTGGTGATGGCACGCTCTTCCACATCGGCCTCGGTGCCGGAGACCTTGTGATGATTGAGGTGCAGGTGCCGGCGAATCCACGGGTTGATCGTGCTCGGCCGCGCCAGCCACACCAGGCCCATCATCAGGTTGTGGGGCACGCGCTGCTTGCGAAAGTACATGCTGTGGATCAGGTCGTGTTCCAGCTCATGGGTGAGTGAGGCAAAGAACGCATTGAGCAGCAGGCATACCCACCAGGCCATGTGACCGCTGATATACAGCGCCGCCGAACCCAGCATGCCGCCCCATGCGAACGCCAGGATGCCCGCGCCGAGCGCGTCCTGATGCAGCAGCCAGGGGTGCCGTCGGCGCAGGCGCGCGCCCTCGGCCAGCACCACCTCGCGGATATGCGCCGAACGCTGTTGCGCGTTCATCTGTTGGGGACTTGCACAAGTACCGTCCATGCTTCCATTCTCTTGTGGAGTGATGCCTGCATCCTGCACCCAACCCTGGCGCAGGCCGCTAGCTCCGCACGCCAACCTGTTGACCGCAAGCGCCAATCGCCATGACTGAACCGACTTCCCTCGCCAGCTGGACCCGCGCCCTGCGCAAGCAGCTCGAGGCCCTGGGCCTGGACAGCGCCGCGCTGTGCCTTGAGGCCGGGCTCGATCCGCTGCTGATGGAGGACCCGAACGCACGCTACCCGTTGTCGGCCACCACGCGCCTGTGGGCACTGGCGGTGCAGGCCAGTGGCGATCCGGCGATTGGCTTGCGGGTGTCGCGGTTTGTCAGCCCCACGACCTTTCATGCATTGGGTTACGCGCTGGTGGCCAGTGGCAGTTTGCGCGAAGTGTTCGAACGTATCGTGCGCTATCACCAGGTGGTCAGTGATGCGCTGAGCCTGGAGTTGAGCCGACACGGCGACTGCTACCGTTTTCGCCTGCTGCAACCCGAAGGCAGCCCGGCGCCGGCGCTGGAAGCCATCGATGCGTTTGCGGCGATCTACGTGCGCACCTGCCGCAATCGCCTGGGGCGCGACTACGCACCGCTGGCGGTTTACCTGCAGCGCCCGGAACCGGTCGACCCCGCGCCCTGGCACACGGTATTTCGCGCTCCGGTGTTCTTTGGCGCCGAGGAAGACCGCCTGGAGTTCGCCGCCCAGGACTTCGACAGCCACCTGGACGATGCCAACCCGGAGCTGGCCGAACACAATGAAACCGTGCTCAAGCGCACCCTGGCGCAACTGCAGCCGCTGACCTGGGAGCGCAAGGTGCGCGCCGCCATCGAGGCGCAACTGCCCGACGGCGAACCCGGCGCGGAGCGGATCGCCCAGACGTTGCATTTGAGTCTGCGCAGCCTGCAGCGGCACCTGGCGGATGAAGGCTGCCGGTTTGACGCGTTGCTCAATGAATGCCGGCAGAACCTGGCCCTGTTGCACCTGCGCGACCCGCAGTGTTCATTGGCCGAGATCAGTCATTTGCTGGGGTTTGCCGATACCAGCAGTTTCAACCGGGCGTTCAAGCGCTGGACGGGGATGACGCCGGGGCAGTTTCGGGATGGGTTGCGGTAGGTGAATGGGGGGTGTTTTTGAGGGCCTCATCGGGGGCAAGCCCCCTCCCACACTTTGAAGGTATTCACAGTCCAAATGTGGGAGGGGGCTTGCCCCCGATAGCGGTGCCACTGGCAATCACCGCCCCCGATCACGCCGCAACAACTTCCTCACCCGCGCCACCAACACTTTGGCGTCAAACGGCTTGAGCAAGTAATCGTCTTCATGCAATTCCAACCCACGCAGCCGATCTTCAATGCCGTCAGGCGTGGTCAGGAACAGCACGGGGGTTTCTCCACGCTGGCGAATCGCCTGCTGCAACTTCCACGCATTCAGGCCCGGCAGCATCACGTCCAGGATCACCAGGTCGTACTCGGTGCTTTCCACAAAGCGCTGCGCCGCCATGCCGTTGGCCGCCACTTCCACACCGAAACCGGCTTCGCTCAGGCCCTGGGCCATGCGTTGCGCCAGTTGCGGCTGGTCTTCCACTAACAACACCTGCATGCCTTACCTCTGGGTTTGATTACAAACCTGTCATCAAATTGTGCGGCTTTTGACCACGTCCACTGGCTACCGTGACGGCCTGCCTTCTGGAGCCCTCACCATGTTTCGCACTGCCTTGTTCCTGAGCCTCGCCGTGGCGACTGCCGCCCAGGCCACGCCGCAACTGCCACGTCACGCCGAGCTGGATCTGCGCACCGCGCGCCAATTGGCCGATGCCGGCCTGGCGCACTGCACCGCCGCGCTGACCGTGCTCGACCGTGGCGGCAACCTGTTGCTGAGCCTGCGCGCCGACGGCGTCGGCCCACACAACAGCCTCGCCAGCCAGCGCAAGGCCTACACGGCGTTGTCGAGCAAAACCCCGACCCGGCTGTTCGCCGAGCGCGCGCGCAACAACCC
>NZ_CVTN01000050.1:0-16277 GCF_900004915.1 Pseudomonas sp. 31 R 17
GGTTAGCCGCACTGGGCAAGGGATGACCCATCGCGGCGGCCCAGAGGCCGCCATCGGGGGCAAGCCCCCTCCCACATTTGGACCGGGGCCGACATAAAATACCGGTCGGCTCTAAGGCCGCCGCGCTTTTGATCTTGATCTCAGGCGCCCCGTTAAACCACGCTGGCCGAACGGAGGCTTGAATCCGTGGGCAACCCGGCAGGACGCCGGGTTAGCCGCACTGGGCCATGGATGGCCCATTGCGGCGGCCCACGGATTCAAGCCTTCGTTCGGGCACACCGAGCCTGGGCGAGGTGCCGAGTGGTGGGGCAAGAGCGTTTTGCTTACTTTTGCGCTTTTCAAAAGTGAGCCGCTGTAAAAGCGGAACCCATAGCAGCCGTTACCGCAGAAACGGATATGGACTCGATCTGATCCAACACCCTGGTCGGCCCAGAGGCCGCCATCGGGGGCAAGCCCCCTCCCACATTTGGATTGCAGTGCATCTGCTCAGAAGGGTTAAACGCTCTAGCACGCAGGATCCTGTTGTCCGGGCTACTGGCAGGGTGCCACAATGGCGCCTCTGTCGGAGCAGCCAAACAGGCGAATCGCATGCATAGCCTTGGGCATGGGCAAGACCCGGACCACGTCATCGAAGAACAGGTGCGAACCGACCGTTTGCATCAGCTGTTTCGCCAGTCGTTCTCGGCCATCTTTGGCGCCTGCCTGGCCGCCATCATGCTCTGCTGGCTGTGCTGGGAGCGTTTCGATCACCAGGTCATGGTGGTCTGGCTGGTACTGCTGGCGGGTTCCTCACTGGTGCGCCTGCAGCTGTTCCTTGAATGGTTCCGCTGTCCCAACAGCGAACGCACGCCCGCGCGCTGGGAGCGTCGTTACTGGCTGACACTGATGCTGTCGGCGGGGATCTGGGGCGGCGGGGCGCTGGCGGTGATGCCCGTCGATGACCGCCTGTCCCAGGTGCTGGTGATGCTGTTTACCGTGGGCATGTCGGTCAGCGCGGTGTCGTGCTATTCGGCTTATCGCTCCATGTCGCTGGGGTCCATGGGCCTGGTGCTGTTGCCGTGTACCCTGTGGCTTTTGTTCCAGCCGGCGCCGATGCAGATGGGCGTGGCGCTGGCGGTGTTGGTGTTTTCCTCCTTTGTAGTGGGCGCCACGCGCAAGCTCTCCGATGCCCTGGAAAAAGCCTTTCGCCTGACTCGCCAGATGGAACGTGCGCACACCCTTTCAACTCACGCCGCCCAGACCGATGAACTGACCGGGTTGATGAACCGTCGTGCCTTCTACGAGCGTGCCCAGGCGCTGTACGCCCAGTGCCATCGCGAGCAGCAGCCGTTGTGCGCGCTGATGTTGGACATGGATCACTTCAAAAGCATCAATGACACCTACGGTCATCAGACCGGCGATCAGGTATTGCGCCAGATTGGCGGCGTGATCAGTGCCTCGTTTCGCCAGGTCGATGTGTCCGGTCGCCTGGGGGGCGAAGAATTCGCAATATTGCTGCCCAACACGTCTCTGGAGACCGCGCGCAGCATTGCAGAGCAACTGGTCCAGGCGATTGGCGACCTGCGCGCCGACCCGGTGCAGGGGCTGAGTGCCAGCCTGGGGCTTGCATCGACCCACGCCGAGCCGCTGGACCTGAATGGCTTGATGGACAGCGCCGACAAGGCGCTGTACCGGGCCAAGGCGCTGGGTCGCAATCAGGTCGCAGTGGCGGGCTGATCCTTGGCCATGGCCCTGGCTAACGCCCGCGCGACCTGTTCGGCGGAGTAGGGTTTGGCGAGGAACTCAAAGCCCTCATACCCATTGTCCGCCAGTTCTTCGCTGTAGCCCGACACGAGCACCACCGGCAGGTCCGCACGGCGCTGACGCAGCAGCCTGGCCATGGCGACACCGGTCATCCCCGGCATCACCACATCCGAAAAAATCGCGTCGAAGGCTTCCGCGTCTTTGCCGGCAAGTGCCAGCGCCTGTTCGGCATTGGTCGCCCAGGTGGTCTGGTAACCCAGGTCCTTGAGGATCTGGCAGGCGAAACGTCCTACCTCAAGGTTGTCTTCGACGATCAGCACATGCCATTGGGTAACGTCCTGCGGCGGTAGCAGCGCTGGATGCTCGGCCTGCGGTGGTGCGACTTCGCCCTCCACCTGGGGCAGGTACAGGGTGAACACCGTACCCAGCCCGAAGGTACTGGCCACATCGATATTGCCGCCCGATTGCTTGGCAAAGCCGAAGACTTGCGACAAACCCAGCCCGGTGCCCTTGCCCACGGCCTTGGTGGTAAAAAACGGTTCGAAAATGCGTTCGAAAGTCTCGCTGGAAATACCGCTGCCGGTGTCGGCCAGGGAAATGCACAGGTGAGGCAGGCGCGACCCGGCGTCACCGCGAATACGCGGCAGTGGCTGCTGCCCGACGACCTTGATGGTCAGGGTGCCCTGGCCGTTCATCGCATCGCGGGCATTGAGGGCAATATTGATCAAGGCGGTTTCGAACTGGCTCGGATCGATGCGCGCATAGCAGGGCTGATCGGGCAATTGCACCTGCACATGAATGCGTGCGCCGGTAACGCTTTCGAGCATCTCGCCGATGTTGCGCACCCGTTGGCTGACATCGAATACCTGCGGGTTCAGCGGCTGGCGACGGGCAAAGGCGAGCAGTTGGCTGGTGAGCTTGCTGGCGCGTTCGACGGTATCGGACACCGCCCACATGTAGCGTTGCCGGCGTTCTTCCGACAGCCCCGGCTGGCGCAGGAAATCCACGGAGGAGCGGATGATCGTCAGCAGGTTGTTGAAGTCATGGGCGACGCCGCCGGTAAGCTGGCCGATGGCCTCAAGCTTTTGTGACTGGCGCAGCGCGGCTTCGGCCTGGGCGAGGGCGCGGGTGCGTTCTTCCACGCGCTGCTCGAGGGTCGCATTGAGTTCGGCATAGGCCGCCAGTCCCGCACGCACCGCGGCATCGGCGCGTACGCGTTCGATATGCGCCCAGGAACGTTCGGTGACTTCGCCCAGGAGCGCCAGGTCATAGGAGGACCAGTAGCGGGGCTGTTTGTCGTGCACTGCCATCAATGCGGTGAGGCGGCCGTCCTTGATCAGGGGCATGCAGAGGGTCGCCGTCACGCCGAGCGCCTGGAAATTCGCGGCGTCATGGGCCGGCAATTCAAGCACGTTATTGCGGATCACCAGGGGCTCGCCGGCCCGCAGGCAGGTCATCGCGCGTTCACCGAAGGCGGCCAGGCTGTAACGGCCGACGATGCTCGGCGAACCTTGCGCCGACCAATCGCCGCGAATGGTAAAGCTGTCCTGATCGTCTTCCACATCGGCGTAGGCACAAATCGACACCTGCAGGTGTTTGGCCAACAAGCGGGTAGTCGAGTTCATGATGGCTTCAGCATCGGTTGCAGTGGCGACGCTGCTGCCGATGGCGTCCAGCACCGCCAGGCGCCGTGCAAGAAACACCGTGGCGGTGGTTTCCGTGACGGTATCGAGCAACCCGACCACCCGGCCTTGAGCGTCGCGAATCGGGCTGTAGCAAAAGGTGAAATACGCTTGTTCAGGGGCCTCGCCACGCTGGATCAACAGCGGAAAGTTTTCGATGTAGGTGGCCTGACCGGCGAACGCGGTGTCGGCGATAGGGCTGATGTCATCCCAGACTTCGTGCCACACGTCGCTGAACGGGCGGCCCAGGGCATCAGGCTTGTTACCCAGGATCGGCACGAAGGCGTCGTTGTAGAGGGTGATCAACTGCGGCCCCCAGACGATGGCCTGGGGGAAGCTGGAGGCGAAGCACAGCGCAACGGTGGTCTTCAACACGTCCGGCCAGTGTTCAAGCGGCCCCAGGGGCGAATGGGTCCAATCATGCCGACGAACCCGCTCTGCCATTTCGCTGCTGCCTTGCAGCCAATTCATCATTGGGTTCACACCTTTCGCTACCCGTAGTTAAGCCTTTAAGAGGTCAGACTGCCTAGCTACAGACCGGTATGACCGCAATCAGTTCAGCACGTTGGACTGCTGGATAGCACTTTGATTTTATTGCGCATTTGGGGGCTCGGCCACAGGCTTTATTGTGTGCCGAACAGCCCCGTCCAATAGATGCCTGCATCGCTTTTCGGGTCCATCGCGTAGGCCGCGCCCAAATCGCGAAATTGCGGGTTCATCAGGTTGGCGCAATGGCCGGGGCTGGCGAGCCAACCGTCGATTACCTTGCGCGGCGTATCGAGGCCGGCGGCGATGTTTTCGCCGATATTTTTCCCGACATAGCCGGCCAGCTCGGCGCGGTCGCCGGGGGTACGACCATCGTGGTCGAGGTGATCGAAAAAGTTGCCGTTGGCCATGTTGCGCGTATGGCTGTTGGCGGCGTTGGCCAGGTCGTCGTTCCACGACAGCGGCGTGGTCGCCGTGAACGCCTGGGTGCCGCACTCGCGCGGCTGGGCGCGGGCGGCGTTGATCAGGTCGAGCAGCTTGCGGCCTTCGGTCTGCCAGTCGCCCAGGCCACTGGTGAGCAGCGGGCGCGCCAGTACGATGCGCCAGTCCTGGCCGTTGTTGCTCACGCCGATATCGACGAATTGCGGGTCGAGCACCACGCGACAGAAGCTCTCACGCACCGCTTTCATGGCGGCCTCGGCGTCCTTGGGCCCGGACAGGCTGATGGCCTGCACGTTGACCATCGGGTACGCGGCCCGCGCCAGCGATTGCTGCAAATCGCCGACATTGGAGGCCGGCAGCACCAGCCGTGTATCACTGGCCAGCGGCGGCAACTCCTGGGAACCCTGGTCGTTGCAGCGCTGCACCTGGCTGCGGTACTGGTTGATCTGTTGCACCAACTGACTTTCTTCATTCGCCATCGCGCTGGCGCAGAACACCGTACTGGCGGCCAGCGTCGTAAGACCCATCATCAATGACAGAACGCGCATGGACGTTACCCTTGAGCTTGAAAGTGCCCATGATGCGCGATCCAGGGGCATGCATGCACCCGTTGGTCCGAACTTTTTTCACTCAATTGTTGAGTGGCCGCTGTCGAGCACTCCGGCGACACGGCGCGCAACAGGTACAATTGCCGCTGCCTCGACGTGAAACCCCAGGAATTTGCATGTTCAGCCTTACCCGTTACACCACGCCCTGTCCCGAACCGGTCAACAGCCAGATCCTGCAGATGGTGGTCGACAACCTCACCGACATCAGCAGCGTGGCCCTGGCGCCCAGTAACCTGCTCTATAACATCTACCAGTACGCCATCGGTTTTGAGGTGCACCTGTATCTCGAGGCGCTGGACGGCTCGAAGGGCATCAGCGTTGAGCTGGTCGTGGCGATGCGGGACGAGAGTGTCGTCGGCTTCTGCCTGTACCTGCCGGTGAAGGACGACCCTCAAGCCTGTGGCGTGGCTTTTATGGCCGTGCACGCCGGTTCCAGGCGCCAGGGTGTGGCCCGGGCCATGCTCGATGACGTGTTGGCGCGCTATCCCCATGCGGAACTGGCCTGTTCGGTCGAGAAGGTCCCGGCCTTCGAAACCATGGGCTTCAAGGTGCGCGGCGCGCGCGGCACGCAAGTGCTGATGAACACGCGGGACTACGGCACCGATGGGCTGATGGGGGTGCTGGACGTGGCTGCCATCTACAGCTCGCTGGAAGTGCGGCAGATCCATACCTACCTGCTGCAGAAGCACGGTAAGCGCGCCATGGTTGATGCGGAAAAGCAGCGTGATCGGCATTTGGATCAACTGACGCGCAAGGTGCGGGTGTTTGTGAGCGAGCGTTTGGCAAGAGGTTCGAACACTGAAGATTAAACTGTGGGAGGGGGCTTGCCCCCGATGGCGGTGTGTCAGTCAAATAGGCTGAGACTGACACTCTGCTATCGGGGCATAGGCATCTACACAACTCTGTAGCGCCCAACCGTAACCACGATGCGAAGCGAGTCGCTCTTGATCTTGATCTGCTTTTGATTTCAGGCGCCCCGTTAAACCACGCTGGCCGAACGCAGGCTTGAATCCGCGGCCCACGGATTCAAGCCGGAGAGAGGGCACACCGAGCCTAAGCGAGGTGCCGAGTGGTGGGGCAAGAGCGTTTTGCTTACTTTTGCGCTTTTCAAAAGTGAGCCGCTGTAAAAGCGGAACCTATATCAGCCGTTACCGCAGAAACGGATATGTACTCGTTCCAATCCAACATCCCGGACAGCCCAGAGGCCGCCATCGGGGGCAAGCCCCCTCCCACAGTTGGTTTGTTTTACCAGACAGACCTCATCCTGCTGTGTTTGCTATCTACCAAAAGTAACTTAAGGATGGTAACTTACTAAAGGTAGATTAAGCCCAAAAGGACGCCATGCCATGCACGCACTGATCGTTGTTGCCCATCACGACCCGCAATCCCTCACCCGCAGCGTGGCCGAGCAGGTCGGCGCGGGTTTGAGCGCTTGCGGCCACACCTTTGAAATCGCCGACCTCGCGGCTGAAGGCTTCGACCCTCGCTACACCGCCGCTGACCACCAGGTACACCGCAGCGGGGCAATGCCGCCAGCGGATGTGCGGGCCGAACAGGCACGCATCGACCGCGCCGACGCGTTGGTGCTGGCGTTCCCGATCTACTGGTGGTCCATGCCGGCGTTGCTCAAGGGCTGGATCGACCGTGTCTTCGTCAACGGCTGGGCGATCGAGTACGGCCCGGACATCCCCATGACCAAGAAACTGCGGCACTTGCAGGTGCATCTGCTCGCCTTGGGCGCTGCGGATGCAAGCGCCTTTGACCGGCACGGTTATGCCAAGGCCATGCGCACGCAGATTGATTACGGGATCTTTGACTATTGCGGCGCGCAGGTGCTGACCTCGGAGCTGCTGCTGGACTCGGAAACCGACAGTGCCCAGGCGCATTTGCACAGGGCCAGGATGGTCGGGCAGGGGCTGTTTGAGCGTGAGACCGTCGCCGGGTGATTCAAACGTCGCGAAACAGGTCGTGGGCGTCGAGCAAGCGGTAGGCAATCTCGGGCTGCTTCTCCATGCCGCGACGAATCGCTGCCGGGATCGATTGCCGGGTCTTGCGACACAGGCCGGGCAGTTCGTCGATGACGATCTGGATCCCGCGCATGCTCTTGACCTCGGTATGGCCCGGCGCGATATGCAGGCGGATGCCCAACTGCTCGTACATACGCTGCTGCATATGCTCCAGGTCTTGCAGGCTCTTGAGGTTTTCCAGGCGCGCGAGCAGGCGTTTTTCTTCCTGGCGTGTCAGGTTGAGAATGCGCAGGTCGGCGCCGGGCGCCTCCAGCAAGCGTTCGCGCTCGCAGACGCAGGCGCCGGGCGGGCAGGGTTGGCGAATGGTCATGTGCGTGCCCTCCCGTAACCTGCGTGGTGGCCTTAGTAGCTGAGCGTCACGCCGAGGCTGCCCAGGGCCTTCCAGTACCCAGGATAGGTCTTGGCCACGCAGTCCGGGTCCTGGATCCGGATGCCCGAGACTTTCAGCCCGGCCAGGGCAAAGCACATGGCGATGCGGTGGTCGGCATGGGTGTCGATCGATGCGTTGCACGATGTACCGGCCAGGGCCGGGTCGGCGGCCACCAGCAAGTCGTCGCCCTCGATGGTCGCCAGGCCCGCACGGATTGCGTTGAGGCCGTCATGCAGCGCCTGCACGCGGTCACATTCCTTGACGCGCAGGTTGGCCAGTTCAGTGAAGCGCACCGGGGTGTTGTTGAAGGCGGCGAGCACCGCCAGGGTCGGGATGGCGTCCTGCATCTGCGAGCCCACCACCGTGGCCGGCATGTTCGGGAACTGGGCGATCACCGCCTGGGCCTTGGCGTCCGGCTGGGTGAAATCCTCGGCGGCGACGCCGATGTCGATACGGCCGCCGGTCAGCACTTCGGCAGCCCACAAGTAGGTGGCTGCGGAGGCGTCGGGCTCGATCAAGTAATCGTGGGCGGTGTAGCCGGTCGCGGCCACGCGCCAGGTGCTGTCGTCGACGGCTTCAACCTGGGCGCCGAAGGCACGCATGCAATCGAGGGTCAGGTCCACATAGCCACGGGCGCCGATGTCCTTGCCGGTCAATGCGACTTCGATCGGCGCTTCGCCGCAGGCTGCGAGCATCAGCAGCGCCGACACATACTGGCTGGACAACCCGCCATCGATCTCGAAGCGCTTGGCCTGGACCTTGCCCACGCCATGCACGGTCACCGGTGGGCAGCCGGTCGGGCTGTCGACCCGGATGCCGTTCTGGCCGAGGGTGGCGAGCAGTGGCCCGATCGGGCGCTTTTGCATGTAGTCGTCGCCGTCCAGTACCACGGTGCCTTCCACGGTGGCGACAGCGGCGGTGAGAAAGCGCATGGCGGTGCCGGCATTGCCGAGGAACAGCGGCTGCGCCGGCCATTGCAGTCTGCCCTGGCCGGTAACCACGAAGGTGGTGTCGTCCGGCTCATCGATGGTCACGCCCATCTGCCGCAGGGCTACAGACATGTGGCGGGTGTCGTCGCTCTTCAGGGCGCCGCTCAAGCGGCTGGTGCCGTTGGCCAGGGCCGCCAGCAACAGGGCGCGGTTGGTAATGGATTTGGAGCCGGGGGGCGCGACCTTGCCATTGAGAGGAAAGTTGGGCGGTGTAACGGTCACGGTTTTCTGCGAACTCAAGGGACAAGGCTCCTGATCAAGGCGAGGTGGCATGGAGTGGCCGACGGGGCGGACCCGAATAATCGGCCAAAGGTGCGGTGCTTGTCGAGATTTAGCGCTGGCTCAGCCAGTAATCGTGCAGCGCTCGGGCGGCCGGTTCGATTTCGCCGACCTGTTGCTGATGAGCCTGCACATCCAGGTCCGCCGGCAACTCGAAGTTATCCTGCTCGGCGCACCAGGAGATTTTTTCGAACTGAACGGCCAGTTCGGCGGGCAGCGCTGGCCAGTCGCCGATGGCGGCGCCACGGATGTAGCCAAAGCACCATTCTTCCGCAAGGGTCACAGACTGGCCGTGGTGCTCTTTTTCATCGAACAGGGCCTTGAATGCCGTGGAATCGCCGGCCAGTTGCGCCGCCAGCGTGTTGAAGTGGCGTACACACAGGTCCAGGAACTGCCCGGCCTCTGCGGGGCTTTCCCAGTCCGGGTGCTGCCCGCCCCAGATTGCCGGGAACCACTCGGCGATCTCCACCTGCGTCGGGCTGGAGACCAAGGCCGTGAAATAACCGTCGAGTTCAGCCAGGTTCAGCACCGAATGGTCGTCGCCGTATTTGAGCAGGGTCTCTTCGATCAGGTCGAAATCGGCGGGGGTGAGGGGCTGGGCGTGCATGGGGCATATCCTTCAAACGTCGAACGCCGCAGTGGGGCGGCTTAAAGCGCCAAGGATGGCGCCTGGCAAGGTTTTTTGCCAGTCCCGCTTTTGGCCGATGCGCCGTTGCCTGGCCTTGTTATAGTTCAGGCCTTATCACTCGCCAGTCAGGGATCACTGCCATGTCCGAATACCAAGCTTTCGTCGTCGAACTCAACGGCAACGTTACCCATGTGCAGATCAACCGCCCGGAAAAAATCAACGCGATGAACGCGGCGTTCTGGAGCGAAATCATCGATATCTTCCAATGGATCGAAGACACCGATGCCGTGCGCGCGGTGGTGCTCAGCGGTGCCGGCAAGCACTTTTCCTCCGGCATCGACCTGATGATGCTCGCTTCGGTAGCCAACGAGCTCGGCAAGGATGTAGGCCGTAACGCGCGCGTGCTGCGGCGCAAGATCCTCGAACTGCAAGCCTCGTTCAATGCGGTCGACAACTGCCGCAAGCCGGTGCTGGCAGCGATCCACGGCTATTGCATCGGCGGCGCCATCGACCTGATCAGCGCCTGCGACATGCGCTACGCCGCCGAGGACGCGCTGTTCTCGATCAAGGAAGTCGACATCGGCATGGCCGCCGACGTCGGCACCTTGCAACGCCTGCCGCGCATCGTCGGCGACGGCATGTTGCGCGAACTGGCCTACACCGGTCGTCAGTTCGGCGCCGAAGAAGCGCGCAGCATCGGCCTGGTCAATCGTGTGTATGCCGACTCGACCAGCCTGTTGGCGGGCGTCATGGCCATCGCCCATGAAATCGCCGCCAAGTCGCCCATTGCCGTCACTGGCACCAAAGCGATGATCAGCTATATGCGCGACCACAGCATCAATGACGGCCTGGAATACGTTGCCACCTGGAACTCGGCTATGTTGCAATCCAACGACCTGCGCGTGGCCATCGCGGCCCATATGAGCAAACAGACACCCGAATTCGTGGATTGATTGATATGACCCCAGGCTGGATTACCACAACGCTGCTGGACAACGACGCCGCCGGCGGCTGGGCCGTGGCCCGCAGCCGCGACGGCTTTTTGCACGATGCCAACGGGCCGCTGTTCCCCCGCGAATGGCTCAAGCGCCAGGACCTGTCGGTCTTTGCCGAACACGGCATCGGGCATCTTGATGGCGAGCCGGTGTACCTGCTGGAAATCAACGCTGCTGCCCAGGTGCCGGGCTGCAGCTGGCAAGGCCTGCGCGGTTTTATGCTGCAAGGCGATCACACCCTGTACAAAGTGCTGGGTTATGCCGCACAGATCGGTACCTGGGCGCGCGAGCACCGCTTCTGCGGCAGTTGCGGCCAGGCCATGGTCCAGGTGCCACGGGAGCGGGCGATGTACTGCCAGGCCTGCGACCTGCGCAGCTATCCACGGATTTCGCCGAGCATGATCGTGCTGGTGACCCGTGGCGATGAAATCCTGCTGGCGCGCTCGCCACGCTTTGTCACCGGGGTCTACAGCACCCTGGCCGGCTTCGCCGAGCCGGGTGAGTCGGCTGAAGACTGCCTGATCCGTGAGGTGCGCGAGGAAGTGCAGGTCGAGGTGAAGAACCTGCAGTACATGGGCAGCCAGTGCTGGCCGTTCCCGCATTCGATGATGCTGGGCTTTCATGCCGAGTATGCCGGTGGCGACATCGTGCCCCAGGCCGACGAAATCGAAGATGCGCAGTGGTTCAATATCCACGACCTGCCGCCGTTGCCGGCGTCACGCTCGATTGCGCGCTACCTGATCGACCTCTATGTGGCGCGCCGCCTAGGCCACGCTGAACCAGTGCTGCCAGGCTAGGCGCACGGTCAGGCCGAGCACCACGGTGATGAACACCGGGCGAATGAACTTGGCGCCGCCGCTGATGGCGCTGCGAGCGCCAAAGAATGCGCCGCCCATCACCGAGATGCCCATCGCCAGGCCGACGATCCAGTCCACCGAACCGTTGATGATAAACACCGTCAGTGCCGCCGCGTTGCTGACGAAGTTCATGCTGCGCGCCACGCCGCTGGCCTTCACCAGGTCGATCGGGTGCAGCAGCATCGTGCTCACGGTCCAGAACGCGCCGGTGCCGGGCCCGGCCACGCCGTCATAGAAACCCAGGCCGAAGCCCTGGGTGGCCTGCCATTTCTTCTTGATGGGTGCCTCGGCGTCCAGCGGCGCCTTGGGCGTGCCGCCGAACAGCAGGTACACGCCGCAGGCGAACACGATCACCGGCAGCATCTTGTTCAGGGTTTCGGCGGGCAAATAGTGCGCGACCACGGCGCCGGTCAGCGCACCGATCAACGTACCGACGATGGCATGCACCCATTGGCGCGGGTGGAACAGCTTGCGGCGGTAGAAGGTAAAGCTGGCGGTAGCCGAGCCAAAGGTGGAACTGAGCTTGTTGGTGCCCAGCACCAGGTGCGGTGGCATGCCGGCGGTGAGCAGGGCAGGGGTGGTGAGCAGGCCGCCGCCGCCGGCGATGGCGTCGATGAAACCGGCAACAAAGGCCACGACGGCGAGAATGGCGAGGGTGGTCAGGTCAACGCTGAGTTCGAAGGGCATGGGCAGGGCTTATTGTTGGCGGGGCTGCTGGGAAGGCCGCCATCTTACCCCCCGGATGTGCGCAAAACCAAATGTGGGAGGGGGCTTGCCCCCGATGGCGGCCTCAGGGCCGACCAGGATGTTGGATTGGACCGAGTACATATCCGTTTCTGCGGTCACGGCTGCTAATGGTTCCGCTTTTACAGCGGCTCACTTTTGAAAAGCGCAAAAGTAAGCAAAACGCTCTTGCCCCACCACTCGGCACCTCGCTTGGGCTCGGTGTGCCCGAACGCAGGCTTGAATCCGTGGGCCGCCGCAATGGGCCATCCCTGGCCCAGTGCGGCTAACCCGGCGTCCTGCTGGGTTACCCACGGATTCAAGCCTGCGTTCGGCCAGCGTGGTTTAACGGGGCGCCTGAGATCAAAAGCAAAAGCGCGGCGGCCTTGGAGCCGACCGGGATTTTTTGTCGATCCTGGCCAAAATGCGGGAGGGGGCTTGCTCCCGATGGCGGCCTCAGAGCCGACCAGGATGTTGAGTCGATTCCGGTCCAAATGTGGGAGGGGGCTTGCCCCCGATGGCGGCCTCTGGGCCGACCAGGATGTTGGGTTGGACCGAGTACATATCCGTTTCTGCGGTCACGGCTGCTAATGGTTCCGCTTTTACAGCGGCTCACTTTTGAAAAGCGCAAAAGTAAGCAAAACGCTCTTGCCCCACCACTCGGCACCTCGCCTGCGTTCGGCCAGCGTGGTTTAACGGGGCGCCTGAGATCAAGATCAAAAGCAGATCAAGAGCGACTCGCTTCGCATCGTGGTTACGGTTGAGCGCTACAGAGTTGTGTAGATACCTATGGCCATCGGGGGCAAGCCCCCTCCCACATTTTGATCCTGGGTGCTGGGTTATTTATGGGTGCCCAGCCATTCCAGCGCCGTGCGCCAGATGCAGATGCCCAGAAAGTACGCCGACATCAGCGACCACAGCCCGAATGTCCACGGGTTGGTGTTCGGATAATCCACCACCATCAGGAAGCTGCACAGCAACCAGATCGTGGTCACCGCGATATTGATCGGCATGAAGCGCTTGACCCGGAAGGGGTGCAGGAACTTCATCGGCGTCACGGTCAGCAGCGCCAGGCCGATCACGGTCAGCAAGGTGACCCAGGCGTCCGGCTGGATGATGTACACGCACAGGGCCACCACATTCCACGCCGCCGGGAAGCCGACGAAATAGTTGTCCTTGCTCTTCATGTTCACGTTGCAGAAACAGAACAGCGACGACACCAGGATCACCGACACCGCAAACAGGTGGGTAAATTCCGGCAGGTCGATATAGCGGTAGATAAACAGTGCCGGGATGAACACGTAGGTGAGGTAATCGATCACCAGGTCCAGTACCGAGCCGTCAAAGCTGGGCAACACCGTGCTGACGTTGACCCGTCGCGCCAGGGAGCCGTCGACGCCATCGACCACCAGGGCCAGGCCCAGCCACAGCAGGCAGGCCTTGGGTGAGTTTTCCAGCAGCGCCAGGGTGGCCAGGAATGCCAGTACCACGCCCGTGGCGGTGAAGCCGTGGGCGCCCCAGGCTTTGATTCTGGCTACATGCAGGGTCGATATCACGGGCGGTTCTCCAAAGGATCAAACGGGGCAGCCGACAGCGTAACGCCGTCGAGTCTGGCCGGGGAATGCAGGTATCGACCGGGAAGGCGGGGATAAGGTTCACCACCCGGCGTATGGCTTAGCGTAGCAAGCGCCGCAAGTTTCGGCATCAGCCCTGGCGAAACACCAGGGCCTTCAAGCCACTTTGCGGGTCGATATCCGGGAATTCCGGCGGGTTTTCCAGGCGTTCTACAAAGCGCAGGCTCGCTGCCTCGCGGCTGACGCCGTCGATCAGGAAGTCTTCGCCGAACGCCGGATCGTTCATGCACGCCAGCACCGTACCGTGGGGCGTGAGCAAGTCAGGCAGGCGACGCAGCACGCGCTGGTAGTCCTTGGTCAGCAGGAAGCTGCCTTTCTGGAACGACGGCGGGTCGATGATCACCAGGTCATAGGGGCCGCTATGGGTGACCTTGGCCCAGGACTTGAACAGGTCGTGGCCCAGAAAGGTCACCTTGCTCAAGTCGTGACCATTGAGGCGATGGTTGTCACGGCCACGGCTCAGGGCGCCACGGGCCATGTCCAGGTTCACCACATGCTCGGCGCCGCCTTCGACAGCGGCCACCGAAAACCCGCAAGTGTAGGCAAACAGGTTAAGCACGCGCTGGCCTCTGGCCTGCTCGCGCACCCAGTTGCGGCCGTAGCGCATGTCGAGGAACAGGCCGCTGTTCTGCTTTTTACCCAGGTCGATCAGGTAGCGCAGGCCGCCTTCGGTAATGGTCAACTCGTCGAGGGCGTCACCGACCAGCCACTCGGTGGTGCTTTGCGGCAGATAGCGGTGTTGCAGCGCTACGGTATGGGCGCCGCAACCGGCCCAGTCGATCTGCAACAACAGCTGCTTCAAGGCCTGCAGATGCTCGGTTTCCTTGAACAGCGCCACCAGCACCACGCCTTGCAGCCAGTCCACCGTCAGTTGCTCGAGGCCCGGCCAGCAGCGGCCACGGCCGTGGAACAGGCGACGGGTTTCAGCGGGCGGGCTGGCCAGGGCAGTGAGCAGATGGGCGTGCAGGGTAGCGAGTGCGTCTGGGGTCATCGGTGAGCGTCAGTCGTTGAGCGGGCGGCATTTTAAACACAATTGTGCGTCAGAGCGTGGCGATCAGGGCTGGACCAAAGGTTTCGCGCAGAAAACCCGGGGCAATGTAGCGCTCGTAATGGGCTTCGGACAGCAGGAAAAACTCGCGGTCAATCGCATCGCGCAAGTCGGTGAGGGGACGCTCGCGAAACTCCGGCAGCAACGCCAGACCATAGGCGTCCAGTTTCGACATGACCCGCGCACCCCGGGCAATCAGCTGGTACGCCCAGCAATACGGCGACTGCTGCGGCATGAAGCGAATCTTGCGATCTTCCAGTTGCTGGCGCAGGCGCTGCGGGTCGAAGACTTCCAGCTTGCTGCTCATCACCTGCACCAGCAACTGCTCCAGGCGCAGCCACACCGCGTGCTTTTCCTCGGCGCTATAGCCGTTCCACTGGATCACTTCGTGGTGATAACGCTTGCAGCCCCGGCAGACCAGGTCACCGTAGACGGTGGAACACAGGCCTATGCAGGGCGTTTTGATGGTTTGATTGGGCATAAAAGGCAATTTGCAAAGTTATGGAACACCGCGTTCCCAATGTGGGAGGGAGCAAGCCCCCTTCCACATTTTGGAGCTGTGCTGTTAATCAATCCCAGCTCAGCGCACCGCCAGTCTGGTACTCGATCACACGGGTTTCGAAGAAGTTTTTCTCTTTCTTCAAATCCATAATCTCGCTCATCCACGGGAACGGATTGGTGGTCCCTGGATACTCTTCCTTCAACCCAATCTGCGACAACCGACGGTTAGCAATAAACTTCAGATAATCCTCCATCATCGCCGCATTCATCCCCAGCACCCCACGCGGCATGGTATCCCGCGCGTATTCAATCTCCAGCTGCGTCCCCTGCAGAATCATCTGGGTCGCTTCTTCCTTCATCTCGGCATCCCACAAGTGCGGGTTTTCGATTTTGATCTGGTTGATCACATCGATCCCGAAGTTCAGGTGCATCGACTCATCGCGCAGGATGTACTGGAACTGTTCGGCCACGCCGGTCATTTTGTTGCGGCGGCCCATGGACAGGATCTGGGTGAAGCCGCAGTAGAAGAAGATGCCTTCCAGTACGCAGTAGTAGGCGACCAGGTTGCGCAGCAACTCTTTGTCGGTGTCGACGGTGCCGGTTTCGAACTTCGGATCGGAGATCGAACGGGTGTATTTCAGGCCCCAGGCGGCTTTTTTAGCGACCGATGGGATCTCGTGGTACATGTTGAAGATCTCGCCTTCATCCATGGCCAACGATTCGATGCAGTACTGGTAGGCGTGGGTGTGGATCGCTTCTTCGAAGGCCTGGCGCAGGATGTACTGGCGGCATTCGGGGTTGGTGATCAGGCGGTACACGGCCAGCACCAGGTTGTTGGCGACCAGGGAGTCGGCGGTGGAGAAGAAACCGAGGTTGCGCATGACGATGCGACGTTCGTCATCGGTCAGGCCTTCGGGGTTTTTCCACAGGGCGATGTCGGCGGTCATGTTGACCTCTTGCGGCATCCAGTGGTTGGCGCAGCCGTCGAGGTATTTCTGCCAGGCCCAGTCGTACTTGAAGGGCACGAGCTGGTTGAGGTCGGCGCGGCAGTTGATCATGCGCTTTTCGTCGACGGCGACGCGGGCGGAGGCGCCTTCGAGTTCGGCGAGGCCTTCGGCGACGTCGAGTTTGTCCAGTTCGGCCTTGGCGCGTGCGATGGCGGCCGAATCACTGGCGGTGACGGCGCGGGCTTCGATGGCGGCGGCGGCGCCGGCTCCGTCGAGGCGGTCCATGTTGGCTTCGGTGGCGTGGCCGGCGTTGGCGCCT
>NZ_CVTN01000054.1:0-36894 GCF_900004915.1 Pseudomonas sp. 31 R 17
TGGGCCGCGATGCGCTCATGGGCGTGTTGATGACCTCCGGCGGTCGCCGGCAACTGGCTGAGGGCAAGCACGTCGCGCTGCGCGGTGGCGTCGAGCAGGCGCAGATTGCCCAGGGGGACGTGAGCGTCGGCCAACAGTTGCGCCAGCAGATGGTGCAGGTTGTCGCCCAGCCGCGTGACCTGAGACTGGCTGAATTGCGCGCGGTCGTAGCTGAACTCCAGGCGCAGGCCGGTGCCCAGTTCGATGCCAAGGGTCAATGGGTAATGGGTGCGCTCATGGTTATGCAGCGGCCCGAAGGTCAGGCCGGCCGGCGCGCCCTGTTTCAGCGCTTCGGCCACCGGGAAGTTTTCAAACACCAGCAGCGTGTCGAACAGCGCGGCGCCTTGCTGGCCGGCCCAGCCCTGGATGTCATAGAGCGGCACATGCTCGTGATCGCGCAGGCTGAGGTTCTGCGCCTGCAACTGGCTGAACCAACTGGCGGCGGATTGCGCCGGCGAGGCGGCGCTGATGATCGGCAAGGTATTGATGAACAGGCCCAACTGCTGCTCGATCCCCGGCAACGGCGCGGAACGTCCCGCCACTGTGGCGCCGAAGGCCACGCACGCCTGCCCGGTGTAGCGTTGCAGCAGCAGGCTCCAGGCACCCTGCAACAGCGTGTTGAGGGTCACTTTATGCTGGCGGGCGAACTCACCGAGGCGCTGGGTGAAGTCACTGTCCAGCACGACGTGATGCTCTGCAGTCCCCGTACCGTCAACCGGCGTGCGCAGCGCCTGGGCCAACCGGGTCGGCGCCGGCAATGGCGCCAGTTCGGCTTTCCAGAATGCTTCGCCGTTGCCTTGCCGTTGCAGCCAGCCCAGGTAATCGCGAAATTGCCCGAGCGGTGCGGGCACGGCCTGGCCTGCATAATGAGCAAGCACTTCGCCGAGCAACTGGGCGTTGCTCCAGCCATCCATCAGGATGTGGTGGCTGGTGAAAATCAGCTGCCAGGTCGTGCCCGCGCCACGCACCAGCATCAGACGAAACAGCGGCGCGGCATTGAGTTCGAAGCCGCGCTCACGCTCGGCATTGGCCAGTGCATCGAAATCGGCGCGGGGGTCTTCAATCACTTGCAGTTGCAGGTCGACCTGGCGGCGAATCACTTGATGCGCGCTGTCCAGGCCCAGCCAATGGAAGCTGCTGCGCAGGATGTCGTGACGGTCCAGCGCGGCCTGCCAGGCGCGCCCGAACGCAAGCAGGTCGAGGCCGTCGATGTCCAGGCGCAGCTGGTTGATATAGGCCTGGGCCTCGGGTTCCAACAGCGTGTGGAACAGCATGCCCTGCTGCATCGGCGACAAGGGGTAAAGGTCTGCGATGGCCGGCCCGGCCACCGGCAATGCATCCAGTTGTGCCTGGGTGACGCGTGCCAGGGGGAAATCCGATGGCGTGACCTGCCCGGCCGGCGTGGCGCAGCAATGTTCGATCAGGGCCTTGAGTTCAGCGGCGTATTCATCCGCCAGGCGCTGGATGGTCGAGGGTTCGAACATCTCGCGACTGAAGCCCCACTGCAAGGCCAACTCACCGCCATACACCTGCCCTTCCACCGTCAGCCAGTTGGCCAGCGGCGCCTCGGGGTCCTGAGCCTGGCCACTGCCCTCGCCGGCCGGTACGAACAGCGCCGACTCATCGAACTGGCGGTCGAACTGGCCCAGATAGTTGAAGGTGATGCGTGGCGCGGCCAGCCCGGCCAGGGATTCGCGCACTTGCGGCGCGCCGAGGTAGCGCAGCAGGCCATAGCCCAGGCCCTTGTCGGGGACGGCGCGCAGTTGCTCCTTGACCGCCTTGATTGCACCGGACAGCTCGCCATCGGCTTGCAGGCGCACTGGAAACAGGCTGGTGAACCAGCCGACGGTGCGGGTCAGGTCGATGCCATCGAACAGGTCTTCGCGACCGTGCCCTTCCAGCTGGATCAGCGCGGCGGGTTGACCGCTCCAACGGCTGACCACCCGTGCCAGGGCGGTGAGCAACAGGTCATTGACCTGGGTGCGATAGGCCGCCGGCGCCTCTTGCAGCAACTGGCGCGTGTGCTCGGCATCGAGGCGCGTTTCAAGCTTGGCGCCCAGGCGATTTTGCAGGCCGCCCTCGGGGCGATCGCAGGGCAACTCGGCATCGATGGATTGCGCCTGCCAGTACGGCAGTTGGTGATCGAGGGCCTGCGCGTGGTCTTGCAGGCGCTGCGCCCAGTGCTGGTAGGCGCTGGTCTTTGCCGGCAATGCCTGTTCGCGATAAGCCTGTTGCAGGTCTTCCAGCAGGATGCGCCAGGACACGCCGTCCACCACCAAATGGTGCACCACCAACAGCAAGCGCTGGGTACCGTCGGCCATGTCGACCAGGGCGGCGCGCAGCAGCGGGCCGTGCTCCAGGTCCAGGCTGCGCTGGGCCTCATCGCACAGCGCGGCGAATTCGGCGTCGCTGCCGGCACGGGCCTGCCACAACACCGATGCGCCGACCTGCGCGGCGTGATGCTGTTGCCAACCCTCGGCCTGCGCCACGAAGCGCAGACGCAGGGCATCGTGATGCCGGATCAATTGCATCACCGCCGCATCAAGTCGAGAGAACTCCAGCGTCTCACGCGGCGTCAGCAGCAATGACTGGTTCCAGTGGTGACGCGCCGGGATGGCCTGGGCGAAAAAGCCCTGCTGCACCGGTGTCAGGATGACCTCACCGCTGACCGGGCCTTGATCGATCGCATTGATCTCATCGAAGCTCGCCACCAGCGCCAGGCTGCGCACGCTCTGGTATTGGAACAGGTCGCGCGGGCTGAGGCGGATACCGGCCTGACGGGCACGGCTGACCACCTGGATGGAAATGATCGAATCGCCGCCCAGCTCGAAAAAATTATCGTCCAGGCCTACGGCCTCGATGCCTAGCACACTGCTCCAGATCGCGGCCAAGGCTTGTTGCAGGGCGTTTTCAGGCGCGGCGAAAGCCTGCTGCGGCGCAGCATCCGGCAGTGGCAGCGCCTTGCGATCGAGCTTGCCGTTGGCGGTCACCGGCAGCGTGGCCAGGGTGATGAAATGGGTCGGTACCATGTATTCCGGCAGGCTGTGGAGCAGCCAGGCCTTGAGGTCGCCGACGGCCTCGCTTTCAAGGACCAGATAGGCCACCAGCTGCTTGCCGCCGTGTACCAGGACCACTGCCTCGCGCACCTGCGGGTGCTGCATCAGGCGCGTTTCGATCTCGCCCAGTTCGATGCGCAAGCCACGCAGCTTGACCTGGTGGTCGAGGCGGCCGAGGTATTCGATCACCCCATCGGCGCGCTGACGCACCCGGTCGCCGGTACGGTACAGGCGCTCACCGGCCACGAAGGGGCTCGGCACAAAGCGCTCGGCGGTCAGCGCCGGGCGGCGATGGTAGCTGCGCGCCAGACCGGTGCCGCCCAGGTACAGCTCACCCGCAACACCGGCCGGTACCGGGTTGAGCTGGGCATCGAGCACGTAGGTGCCGAGGTTGGCGATCGGCCGGCCAATCGGCACGCTGTCGGCACCTTCGTCGATGCAGGTCCAGTGGGTCACGTCGATCGCGGCTTCGGTCGGGCCGTAGAGGTTGTACAAGGCCGCATTCGCCAGCCTGGCGAATACCTGGCGCTGCGCGTCCAACGGCAAGGCTTCGCCGCTGCAGACAATGCGCTTGAGGCTGGCGCAGGCGCCTACGCCTGGCTCATGGATGAACGCCTGCAACATGGACGGCACGAAATGCAGGGTGGTGATGGCGTGCCGCTCGATGGTCTCGATCAGGCGGGCCGGTTCACGGTGCTCTCCCGGTGCGGCGACCACCAGGCGCGCGCCGGTCATCAGCGGCCAGAAAAACTCCCACACCGAAACGTCGAAGCTGAACGGCGTTTTCTGCAGCACCGCGTCGCTGGCATCGAGTGCGTAGGCCTGCTGCATCCAGCACAGGCGGTTGACCAGCGCACGATGGCTGTTACCGGCGCCCTTGGGCTTGCCGGTGGAGCCGGAGGTGTAGATCACATAGGCCAGGTTCAACCCATGGAGGGTGACGTTTGGCGACTCGCTGCTGTAGGCGTCGAGCCAGTCGGCGGGCTGGTCCAGGGCTATCACCTGGATGCCTGCGGTCGGCAGTCGCGCCAACAGGCTTTGCTGGCTGAGCAGCAGCGTGATGCCGCTGTCGTCGATCATGTAGGCCAGGCGCTCCTCGGGGTATTCCGGGTCCAGCGGGACGTAGGCGCCGCCCGCCTTGAGAATGGCCAACAGGCCCACGACCATGTCGATGGAACGCTCGACACAGATCCCCACCAGCACGTCCGGGCCGACGCCTCGCTCGCGCAATGCATGGGCTAACCGATTGGCGCGCGCGTCAAGCTGGGCATAGCTCAGGGTGACCTCACCGAATACCAGCGCCGGCGCATCCGGCGTGCGTTGGGCCTGGTCTTCAATCAGGTGATGGATCGCGCGTTCGGTCGGGTACGGCGCGGCGGTGTGGTTCCAGGCCTTGACCAGCACCTGCTGCTCGTCAGCGCCCAGCATCGGCAACTCGCCGATGCGCTGTTCAGCGTCCGCCACCATCGCCTGCAACAGGCTGATCCAATGGCGGGCCATGCGCTGGATGGAAGGCGCGTCGAACAGGTCGTTGGCGTATGTCAGCGCGGCATGCAGGGTGCCTGACTTTTCGTAGGTGTCGAGGGTAAGGTCGAACTGCGTGGTGCGGCCTTGCCACTCCACCAGGGCCAGTTCCAGGCCGGAGGCGGTGCTGACGGAGGCGATGTCCGCCACCACCGGCTGATGGTTGTACATCACCTGGAACAGCGGCGTATGACTCAGGCTACGCTCGACTTTCAAGGCTTCCACCAAGCGTTCGAACGGCAATTCCTGATGCGCCTGGGCACCCAGGGCGTGTTCCTTGATGCCTTGCAGCAGTTCGGCGACGCGGGTTTGTCCGGTCAGTTCGGTGCGCAGCACCTGGGTATTGACGAAGAAACCGATCAGCCCTTCGACTTCAGTGCGATTGCGGTTGGCGATGGGCACGCCGACGCGTATATCACCCTGGCCCGTGTAGCGATGCAGCAGCACATTGAACGCGCCGAGCAGCAGCATGAACAAGGTGACGTTGTGCGTTTGCGCGCACGTGCGCAATTGCGCGGCCAGCGCCGGGTCGATTTCGAAGGTATGGCGCGTGCCCTGGTAGCTGGGCATGGCCGGGCGTGGACGGTCGGTCGGCAGCTCCAGCACCGGGTGTTCATCGCCCAGGCGCGCCTGCCAGTATTGCAGCTGGCGCGCCTGCTCGCCGGCTTCCAGCCAGCGGCGCTGCCAGAGGGCGTAGTCGCTGTACTGGATCGCCAGCGCCGGCAATTGCGGCGCCTCGTTGCGCTCATGGGCATCGTAAAAACGAATGAATTCGTCGATCAACACATTCATCGACCAGCCGTCGGAGACGATGTGGTGCAAGGTCAGCAGCAACACGTGCTCGTGTGCATCGAGCTTGAGCAGTTGCACGCGCAGCAGCGGGCCGTGTTCCAGGTCGAACGGCAACAGCGACTGACGCGTTGCCGCCGCGTTGACGGCCTGCTCACGGTCAGCGGGGGCCAGGTTACTGAGGTCCAGGTGCTCGACTACCCCTGACGGTTCGATTGGAACCTGGGCCAGCCGCTCATCCGCCTGGCGCTGAAACACCGTGCGCAAGGTTTCGTGGCGCGCCACCAGGCTGGCGAACGCCTGGTCCAGGGCGTCCAGGCTCAGCGCACCCTTCAAGCGTACGGCGCCGGGCAGGTTATAGGCGCCGCTGGCCGGGTCCAACTGCCACAGAAACCACATGCGCTGCTGCGCGTAGGACAGCGCCTGGCGGTCCTCTGCCTCCACCCCTGCCGGAATCGGAAACCGGGAAAAATCCACGCCTTCTTTCTGCAGGGCCTGCAGGAACACTTGGCGCTTTTCCAGGGGCAACCCGATAAACCGGCGAGCAAGTTTCAAGGAGTCTTCAGCATTCATTTGTTGGAGTCCGGAGCAATAGGCAGGAAGCACAAAGGCACGTCGTCCCTATAAAACGAACCGGAGAGGGAAAAATTAGCGCGGAATGGGGGCTGCAGGCGCGGTGTCATCAAGGGTTACATCAATCTCGGGAAAGCCACACCAGGCCGAGCTAGCATTGACGCACACCACTTTTTGCAACTACATTTAGTTACACGCAGGGAACGCCGTGTCCAAAAATGAAAAGCTGCTCGCCAAACTGCTCAATGAGCACATGGCATTCACCTGGTCCGAGCTCGTAACGTTGTTGCGCCGACTGGGCTACACACAGATTGAAGGGGCTGGAAGCCGGGTCAAATTCGATATCGGCGACCCCAGTGCACTGATTACCCTGCACAAGCCTCACCCCGGCAACGAACTGAAACACTACATTCGGCGCCAAATCATCGAACAATTGAAATCAGGAGAACTGATTCAGTGAACAACCAGCTCAAACACAAAGGCTACATCGGCTCCATCGAAGCCAGCCTCGAAGACAACTGCCTGTTCGGCAAAATCCTGTTCATCAAGGCGTTGGTGAGCTACGAAGGCAAAACCGTCGCCGAGTTGGACGCGGCTTTCAAGGAGGCGGTGGACGATTACCTGGCAACCTGCCAAGCCCTCGGGCAAACGCCGGAAAAGCCTTGCAAGGGCTCCTTCAACGTACGCGTGGGTCATGATCTGCATTTGGCGGCAGCGCTGGCGGCGACCCGCAAGAAAGTGACGTTGAACGATCTGACACGGCAGGCGCTGAATGAGTTTTTACAACATCATTGCCCGGCGATTGGCTGACTGCCCAACCGCCGATACCCCAGCACGGCCGAACCCAACACCACCAACCCCGCCGCCAGCGCCACCCAGAACCCGCTGGCGGCGCCGGAGTGGTCAATCATCCAGCCCGAGCTGGCTGCGCCAATCGCCACACCGATGCTCAGGCCGGTGATCAGCCAGGTCATGCCTTCAGTGAGGCGGCTCGGTGGGACCACTTGCTCCACCAGCGCCATGGACACGATCAGGGTCGGGGCGAAGAACAGGCCGGAGATAAAGATCGCCACGGCCAGGCCCGGAATATCGGTCACCCACAGCAACGGCAAGGTGGTCAACGCCGTGGCCACGCCGCAGAACAGAAACTGCCGGGGCAACGAGGCCTTGAGCTTGAGCGTGCCGAAAGCCAGGCCGGCCAGGCAGGAGCCGATGGCGTAGACCGACAGCACGATACTCGCCGCGGCGGGTTGACCCTGATGCTGGGCAAAGGCGACGCTGACCACATCCACCACCCCGACAATTACACCCATGGCCAGCAACAGGGTCATCAGGATCAGCACCGAAGGCGAGGCGATCAGCCAGCGTCCATGGTGGTCGTGGCGTGGGTGCACCGGCGGCTCGGTCTCGCGTTGCAGCACGAACGTGGTCACGCCCACGGCCAGCAACAGCGCCGCCACCAAAGGCCCGGCCTCGGCAAACAGCACCACGCTCAGACCGACGGAAATGGGCGGGCCGATGATAAAGCACACCTCATCGAGCACCGACTCCAGGGCGAACGCGGTTTGCAGCCTGGGCTGGCCGCGGTACAACTCGGTCCAGCGCGCTCGCACCATGGCCGACATGTTGGGCATGCAACCGGCCAGCGCGGCGAACAGGAACAACGTCCAGTTCGGCGCCTGCACACGCGTGCACAGCAGCACCATCAACAACGCGCCCCCACCGATCAGCGCGGCGAGGGGCAGCACCCTGCCCTGGCCGTATCGATCCACCAGACGCGACACCTGCGGCGCACAAAATGCCGTGGCCAACGCGAACACCGCCGCCACCGAGCCCGCCAGGCCATAACCGCCATGCACCTGCGAGAGCATGGTGATCAGGCCGATACCGGTCATGGAGATCGGCATGCGTGCCAGCATGCCCGCCAGGACAAAAGCGCGAGCACCGGGAACCTGGAACAACGCGGCGTAGGGATTTGCCATTGATAAAGCGCCTTCTGTCCTTAGGTGGGGCAACCTTGTATCACACCAGCCGCTTGATCTGCTTATGCCGCCATACCAGGCGGTAATAGGCTGTCTGCAACACCAGCATCGCCAGGTAAGTCACCGGAAACGCCATCCACACCCCTTCCAGGCCAAAGTGCGCATTGAACAGGTACGCCACCGGCAATTCCACGCACAGCACACAGAAAATCGAGATGGCGACCGGCATCAGCACCACGCCGCTGGCGCGCATGATCCCGCCGATCACGGCCTGGAAGCCGAACACCAGGATGCTCCACAGCATGATATGCAACAGGTGCTCGGCGTTGACGCGCGCGGCGGCGTCGGTGATGAACAGACCCAGCAGCCAATGCGACAACCCATAGCCGAGCACGATCAGGCCACCGGTGAGGCCAGTATTGATCAACAGCCCGGTGCGCAGGATCGGTCCGATGCGCTCCAGGCGCCCGGCACCAATGGCCTGCGCGCCCAGGATCGAGGCGGTGATGGCAATCGACAGCGCCGGAAACTGCACGTAATTGACGATCTGCGTCACCGCGCCGTACGCCGCCGTTGCCTGGGAACCATGGCCGTTGACCAGCGCCAGGATGACCAATTCGGACAACGACAACACCACCATCTGCAAGCCGGTAGGCAAACCGATGCGCAGGACCTTGCCGAGGATCACCCGGTCCAGGCGCAGGGCTGCGAGCATGTCGCGATCCGGCGCCATCACATGGTGCTTGTGGCGCAGGCGCAGAATCAGGAACAGCATCGCCAGGGCATTCCCCGCCAGCCCGGCGTACGCCGCACTCTGGATACCCATGGGCGGCAGGCCGATCCAACCGCGGATCAGCGCCGGCGTCAGCAACAAGCCCACCAGGGTCGATACCATCAGCGCCAACAACGGCGAAACCGTGTCGCTGACGCCGCGCAGCAGCTGGGTATAGAGGATAAATACCAACAGCAGCGGCATGATCAGCATCATCACCTGGGCGTAGCCCACCGCATCGTCCAGCACGTCGACGGGGGTTCCCAGGGCCTGCAGCGCGGGGCGCGCAAACAGCCCACCCAGTACGGCCGCGAGCAGGCCTATCAGAGCGCCAAGGGTCAGCGTGGCGCCGGTGATCACCTTGACCAAGCCTGTCTCCCCGGCGCCCCAGGCCTGGCCGATCAGCACCGAGGCGCCGGCACCCAGGCCAATTACCAGGGCGATGAAGAAAAACACGATGGGGAACATGCCCGATACCGCCGCCAGCGCGTGGGTACCGAGCATCTGCCCGACATAGATACCGTTGAGCGTACCGGAGAAGCTTTGCAGAAAATTGGAGAGCACCATCGGTGCCAGAAAGAACAGGTAAACCTGCCACAACGGTCGTTGCTGGGTGACTTCCATGATGGTTTGGGCCCCTGGGTGGCAGTGGAGTGGTCAATCGCTTGAGGCTGTTGGCGCTGAACCGCCAATGGTACGCCGAGATCGATGGACCACTCCAGAGGGCAGGTAGTTGCGTGCAACGAGGCAGGTGCCAGGGGCGGCTGCTATCCGTTTGCCGGAAAGCAGCCTTTGATAGCCGCAAATATTACCCGCCGGCGGATACGGAGAAGTTACCCGCATACGCGCTGGCGTAGGGTTTGCCTGGCGCACGGGAGGATTGCTGGTCGATCATGTGGTCGATGTTGACCATATCAAAGCGTTGGTCTTCAGCGCCCGGCTTGCCCTCCTCCCGAATGCCGATATCCAGCTCACGCAACAAGCCAGGACGATTGAGCAATTCCAGGGCCACTTCACGCGCTTGCGGACTGAAGGTTCGTGTGGACGGGGCAAGACCCGCCGCCTCTTTCAGCTCATTGACATTGACGTACTTGTCATCCGCACCGGCGGTAAACTGTCTGAAATTATTTTTGACGGCATGCAGCAGCCCTTCGTCGCTCATCGTCCTGAATGTATTCGATGCATCCCCCAGGTCCTGCCGGGAGATACTGCCGTCAAGCACGCCACTGCGGCCTTGGTCCAGTGTCTTGAACAGTTGCCCTCGCTCCATCAATTCCTGCGCGACAGCAGTATCGGCCGCACTGATGGGCCGTCCATCCAGGGTATGTCCCGATGCAGCGGCGCTCAGCGACTCGTCCGTGATGCTACCTCGTGAGGGATCTTGCAGGGCACCGAAATGGGAAAGCACCTTGGCCGAGAACGCCTCGTCACTGTCATTGGCATAGGGTCGACCTGCGGCCATCATCGGGCTCCATGGCTGGTTACCTTGCACGCCCATATAGGACGGGGGCTGCGTCGCCTGCCAGCCTTGCATGCCTTGCGGCCCACCGAATGCAGGTTGCGCGTTGAACTGAGGAGAGCATTGCTGATTTATTCTCTGCTGTTGCATCGCGCCGTTATTCCCCCCGGCGAACCGATTGCCTGACAGTGGGGAATAGCCGCCTGCCTCCTGCTGAGACAACTGACCGATAGCCAGTTGCATATCCTCGCGGTTAATCAGGCCATCTTCCTGAGCGTCGTTTTGAACACCGTCAAACAGGCTTGCGAGACCGGGCCGACCCAATATATCCCTGGCCAGCAACGTCATCTGGTCATCATGACCGCCCATCCCCAATGGGCGATTGGCCACATCAGCCAGCGACTCTCGAGACGCGAACGAACTGCCAGGCGATCTGAAATATTCGAAGTTTTGCAGCAGCATGTCTGCAACGGCCGAGTGGGAATAATTGCTGGTCATTACGCCAGGCATATTCGCCGTCGCATTACCCGCTGGCGGAAATTCGTGGTTCTGCACGGGCGGAGGCGAATAGAACGGTTGGTTTAAGTAAGGATTCATCATGGCAACACCTCATGTCTTGGACGTAACAACGGCCTGGCCAAACACACAAGCGCTCGGTTCAGCTGCCTGTTGGTGGCAACTGAAACAGTGCAGTTCCAAACCAACATAGGGTTTTCGCATCAGGATTGGGCTACCCACCAAACGCCTGCGAGGGCTGGCGAAGTGCAGGGTCAAACAGAGCGGTCTGCGCGCCGATCACCGCCGCCGTGGCGCTGAACACGTAGCTTGAACAGCGAGTGACGCATCTCGCGGTGGCGTTCGCTATTGAGCAGCAGCAATCCGCACAGCGGACATACGACACCCAACGAATAGGCCAGGGTGTGGGGATGGTACTGAAGCGTCGGTACCACCAGCATCAGACACATCGCAAAATAGCCTGCCAGGACAACACCCGCCCAATGCCGACCGCACACCATCATGACATTGGAAAACACGGCAACAGTCGCCAATGCGACAAGACTCCACCCGGACATCTGCGCTTTGAGCGACGGGTCGAACCGGCGCAGATAGGTCGCATCATCCAATACCGTCACCAGGAGGCCTGACAAAATCGCCATGGCCGTCGTGCCGAGAAGCACTGGCAGGTTGCGGCGCAACACCCTGGCAACTGAATCACTCGCTCTCAATACGCTGGAAGCCATTCCCATGATCCTGAACTCATTGATAGCCCAGAGCGTAAAGAATCCTCATCCTTCAATAATGTAGGAAAAATTCCATTTCACGGCGAGACACTTCCTGATATGGCTTGCAGCCCGCGCCTACTGCGGGGCAATCGGCAGCGCACGTTTATGCGCTGTCTTGCCATACGCCGCCTCGACAATCGCCCTCACCCGCTCGCTCACCGGTTCGCCCATCAAGTACGCATCGATCTCGGCGTACGAGCAACCGTAGGCGTCCTCATCGAGTTTCCCCGGTGCCAGTTCTTCAAGATCGGCAGTCGGCGGCTTTTGCGCCAGTTTTGCCGGGGCACCGAGTGCGGTGGCAAGCAGGCGCACCTGGGATTTGGTCAGGCCAGACAACGGCGCCAGGTCGCAGGCGCCGTCGCCGAATTTAGTGAAGAACCCCATCAGCGCTTCAGCCGCCTGGTCGGTGCCGACCACCAGGCCATTGTGCAGGTTGGCGAGTGCATACTGCGCGATCATGCGCGCGCGGGCCTTGACATTGCCCTTGATGAAATCGCGTTGTGCGGCACTGGCTTGCGCAGCGGCCAGGCTGGCCATCAGGCCGTCGACACTGGCGGCAATGTCCAGGGTGTCGACATGGTCCGGCAGGATAAAATCCAGGGAGGCCTGGGCATCGTGTTCGTCGCCCTGGGTTTTGTAGGGCAGACGCATGGCGATAAAGCGCGCGGCGTAGTCTTCGTCGCGCAGTTGCTGCACCGCCAACTGGCACAGGCGGCCTGCGAGCAATGAGTCGACACCGCCGCTGATACCCAGCACCAGCGCCTTGCAGCCAGAAGCGCGCAACACGCCCTTGATGAAATCGATGCGTCGTTGAATTTCCCGGGCCTCGCCACCTGCGACCAGCAAGCGGTCTACGTTCAACTCACGGGCGATGCGTTCTTGAGTGTGCATGTCATACCTCCACGCTACCAACGTTGAATACCTGTGCTGCGTACTGCAGGAACGACGGGTCTTCGCAGACGTTTTTCACCGGGTCATCGGAAAATTTCACCACCGGCTCGCCGTGTACCCGCACCAGCTTCATCACGATACTCAGTGGCTCCACGCCGTCCACATCGCAGGCGAGGCTGGTGCCCATGCCGAAGCCGAACCTGGCCTTGCCGCGGATATGCCGCAGGATCGGCAGGCATTTTTCGAAATTCAGACCATCGGAGAACATAAGGTCTTTGGTCATCGGGTCGATACCGAGCGCCTTGTATCTGGCCAGCACTTTGTCCGCCCACACGATGGGGTCCCCGGAGTCCTGGCGCAGGCCGTCGTAGAGCTTGGCGAAGTACAGATCGAAATCCTTGAGGAAGAAATCGGTGCTGATGCAGTCGGTCAGTGCCATGCCAAGACGGCCGCGGTACTCGCGCACCCAGTTTTCCAGTGCGGCGTTCTGGCTTTCGCGCAGGCGCCCCAGTTGCTGGTGCACCATCAGCCATTGGTGGGCCATGGTGCCGATCAGCGGCAAGTCGAATTCATAGGCCAGGTGGGCGTTGCTGGTGCCGAGGAACTGGCCGGGGAAGTCGCGGCGCATGATGTCCACCACTTCGCGCTGGGCCTTGAATGACAGGCGCCGCCGCGTGGAAAAGTCGGAGACGCGCAGGTCGGCCAGTTCGTCGCGGCTGAGGTTTTTCTCCAGCCAGTCGAACTTCTGGTAGAGCTTGCGGGTGACGTCTTCGAGGGTGACGTCGGGGTACTTGTCGCGGTTGCGCAGCTCGCTGACCAGCGCCAGTACCGGTTGCTCGAACATGATGCAGTGCAGCATCGGGCCGATCACCCGGATGTTCAATTGCCCGTCCACTTCACTGACGTGGATATAACGCAGGTTGAAGCGAAACAGCCCGAGGAAGCGCTCGTAATCCGGCGTGAGGTATTCGCGAAAGCGCGGGTTGAACAGGAAGCGCAGCTCGCCTTCACGCATCTGCAGGCCGGCCAGCTTTTCCAGCTCGGCGCGCAGCTGCGGGATCAGACGGCCGAGTTTTTCCCTGGAGCGGACGATGAAGTTGTACTCCACATCCACATTGGGGTGCTGGTGCAGCACCGCCTGCATCATGGTGAAGGTGTAGTAATCAGTGTCGAGCAAGCCCTGGATGACCGGGGACTCGGTGTCATAGGCGCTTTCCATGGTGGATCTCCTTAACGCGTGGCCATCGCGGCCAGTTCTTCGCGGGTGCGGCTGATGGCGGCACCGGCCTTGAGCAATTCGTTGACGGCCTGCACGCCGCCCTCTTCAGTGATCCCTCGACACGCCGGCAGGTGCAGCACCACCTGCAGCCCGGCCTTGAGCAGTTGCAGGGCGGTGGTCTTGACGCAGTAGTCCAGGGCCAGGCCACCGACGAGCACGCGGGCGATACCCTGGGCCTTGAGGTATTCAATGACGCCGGTCGACAGTTTGTCGTGCAGGTCGTGGTAGCAGGCGCCGTAGGGGTGCAGGTCGGGTTCGACGCCCTTCCAGACGAAGTAGTCGTAGTCATAGGGGCTGGGCAATTCAGCCAGCAAGGTGAAGCCCTCGGTACCCGGCACGCAGTGGCTGACCCAGGTGACATCGGCGTGAGCCAGGCCGGTAGGTTGCAGCATCTGGCTGTGCTGCTCGACCACCCAGGGCGCCTGCGGGCTGTGGGCGTCCTTGCTGCCGATACGGCGCCCGGCGAGGCTGGCCATGTAGTTGAGTTCGGCACCGATCAGGTCTCCTCCGGCTACGGGCAGTTCGTCGGGGCACAGCGGCGTGAAACTCTTCTGGGCATCCACATCGAATGAGGCAATGGCAGTTTTGGCGAGGGTCATGGTGATTCTCCGGTGGCCTGAAAACAACAGTACACGTCATGTACTTTCAAGGCAACAAGTATTTTCATGACTGCCTGAGCTCGAGTACATGACATATCTGTCCGAAGCGTTAGACTAGGTGCCTACGTTGTAAGAAGGACGTCACATGCCATTGAGCCCCTACCTGCACACCGTCGACTTGTGCGTACTGTGTTACTCCCGTGCCTGCGGGGAATTGAAGCTGTTGCTCAACAAGCGCGATGCCGAGCCCTTTGCCGGACACTGGGCATTGCCGGGTGTGGTGGTCAATGGCGATGTGCAGGACCTGAGCCTGCAGGATGCGGTGGAGCGACTTCGCTCCAGTGACAAGGTCGGCCTCGATCTGGTCTGGAACGAACAGGTGGGCACCGTGGGCGATGCGTTTCGCGACCCGCGCTGCTGGTCATCGTCCACTTACTACCTGGCGATCGTGGCCGAAGAAGTCGCGCTGGGCGGCCATCAGGCCTGGTATTCGTTGAGTGCGGTAGCCGATGGCAGTATCAAGTTACCGTTTGATCACAACAGCCTTGTGGCGGCCGTGCAGGAGCGATTGTTTTCCAAATCGCTGTACAGCAGCCTGCCGTTGATGTTCCTGGGGCGTGAGTTCAGCGCACCGGAGGCGACTACGATTTTTTCTTTGGTGCTCGCCCGGCCGGTGCTCAAGACCAGTATCCGCCAGCGCTTGCTGAAACTGACCGAGGCCGGGTATCTGCGTGAAACCGGGCGCAAAAAGCAGGGTGAAGGCGGCCGGCCCCAGGCGACGGTGGACATGTTGAAGCCAGGAGAGATCTACTTCTTTGATCGCAGCTTTGCCGAGTAACCGAACAACGAATATCGACGGGTTGGTGCTGGTTGTCCGTGCCCACCGGGTTGATCGGTGCACGGCACTAGCTCATCCAATTACCGCCATCGACGTTGTAGGTCTGCGCGACGACATAATCAGCCTCTTTCGACGCCAGGAAGATCGCCATGCCGGTCAGGTCTTCAGCCGTGCCCATGCGTCCGTAAGGCACCTCGTCCCCTACCCGTTTCTTCTTCTCGCCCGGCGCCAGGCCTTCATGCCGGGCGAACAGTGCATCCACCCCATCCCAGTGCTCACCGTCCACCACGCCCGGGGCGATGGCATTGACGTTGATGCCCTGCCTGATCAGGTTCAACCCCGCCGATTGCGTCAGGCTGATCACCGCCGCCTTGGTCGCGCAATACACCGCCACCAGCGCCTCGCCGCGCCGCCCGGCCTGGCTGGCCATGTTGATGATCTTGCCGCCGTGGCCCTGGCGGATCATCTGCCGCGCGGCGGCCTGCAAGGTAAACAGCGTACCGGCGACGTTGATCGAAAATAACCGCTCATAGCTGTCGCGGGTGATCTCGACGATGGGTGCCAGGTCGAAGAGTGCCGCGTTATTGATCAGAATATCCAGCTTGCCGGCGTGGGCGACCACGGCGGCAATGGCTGCGTCAATGGAGGCCTGGTCGGTGACGTCCATTGCCACCGCGTAAGCCTGGGGGCCCAGTTCGGCAGCGGTCTGCTCGGCGCGCTGCAGGTTGATATCGGCAATGGCGACCGTGGCGCCTTCGTGAATATAAGCCTGGGCAAACGCGCGACCAATGCCGCGCGCCGATCCGGTGATCAGCGCGCTCTTACCTTCAAGTCGTTTCATGGCGGTGTCCTTTGCAATCATGTCGGATTCCTGCACGGCTGATTACAGCAGTTGGAGCCGACCTCTCACAAACGCACCGCACACGCTCGACCGGTACTTTTTTAACCGACCTCAAGCGTGCAAAAAAGTATCAGTGCCCGATAGCACCGTGGGTAGCGCCGAGCCTGCCAAGGCGCGTATTTTGGCGGTTATCCAACGCACAAGAGGCAGCCCCATGCCCATCCGCGCTCCCCTGTTCGAGCAACGCCGCGCCGAACGTGAAGTGATCCTGCCCGAACCGCAGCACTGCTTTCGCTGGTTCGAGCATGACTACCCGATTGACTTGGCGCGCTGGAACCACCACCCCGAATTCGAAATCCACCTGATCCGCCACGGCGGCGGCAAGCTGGTGGCGGGCGACTATATCGGTGCATTCGGTGCCGGGCATGTCGCGCTGATCGGTCCCGACCTGCCCCACGACTGGATTGGCGACCTGGCACCCGGCGAGTACCAGCGCGGCCGTGACGTGGTGCTGCAATTCGACGGTGCCGCCCTCCTTGCCCTGCGCGAGGCCCTGCCGGAACTTGGCGACCTGCAGCCGCTGTTTGAACAGGCGCGACGCGGCCTGGAGTTCAAGCACGAAACAGCGGCGCAGGCGGCGCGGCTGATGGAAGCCATCGGCAACGCCCAGGGCCTGCAACGCCTGGTGCTGTTCCTGCAACTGCTCGACACCCTCAAGAACGCCCCGCCCCGACAGATCAAGGTCCTGGCCAGCCCGCGCTACGCACCGACCCTGGACCCGCGCAGCGCCGACCGTATCAACCAGGCCTTCGACTACCTCATGCGTGAATTGAGCGGCGAGGTGCGCGTGTCGGATATCGCCCGCCAGCTGGAAATGAGCGAACCAGGCTTCTCGCGCTTTTTCAAACGCAATACCGGCCATGGTTTTATCGAACTGATGCGCAAATTTCGCGTGCAGCGCGCCTGCCGGCTATTGCTGCAAAGCGACAGGTCGGTGGCGGACATCTGTTTTGAAGTGGGCTACGCCAACCTGTCCAACTTCAACCGGCATTTTCGGATCGAGATGAACCAGACGCCCAGTGAATATCGGCGTGAGACCGGCCTGCAGGCGGTCAGTCACCTCGGCTGAATGACACCCTGTCATTTTCTGATCAAAGAGACGGATATTTCCGCCTTTTCTCAGTCGATTCAGACCATTGACGAAAGTTGGTACAGCCTGTGCAAACGTTTGCGGAACCAACCTGGTCGCCAGGTTCACCCTGCCCGAGCAATCGGGTTCAAACCGCGTACGAATAGGGATTTTCAATGCACCCCACCTCAACGCCTCGTGCTTGCCTTGGTGTTTCCTTGCTACTGGCCGCCGTTACGGGACTACTCAGTGCACCCATTTTGGCGCACGACCAACCTTCGGATGACTCGGCACAGGGCGAAACCCTCAGCCCCGAGGCCAGCCCGCCGGCGAAAAAAGGCGCTTACCTGTCGGAATGGTTCAACCAGGACCTCACGCTGATCGGCAGCAAGGACATCAGCTTCGGTCCCAAGCCCCAGGATGACGTCTACCTGGAATACGAGTATTTCGGCCGCAAGGGGCCGTTCGAGCTGTACGGCTACATCGACGTGCCAAAGATCCTCGGCATCGGTAACAGTAACGACAAAGGCGCGTGGGACCACGGCTCGCCCGTGTTCATGGAACATGAGCCGCGTATCTCCATCGACTACCTGGCCGGTCGCAGCCTGGCGATCGGGCCGTTCAAGGAATGGTATGTGGCGTTCGACTGGATCTACGACCACGGCAGCAACAAAGAGAATCGCGCCAATACCCTGTACAGCGGCCTTGGCACCGACATCGACACCCACTCGCGGGTCAACCTGTCGGCCAACTTCTACGGGCGCTACCAGTGGGAAAACTACGGCGCCAGCAATGAATATTCCTGGGACGGCTACCGCGCGCAGATGAAATACATCGTGCCCATCGGCAAATTCGACAACGGCGCCTCGCTGACCTACATCGGTTTTACCAACTACGATTTCGGCTCGGACCTGCACAAGGACAACCCGGCGCGCACCGCCAATTCCCTGGTGGCCACCAATGTACTGCTGTACTCGTTCACCCACCTGCGCTTCACCCTGGTCGGCCGTTACTTTCATAACGGCGGCAACTGGGAGGATGGCAGCGAGTTGAATTTCGGCGAAGGCAACTTTCGCGCTCGCTCCGACGGCTGGGGTTACTACGCCGGCGTGGGTTACCAATTCTGATCAAGGAGCTGCAGATGAAAACTTTTACCCGCCTCTCGATGGCCATCGGCCTCGCCCTGCTGCCCCACGTGGTGCTGGCGGACAGCGCTGCGCCGATCAAGCCCAAGGTAGTGCTGATCACCATGTTCGCCCCCGAGGCGCAAACCTGGATCGATCGCCTGGAGCTCAAACAGGAGGTACGCGTGCCCGGCTTGTCCGCCGAGTACCCGGCGATTCGCTGCAACACCCAGGACGTGTGCCTGCTGGTCACCGGCATGGGCCAGACCAACGCCGCCGCCTCCACCCTGGCACTGGCCCTGTCGCCCAGGTTCGACCTGCGCCAGAGCTATTTCCTGATCGCCGGGATTGCCGGTATCAGCCCCAGGCATGGCACCATCGGCACGGCCGCCTGGGCGCATTACCTGGTGGAATTCGGTACGCAGTGGGAGCTGGATTCCCGCGACGCGCCCAAGGACTGGCCGACGGGTTATATCGGCATCAACACCAAGGGGCCCAATGAAAAACCGCCGCTGGACTACAAGACCGAAGTCTTCGAGCTCAACCCAACGCTTCAGGCCAAGGCGTTTGCCTTGTCGCACAAGGTTGAGTTGACTGAAAGCAAGGAGTCCGCCGCCTGGCGCAAGCACTACCCTGCCGCCCCGGCCAATCAGCCGCCCCAGGTCACCCGCTGCGACACCCTGGCGGGCAATACCTGGTTCTCAGGCACCCGCCTGAGCGAACGCGCCGAGGTGTGGACCAAACTGCTTACGGACAACAAAGGCGAATACTGCACCACCCAGCAGGAAGATAACTCCACCTACGAAGCGCTGCTGCGCGCCAGCCGCGAAGGGCTGGTGGACATCCAGCGCCTGGCGGTGGTACGTGCAGGCTCCGACTTCGACCGCCCGTACCCGGGCTACAGCGAAGTGGACAACCTGCTCAAGTACGCCGACCAGGGTGGGTTTGTACCGGCGTTGGAGAACCTGTACCGCACGGGCAATCCGCTGGTACAGGCAATCCTGAACAACTGGTCGGCCTGGGAAAAAGGCGTTCCAGAGGCCTGATACAGATCCAACTGTGGGAGGGGGTTTGCTCCCGATGGCGGTGCATCAGCCATTACGTGATTGGCTGATCACCGCTACCGGGGCAATGGCCCGCCGATCAATCATCTCAGGCGTTGGCAGACGACTTGGCGCATTCGCAACCCGTTGCCGCCGCGCACGGCTCACCGTGCGCATGATGCTCGGCGCAGCCCTGGCAGCAGTAGCCCTTGCCGTCCTTCATTATCGCGTCGACGCCCAGTACGCATTTGCAGTGTGGGCAGGCACAGGTTTGATCCGGCATGGTCAGACTCCTTCTTCATGGTCGTCACGGCGCGGCGAATGCCACACCTTAAACAGTGACTCCAGGCACGGCGCCAAGGTTCAGCGCCGTCAGTCAGCCTGACGCGTATTGCTGCGATACATGAAAACCAGGGCCAGGGCCAGGCACAGCATCGCCACGATCCGGCTACCGGACAACTCGATCGCGGGGTTGCCCAGCCAGCCGAAGTTGTCGATCAGCATGCCCATGCCCAATTGCCCCACGATCACCGCTACCGTGGCAACCGCCGTACCCACCACCGGCACGGCGCCGACCATTACCATCATGTACACCACGCCGAACAGGGCACCGGTCAACTGCCACTTGGGCACCTCCAGCAAACTGACAGCCTGGGCGGGCTCAAAGAAAAAAATCAGCAGCGCGGTGGTGAGCGCACCGACCGCAAAGGTCAGCAGGCTGCTGCGCAACACCCCGACGGTCTGGCCCAGACGACCGTTGATGGCGGCCTGCACGCTCAATACCGCACCTGCGGCGACCACCACGACCAACAACACAATCAGATTCATCGCCTTACCCTCGTGCAATCAGAACAAGTGCCGCCACAATCAACGCCAGGGCAATCCAGCGCTCCACATTGACCCGCTTGCGCGCCGTGCCGAACCAACCGAAATGGTCGATCAGCACGCTCTTGCCCACTTGGCCGGAGAGGATCGCAATCATCGTCATGGCCACACCGATATGGGGCGTGGCCAGGGTCAGCACCACCACGTACATTGGCCCCAGGAAACCGCCGATCAACTGCCAGCGCGGCAGTTGCGTGAAAGCCGGGCCCTTTTGCGGGCCGCTGAACAACAACAGCAGAAACAGGATCGCCGAGCCGACGCCAAAGATGCTCAACGTGGCCCATAAATGCCCGACCTGCACCCCCAATGGCCCGAGCAAACCGGCCTCCACCGACAGGCCCATGCCTGCCAGGATGACCAACGGCAGCAACAGCAACCGAAGAATGTTGCGCTTCGGCCGCGACTGGGCCGTACCTTCGATAGAACCTGCCTGCATACATCACCCGCGCTTCAAGAAGAAAACAGGGGCGCATTATCCGGTGGTCGAGCTGTGCGATAAATGGCAGCATGCAGACAACACCTTTGCGCAAAACGCACAGACAGGAGCCACCATGCAAGGTTTGAACGAGTTGAGTTTCAAGGCGCTGCGCCTGTTCGTCGCGGTGCTGGACCAGGGCAGTTTTTCCGAGGTAGCGCGCCGCGAAGGCCTTGCGCCCTCCTCCATTTCGCGGCAGATCCAACTGATGGAGCAAGCCCTCGGCCAGCAGTTGCTGTACCGCCACACCCGCGCCGTGAGCCCCACCGAAGCCGGTCGTTTGCTCGGGCGGCATGCGCGGCTGATGCTCGAGCAACTGGAGACTGCCAGCCAGGCCCTGCAGGAGCAGGACAGCGAACCCAGCGGACTGGTGCGCATCAATGCGCCAATGGTGTTCGGCCAGCGCCACCTTTCGCCGTGGCTGGGGGAACTGTGCCGACGCTATCCGAAGCTGCAACTGGACATCCAGCAAACCGATACCTTCGTCGACCCGCTGCAGGACGGCACCGACCTGCTGTTTCGCATCGGCGTACTCAATGATTCCAGCATGCAGGCGCGGATCTTCGCGCCGCAACGCTTTCGCCTCGCCGCCAGCCCCGCCTACCTGGCGCGGCACGGCACGCCGCGCCATCCCGACGAACTGGTCAATCACCGATGCCTGGCCTACAAGGGCATCAAAGGCCAGGAGCGTTGGTTCTTGCGTCGCGACCAGGGCGACTGGAGCGCCTACAGCGTCAAGGGCCCGATTACCGGCAACCACGCCGACACCCTGACCCACGCCGCCGAGCAAGGCCTGGGGCTGGTGGTGTTTCCCTCCTGGCTGATCGGCGAGAGCCTGCGCGCGGGCACCTTGCAGGCGGTACTGACCGAATACGAGGTGGCAACCACCCTGGAGCCCCAGCAGATCGCGGCGTTATGGCCGGGCAGCCGCAGGCTGTCGCTCAAGGTGCGCACGGTGATTGATTATTTCGTGGAGTGTTTTGGGACGGTGCCGTATTGGGATCGGTGAGTTCCCCTGAACGTCGAACGGACATCTGTGAGGGGAATTCCTACGGAAAAATGTAGGCTCATTCTGTTTTTCCGGGCCAGCATTCCCTGGTACGCGGAGCTGCGGCAGACTCTCGGCGAAACCTATTTTGGAGTAATGCCATGGATGTCATGTACTGCAAACCGTCGCCCACTGAACGAGCGGCTTCAGCAGGTGGTTTAGCCATTTTTGATAGCTCACGTAGTTTTGGCTGTTTTTGGCCAAAACCCGGGGAAAACCAGATGACCATCATACCTTTGGGCGAGGCAAAAAATAATCTGTCGAAATGGGTCGATGAGGCTGCCGCCGGCAAAGTCATTACCATCGCCAAGCACGGGCGCGCAATGGCGCAGCTTGTTCCCATCGACAAGTCCAAGGCTCGGCGAATCGGTGCGATGAAAGGCAAGCTGGTGATCCCCCAGGACTTCGACGCGCCGCTGTCGAAAGACCTGCTGGATGCGTTCGAAGGTGCCCATTCATGAGGGTGCTGCTGGATACCCATATTCTGCTTTGGGCACTCAATGATGACCTGAGGTTATCCAGCAAAGCGCTCAGATTGATTGAAAATGCCGCCGATGTTTATGTAAGCGCGGCGACATTCTGGGAAATGGCCATCAAGGTCAGCATGGGGAAGCTCGATGTCGATCTGGACGAAATCCGTGACCACTGTCTGGAGAGCGGGTTTATCCAATTGCCGATCACCTCAGAGCACGCTATTGCGGTCAAGGAGCTCGAGCCACATCACAAAGATCCCTTCGATCGACTGATTGTCGCCACAGCAATCAGTGAACCCATGAAACTGTTGACCTCTGATCCGCAAGTTGCCCATTACAGCCCTCTCGCCATTCTGGTGTAGGTCATAGCCCAGCAGCAGACAGGTCACTCAGAACACCCACTGCCCGATCAACCAGGCATTCGCTCCACTGATCACTGCAAATAAAAACCATGCCAGTAATCGGGTGGGCAGGCGGTTAACGAATGGTCCCATCAGTTGCTTGTCGCCGGTCATGCGGATCAGCGGGTATAGCGCGAAGGGCAACTGCAGGCTCAGGACCACCTGGCTCAGAATCAGCAGCTTGCCGATGGCGTCGTCGCCCATCAGCCACACCCCAAGAAACGCCGGGATCAGCGCCAGCCCACGGGTGATCAGGCGGCGCTGCCAGCACGGGATGCGCAGGTTCAGGTAGCCCTCCATGATCACCTGCCCGGCGATCGTGCCGGTGAAGGTCGAACTCTGGCCGGAGGCCAGCAAGGCGATGCCGAACAGGATGCTGGCGAACGCGCCGCCCACCAGCGGGTCGAGCAGATGATAGGCGTCCTGAATCTCCACCACGTCGGTATGGCCGGTCTTGTGGAACGCTGCGGCGGCCAGCACCAGGATGGCCGCGTTGACCAGCAGGGCCAGGGCCAGCGAGCCGATGGTGTCGATGCGTGCCAGCTTGACCGCGTCCTGTTTGCTGGCCAGGTCCTTGCCGATCAGGCGGGTCTGCACAATGGAGGTGTGCAGGTAGAGGTTATGCGGCATCACGGTCGCACCGAGGATACCGATGGCCAGGTACAGCGGCGCGGCATCGCTGATGGCCGACAGGGATGGGGTGAAGCCACTGAACACGTCCGGCCAGTAGGGTTTGATCAACACCAGTTCGATGAAGAAACACACGCCAATGGTCGCAACCAGCGCCAGCATGATTGCTTCCAGTCGGCGGAAACCACGGTTCTGCAAGGCCAGGATCAACAACGTGTCGAAGGCGGTGATGACGATACCGGTGGTCAGCGACACACCGAGCAGCAGGTGAAACGCCAGGGCGCAGCCGAGCACCTCGGCGAGGTCGGTGGCGATGATGGAAACTTCCGCCAGCGCCCACTGTGTGCGTGCCGAGCGCTTGCTGTAGCGCTCGCGGCACAGTTGCGCCAGGTCCTTGCCGGTCGCGATACCCAGCCGCGAGCACAGGCACTGCACCGCCATCCCCGCGAGACTCGCCAGCAACACTACAAATAACAGGCTGTAGCCATAGCGCGACCCGGCTTCGATGGCGGTCGCCCAGTTGCCGGGGTCCATGTAGCCGATGGAGATCAACAGGCCGGGGCCGGCGAACATCAGGGCGCGCTTGAAAAACGACGCTTTGGGGTCAACGGCAACGGAGCCGGCCACTTCCGGCGGGCAGAAGGGGGCGGTAGCAATTTTCGGCAGGCTGAATTTCACGCGGTATCCCAGGCAAACACACAAGTCAGGGCGCCAGCTTAGCAGTCCGACGCGACCGTGCGCATCACCGTCTCCCGGGGCAGGTCAAACGTTTCAACCACTTGCACCACCAGGTCCAGTTCCTGATTCAGCGCCTCACGTTCCAGGCGCTGGCGAATCACGCCAACCACCAGCACCGCCAGGGTTGTGATCGAATAAGCCGGCCCGGAAAACGCCCGCACGCCGCTGACCAGCAACATCGCGGCCGCCACCGCCTGGCCCACCACCGGAATCGACGTGGCGGCACCGCGTCGCACAATAAACCCGGTAAGCCCGGCCAATGCGGTGCCGCTCAAGGCGGTGGTGGCCGAACGGCCAACGTTGAAACGCCTGAACAAGCCTTGCTCTTTGTGCATCGCGGCCTTGAGTTCGGCCTCGAACGCCTGGCGGTCGGCAGCGCTGAGTTTGTCCTGGTACTGCTCGATCAGCGTTTGCGCAACCTGCGCTTCGATATCCGCCAGGGCAACGCTGGCAACGGCATCGTCGAACTTGATGCCCAGGCGTTGCGCCACCGCTTCGGCGATCTGGCGATAGGCCACACCGTGACCACGGGCCAGGTTCATAAAGCTGTCGCCGCCCATGCGCTGCAACTCGATGGCGAGCTTGCGCGGTTCGCGCACTCCGGCATCAATCGAGGCACTGCGCTTTTGTGCCATCAACTCGGCGAGAAATTTCAACTCATCCGGTCGCGCCTGCATCAGGATCGGAAACAAGTCCGCATCCTCTTCGGCAAAGCGCACTTCACTGCTGCGCAGGTCGGCGCGGATCATGCCCCGGCGCTCCTGCAGCAGATCGGTGTACTGCACCACTGTTTTCAACTGCGGCCAGTAGGCGGCATGGTCGAAACTGGCCAGGTGAACATTGGTGACCTTGGCCTTCAGGGCTGGCGTCACTGCGATGGCATAGCGGCCAATGCAACGCTCGGTGTCCGGCTTCATCGCCAGTGCCCAGTCCTTGCTGGAGTGGCAATTGATCACCCGCCCCCTGAGCGGCGCCGTCACCGCCTCCCACGGGCTCGACGTACAAATCGCCCCGCCCATCAGCAACAGATTGTTCAACGGCAGTTCATGGGCGATTTCAGGGCTGGCCAGCACACTCTTGACCACGATCCGCGCCCCCAGAGAGTGACCGATGAGATTGATTTGCCGCACCTGGAGCGATTCGGCGTGCAGGTAGCTCGCCAGCTCGGGCAACAAGGTCCTGGCCACTTCATCGACACGCGCCTCGACACTTTTGTAATGGTCGAGAAAGTAAGCAATCGCCTTGCCCACCCCCACCGTCGCCGCGCCCAGGCCTCCCCCGCCAAGCATCGAGGCGATCACCTCCTTGAACGGCGCAAACAGGTTTTCCAGAAAGTGCCCCGCCGGCCAGAACAACATCAAGTTGGTCGAGCCTTCAATGCCCGCCAGTTGTTCCTTGAAGCCAGCCAACTGCTGCCGGCTGAAAAACGCCGAATAACCGTGAACATAGAGATTGAGCACGTCCCCCTGGGGCTCGCCACACAGTACAAACGTGGGCTTGCGGGTACGGTGCATTTCATCCCACTGGTGCTGCATGGGGCGGTGACTCCTGGTGACGAGGGAGGAGGATAGTATCAAAGGCCAGGGTTGAACGTCGTGCCGCAGGGGGAAAAGGCCTGAGCTGGCGCACTCTTTCTTGCATGAACCTGCACCGCAGCCACCCCACAAGACTGCGCCGATTATCCAGGTGGATGGACAGTCATGGCATAAATTCGGGATTTTGTTCGCGTATTGGCTGCTATAGCCTGGGTTCAGTCCTTTACCGAACCGAGGAATCCCCATGAGCAAGCCCGAATTTTTTGTCACCCCAGGCTACGGCGATTACATGCGCCAGCACCTGCATTATTCGCAAGCGGTAAAAGTCGGTGATCGCGTGGAAACCTCAGGCCAGGGCGGCTGGGACGATGAGTTCCAGATTCCCGCCGACCTGGCGGACGAAATCGCCCAGGCCTTCCATAACCTGGAACGCACCCTCGCGACCGCCGGCACGTGCTGGGAGCACGTGATTCACGTCAATTCCTACCACGTCGGCGGTTTTCCGCCCGAGGTCAACGAGGCGATGGTCAAGCACTACCGCCAGTACATGCCCAACCATGCGCCGATCTGGACGCAGGTGGGTGTCGAAGCCCTGGGCTTGCCGGCGATGCGCGTGGAAATCCGCGTGACTGCGATTATTCCCTGACCCCGAACGTATGAATCACCCACTCGACAAACACCCTGAGACGCGCGCTCTGATGGCGATTGGGCGGGTAGAGAATGTGCAGCGGCGTGGCCGGGCGTGACCAGTCCGGCAACACGCTGACCAATTGGCCATTGTCCACGTAGTGCTGCACGATTGACTTGAAATGCTGCCCGACGCCCAAGCCTGCCAGCAGCATTTCCTTGAGGCCGTTGCCGTCATTGCTGGAGTAGGCGCAATCGCCCACCTCGATGCACCTGCCGTCCCGCTCGAAAACCAGCGGCTGCGCCTTACCCGACCCGGCAGAGAAATAGCCGGCCTTGAGGTGGTTGTGCGCCAGGTCTTCCGGGGTTACCGGCAGCCCCCGACGCGCCAGGTAACCGGGCGCGGCGCAGGTCAGGTATTGCAGGTCCGCCACTTTGCGCCCGATCATCGCCATGTCATCAAGCTTGCCGGCGCGGATCACGCAATCCACGCCCTCCCCCACGATATTGACCGCACGATCACTGATCCCCAGGGCGACGGTGATATCCGGATACTCACGATGAAAATCCACCAGCGCGGGAATCAGCAGGCAGTTGGCGAACGACGCCGGCGCATCCACCCGCAGGTGCCCGCCGGGCTTGAGCAACTGACCGCGCATGGCACTGTCTACTTCATCCAGCTCCGCCACCAGGCGACGGGCCTGCTGGCAATACTCCAACCCATCGGACGTCGGCGTCAGCACACGGGTAGTGCGGTGCATCAACTGGACGCCCAGGTGCTTCTCAAGGTCGATGATCAACTTGCTGACGGTGGAACGTGGCAGCCCCAGTTGGTCAGACGCACGACTGAATGAACCGGTGTCGACGACACGGACGAAAGCGCGTAGGGCAAGGAGCTGGTTCATGAGGTTGGCTTATCCAATATAATCGATCTTCACCGGACCACCGGAAAACGTCGCAATGATCGCCAACTCACCGCCCATCGCGCGGATGGCAGTTGCGCGACATGCGGATGTAATCCTGTGTATTCAATGCCCTAATCCAGGCAAACATGCCACCCCACGCGGCAAAAATACAATTATCACGCGGTAAAAAGCGCTCTAATACGCGCCAGTCGATTTGGTTTTGAGCATCCTGGAGTTCGTAATGCCCCATGAAGGCAACCTGTTACAAGCAGCCGTGGTATTCCTGTTCGCCGCCGTGCTGGCCGTGCCCCTGGCCAAGCGCCTGCAACTGGGCGCGGTGCTGGGCTACCTGTTCGCCGGTGTGATCATCGGCCCCTCGGTCCTGGGCCTGATCGGTAACCCGCAAAGCGTGGCGCAGTTCTCCGAATTGGGCGTGGTGCTGCTGCTGTTCATTATCGGCCTGGAGCTTTCGCCCAAACGCTTGTGGGTGATGCGCAAGGCGGTATTCGGTGTCGGTCTGGCCCAGGTGTTGCTCACCGGGCTGGTCATGGGCGTAGTGGCGCTGTGGCTGTTTGGCCAGTCATGGAACAGCGCGATTGTGCTGGGCCTGGGGCTGGCGCTGTCCTCCACCGCGTTCGGCCTGCAAAGCCTGGCCGAGCGCAAGGAACTCAACCAACCCCACGGGCGCCTGGCCTTTGCGATCCTGTTGTTCCAGGACATCGCGGCAATCCCCTTGATCGCCATGGTGCCGCTGCTGGCCGGCAGCGATCATCCGACCACCGAAGCCCAGGGCGTGCAGCACGTCTTGCAAATCCTGGGCAGCATCGCCGTGGTAATCATCGGCGGGCGCTACCTGTTGCGCCCGGTGTTTCGCATCGTCGCCAAGACCGGCCTGCGCGAAGTGTCCACCGCCACCGCGTTGCTGGTGGTGATCGGCACCGCCTGGCTGATGGAACTGGTGGGCGTGTCCATGGCCCTCGGCGCTTTCCTCGCCGGGCTGCTGCTGGCGGACTCGGAATACCGCCACGAACTCGAATCCCAGATCGAACCGTTCAAGGGCCTGCTGCTGGGTCTGTTCTTTATCAGCGTGGGCATGGGCGCCAACCTCAGCCTGCTGCTCAGCACCCCGCTGGTGGTGATCGGGCTGACCTTGCTGTTGATCGGGTTGAAACTGCCGCTGTTGTACGCCGTGGGTCGCAAGGTGGGTGAGCTCAATCGTGAAAGCGCCCTGCGCCTGGGCGTGGTGTTGGCGGCCGGCGGTGAGTTTGCTTTTGTGGTGTTCAAGATCGGGCGCGACCAGGGCCTGTTCGAGCCGCATCTCTACGATGTGCTGGTGCTGACCATCACCCTGTCCATGGCCGTGACACCGCTGCTGCTGTTGATATGCCCGAAGCTGTTCAAACCCAAGGTCAAGTCGGTGGACGTACCCGAGGAATACCGCGCCATCGCAGGCGATGCACCGCGTGTGGTGATCGCCGGCATGGGCCGGATGGGCCAGATCGTCGCGCGTATCCTGCGCGCGCAGAACGTCTCGTTCATTGCCCTGGACACCTCGGTGGAAACCATCGAACTGACCCGCAGTTTCGGCGGCATGCCGGTGTTCTACGGCGACCCGCAACGCCCGGAAATCCTGCATGCGGCCAAGGTCGAACAGGCGGAGTTCTTCGTGATTGCCATGGATGACCCGGAGATCAACATCAAGACCGCCGAACTGGTGCGCAACCTCTACCCACACATGAAGATCATCGCCCGCGCGCGTAACCGCCAGCACGTACACCGCCTGGTGGACCTGGACGCCTCACCGGTGCGTGAAACCTTTTATTCCAGCCTGGAGATGAGCCGACGCACCCTGGTCGGCCTCGGTTTGAGCCAGGCCCAGGCCGATGCGCGCATCGACCGCTTCAAGGCCCACGACCAGCAGGTCCTCGCCGCCCAGCATGCGGTGTACGACGATGCGGCCAAGGTCATGCAGACCGCCCAGGAAGCCCGTGCCGAGCTGGCGCGCCTGTTCGAGATGGATCGGCTGCAGGAAGAGTCCGACAAGGTGTGAGGCAGCAGGTGAACGATCTTGCGAATTTTCTGACAGAATACGCCGCAATTTCGTTCATCTCTGGAGCGCTTCATGGCCACGTTTACCAAGACCGCACTGCTGCTGGCCCTTGCGCTTACCGCCGGCAGCGTATGGGCTGCCTCCAAGGCGACCACGCAAACCATCTCCACCCTGGGCGGCAAGTTCACCTTCGACCTGCCCAAGGCCTACACCGCCGATACCCTGCCTTCCGGTAAAGCCGATGATGGCACCGCCGATACCCAGGGCACCCTGTACGCCAACGCCACCACCAAAAGCGTGGTGATCGTCGCCGAAACCATACGTAACGATGGGGTAGCCATCAAGGACAACGACCCGCAGTTCCTCGATGGCGCCGTAGCCGATTTCGTCAAGAACCAGCGCGCCGCCCTGCCCGATTTCAAGAAGCAAAACGAGAAAAAACTCACCTACAAAGGCCTCGGCCTGCGGCAAGTCGACAGCACCGCTACCCAGGGCGGCGGCAAGACGTTGAATTCCACCTTTCTCGGCGGTTCCGGCAATCAGTTGCTGGTGATCCAGGCGATTTCGCGAGCGGATGATGTAAAGGGGCATGCTGCGCTGGTCAAGCAGATTACCGGCGGCAAGTAAGCCTATCTCCAATGTGGGAGGGGGCTTGCCCCCGATAGCGGTGTGTCAGTCTCAATATCTTTGACTGAAAGATCGCTATCGGGGGCAAGCCCCCTCCCACATTTTCAACTGCGTTTCACTTCAAACTTTTCTCCAGCCAGGCTTTTAAATCCTGGATTTCCGCTTCGCCGATCGTATGGTTCATCCCGGGATACCCATGAAATTCCGGCTTCAACCCCAACCCCTCGAGCACCGCATTCGCCCGCGTCCCCAACGCATAAGGCAGCGCCTGGTCCAACGTGCCATGGCCGATAAAGATCGCCAGCTTGCCCAACGCTTCATCCTGCTTGAGCTCGGCCTTGAGCACCGGCAACACACTGCCGCTCAGGGCCGCTATGCCACGCAGCAACTCGGGTCTGCGCAAGCCCACCTCATAGGACATGATCGCGCCCTGGCTGAACCCGACCAGAAACACACGATCACTCATGGTGCGGTACTTGGCGGTGGCCTTGGCCACAAAGTCTTCAATCAGCCTGGCGCTGCTGTGCAGATCGGCGGTCACGCCATCGTAGTCACCGTCACCGGGAGCCTTGGTGAACCAGCGATAGCCACGTGGCTCCACCGGCAGCGGCGCACGCACCGACAGGTAGGTCCAGGTGGAAGGCAGCGCATCCTTGATGCCGAACAGGTCTTGCTCGTTGCTGCCAAAGCCATGCAGGAAAATCACCAGCGGCTGGTTGCGTGAATCGCCCTGGGTTTGCTCCAGGTACGACAGCGGCAAGTCGGTGTGCAGGTCGGCATCCGCCTGGGCGACACCGGCCAGCAGGGTCAGGGTGAGCGCGAGCAATTTGAGCATGGGAACTGTCCCTCAGGGTTTGCGCAACAAATAGGTGTCCATGATCCAGCCATTGGCGAGCCGCGCAGCCTTGCGTACCCGTTGGATATCTTGCGCCACGTCAGCGACTTTGCCGCTGATCAGGATTTCATCCGGCGTGCCCAGGTAGGCGCCCCAATAGATGTCCAGGTCTTGATCGGCCACGCTGCGGTAGGAATCTTCAGCATCGAGCATCACCACCAGGGTGTCGGCATCACTCGCCTGCCCCGCCGCCAGGCGCCGCCCGGTGGTGATTTCGATGGACTTGCCGATCCGGTTCAACGGCACTTTATGCCGGGCCGCCAGGGCCTGCACGCTGGTGATGCCGGGGATCACCTCAAACTCGAATTCACAGCGGCCGTCGGCCAGGATCGCCTGCAGGATGCGAATGGTGCTGTCGTACAAAGCCGGGTCACCCCAGGCCAGAAACGCGCCCACTTCGCCGTCGGCCATTTCCTCGTTGATCATACGCTCGAAGGTTTGCTGCTTGTCGCGGTTGAGGTCACGCACGGCGGTGGTGTAGTCGATATCACCGCGCGCGCGCTCAGGGCAATCGGCCTCGACGAAGCGATAGCCGGGCTCGGTGATATAGGTCTCGCAGATTTCACGCCGCAGGTCGATCAGTTTGTCCTTGCTCTGGCCCTTGTCCATCAGGAAAAACACGTCGGTGCGGTTCAGCGCCTTCACGGCCTGCATCGTGATGTAGTCGGGGTTGCCGGCGCCGATGCCGATGATCAGGATGCGTTTCATGGGTTGCTCTCATTGCGGAGCGTGGATTTTGCCACGATCGGGGCGTCAGGCGTGAGTTTCCAGACGCAGGCGCCAGACGGCATTGAAGCGCAGTTCGGTGCGCGACAGCGGTTCAACGTCGATCCGGTAGAACATCGAGACCGGGCACTGCATGACGAACAGCAGCGCAGCGCGGATAACGAACGGATGGGTCACTGCCAGCACATGGCCGGGCTGACGTTCCTGGGACTTGATCCAGTCCCCGACCCGCCGGCACAACTGCTCCACCGACTCGCCACCATGGGGCGCGGCGGCACTGTCGGTGAGCCAGGCGTTCATCTGATCGCTGTCGAGATCTCCAATCGCCTGGCCTTTCCAGCGCCCCAGGTCCAGGTCGCGCAGCGACTCTTCGATGCACGGCTGCGCACCGAATAACGCCGCCGTCTGCCGGGCTCGTGTCTCCGGCCCGCACACCAGGCGCGCAGCCTTGGGGTAATGGCCTGCCAAAGACAGTTGCGAGCCTTGCCAGTCCATGAGCAGCGACTCGTCATCGGCAAAACGTGCCTGCTTCTGCGCCGCCGTGGCCGCATGGCAGATCAGGGTCAATCGGGTAGCCTGCACGCCATTCGCTCCGCCGGGATCAGGCCGCCAAGCCTGGCGCAGTTAACGCCTCGATGCAACGCCCGGCGGCAGCGCCCTCAAGCCAATGCCGCCGCCGCAGGCACTGCCGCCGGGCTGGTGCTGGCTACGAAGTCCTCCTTGCGCAGCAGCACCAACGCGATCAACGACACCACCCCGGTCGCCACATAGAAGTACCAGGGCGAGGTGATGTCACCGGTCACCTTGATCAGCCAGGTGGAGATCAGCGGCGCGCTGCCACCAAACACCGCAACCGGCACGTTGTACGCCACGGCGATCCCGGTGGAACGGATGCGCGTGGGCAGCAGTTCGCTCATCAGCGCATAGGTGGACGAAGCGTACAGGCCGAACAGAATCGCCACCGCCATCAACGGCGCGAAGAAGGTTGCCGGCGTGGCGGTCGGTGCCATCTTGAACAGCCAGAACATTGCCAGGGTCGCCAAGGTGCCGATCACCATCAGGAACGGCTTGCGCCCGTACTTATCGGTGAAGGCGCCGCCGAACGGCATGACGAAGGCCGCCGAGAAGCTGGCGACGAACACATAAAGCAAGGTGGTGCCGCTGTCGAACTTGAGAATCTTGGCCATGTAGGTCGAGGCAAAGGTCAGCACCAGATAAAAGATCGAGCTGTGCAAGGTGATGATGAAGAACACCAGGGCAATCGCGCGCTTCCACTGCCAGACTTCGCGCAGGGGTGCACGAGAAGTTTGCCCGGCGCGTTGCAGGGCAAGGAACTCGGGGCTGTCTTCGAGCTTGAGGCGGATGTACATGGAAATGAAACCCAGGGGCGCGGCGATCAGGAACGGCACGCGCCAGGCCCACTCCTGCATCATGTCGGCGCCCAGTACCCAGGTCATGCCATTGGCCACGGCGCCGCCCAGCAGCAGGCCGAGCACGGCGGTGACCATCAACCAGCAGGTGGCAAAGCCGCGTCGGCCGGGACCGGCGTATTCGGAAATGAAGCTGGTGACCGTACCGATTTCACCGCCCGCCGAGAAGCCTTGTACGCAGCGCACCAGGATCAACAGGATCGGGGCGGCGATGCCCAGGGTCGCGTACGTGGGCAGCAAACCGAGCATCACCGTGGAGCCGGTCATCATCACCAGCGCCATGATCAGGGTTTTACGCCGGCCGATCTTGTCCGCCAGCGGGCCGAAGAACAGCCCGCCCAGAGGCCGGATGAAGAAGCTCAGGGCGAACGCGGCAAAGCTGGCCAGCAGGCTGGTGGTGGGGTCGTCGGAGACGAAGAACGCCTGGCCGATATAGACGGCAAGAAAGCCGTAGACGCCATAGTCGTACCACTCGATCAAGTGGCCGGAGGTGGCACCGAGAAACGCGCGGCGGCGTTTGCGGACAGTGTCGTGCGCGTGATTGCCCATCGAGGGGACTCCTTGTCTGTTTGTCGATCCATGCTAAAGCGCGGCGATACTCGCCGCTTTGAGCGATTGCCGCAAGTCGGTCTTGAGGATTTTGCCGTAGCTGTTCTTGGGCAATTCGCTGCGCCACACATATTTCTTGGGTTTCTTGAACGATGCCATGCGCGCCAGGAACCAGGCCGTCAATTCGGCTTCGTCGAGGGGCTGGCCGCTGCGCGTCACCACAAACGCCACCACCGACTCGCCCCACTGCGGGTCCGGCTCACCCACCACGCACACTTCAAACACCTCGGGATGCTGGGCCAGCACCTCCTCGACTTCGCGCGGGTATACATTGCTGCCGCCGCTGATGATCACGTCCTTGGAGCGATCCGTGAGGGTCAGGTAGCCGGCGGGGTCGAGGAAACCGATGTCGCCGGTCAGCAACCAGCCATCGACCAAGGCCTGGCGCGTGGCCTCGGGGTTGCGCCAATACCCCTGCATCACCGTAGCGCCACGTACGGCAATTTCGCCGCGCGTTCCCGTGGGCAGCGGTTGGTGCCCGGTATCGAGGATGCGGATTTCCACACAGGCTTGCGCATGGCCGACGGACGCGGCCAGGGTCGCCCAATCAGGGCGCTGGCGGTCGGCAATCAGCCCACGGGGCAGCACGCTGATGGTCATCGGGCTCTCGCCCTGGCCGTAGATCTGCACCAGGCGGGCGCCAAAGGTGTCGACAGCATCGCGCAAGTCGGCCAGGTACATCGGGCCACCGCCGTAGACTATGGTCTTGATGCCTGCGCCGCTGTAGCTTTGGCGCCGCGCCTGCTCGACCATGCGCTTGACCATGGTCGGCGCGGCAAACAGCGAAACACTGCCCAGCTCGGCCGCCAGGCCAAACAGCTCGGCGGCGTCAAAACCGTTGGACGCCGGCACCACATGGCGCGCGCCGCAGCGTACGTGAATGAAGTTATAGAGCCCGGCGCCGTGGGACATCGGCGCGGCATACAGCGCCGCATCGTCGGCGCTCACCGGGTCGACATCGGTGGCGTAACACAACGACATGGCGATCAGATTGCCATGGGACAGCATCACCCCCTTGGAACGCCCGGTGGTGCCGGAGGTGTAGAACAGCCAGGCGAGGTCGTGATCCTGGCGCGGCACCGGTTGCTCCCGTGTCGGCCCGCCAGGGTCAGGCGGCAGCACGTGACCATCGAGCTCTGTGCAGCGCAGGGGCAGGTCCTGCGCAGAAAACACCCGGCCGCCATCGGTAAAGATCAGGCGGGCCTGGGCGTTATCGGCGATCCACGCCGCCTCGGTCGGATGCAGCTTGGCGTTGATCGGCACCGCCACCGCCCCCATCCACCAGATGGCGTAGAGCAACTCCAGGTAGTCGCAGCTGTTTTTCATCAGCACCGCCACCGCATCCCCCGGCTGCACGCCGTGCTGGTCCTGCAACTGCGCGGCGCGCTGGCGCACATGGGCGGTGAAGGTGGCGTAGTCGGCCACTAGCCGGGCGCCGTCGAACAGTGCCGGGCGTTGCGGGTCGCGACGTTGGGTATCGTGCAACCAATTGGCGATGTTCATGGCTCAGTACCGGCGCGCATGCAGGACCGAGGCGTAGTTGGCCACCGCCATTCCACCCATGTTGAACACCAGCCCGAACTCCGCGTTGGGCACCGCCAGGCCGATCGGCTCGCCGGTCAATTGCCGGAACGCCAGGGCATGCATCGAGACACCCGTCGCGCCGACGGGATGGCCCTTGGCCTTGAGCCCACCGGAAAGGTTCACCGGCAAGCGCCCGCCCGCGCGCACCACGCCGCTGTCGAGTACACGGTGCCCCTCGCCTTTGGGCGCCAGGCCCATGGCTTCGTAGATCAGCAGCTCGGCGATGGTGAAGCAATCATGCACCTCGGCGAAACTCAGGTCGGCCAGGGTCACACTGGCCCCGCGCAAGGCTGAGTGAATGGCCCGCTGCGGGCCTTCAAACGCGAGGATGTCGCGCTGGGCGATAGGCAAGGTGTCATTGACCTGGGTCATCGCGCGAATCTGCACATCGCGACGAAACGCCCGCGCGCGCTTGGGTGAAGCCAGGATGATCGCCGCCGCACCGTCGCTGATCAGCGAGCAATCGGTAAGGCGCAGCGAATCGGCCACGAACGGGTTGCTCTGGGACACATTGTTGCAGTGCTCGAAATTCATCTCCCGGTGCATCTGCGCCAACGGGTTGGCCATGGCATTGGAGTGATTCTTGGTGGCAATCGCCGCCATCGAGCCCAGCGGGCTGTGGTAACGCTCGGCATATTGGCGCGCGGCACGGCCGAACAGCTGCGGGAAACTCAAGCCGGCCTCGGCGGCATCGTTCTGGTAACCGGCACCGGCCAGCGCCTGGGTGACCGCAGCCGTGGAGGTGTGGGTCATTTTTTCGGCGCCCACCACCAGCACCAACTCGGCGTTGCCGGAGAGAATCGCATTGACCCCGGCCTGGATCGCCGCCGAACCGGACGCACAAGCGTTTTCACAGCGCGTGGCCGGCTTGAAGCGCAGCCCGGGGTCGGCCTGCAGCAGCAATGACGCGGCAAAACCGTCGGGCACCAGCCCGGCATTGAAGTGGCCAAGGAACAGCGCATCGATTTGCGATGCCTCAAGGTCGGCATCGCTGAGGGCCTCACGCGTGACCTGAACAATCAGATCCTCCAGCGTGGTGCCTTCCAGACGACCAAAACGCGAATGACCAGCGGCAACGATAGACACGCAATCAACAGGCATAATCAATTTCTTCTGTTCTTCAACCGGACTTCCCCTACAATGAACCAGCTCTGGCCGCACGCCAATTCGTGTAACTACTTACATGGATAAGTAGTTTTACAAGGATAAGTATTCGCCAGTGAGTTGAACAACGAGGCAGGATGCCCATGACCGTGTTTACCCAGCCCTTGCAAGACCTCGAACGCCTGGCGTTCAAACTGTCCCCCGCTCCGCAGTTGGTCACCAGCAACCGCGTGATACTCGACTGCAATGACGCGTTCCTGAAACTGTTCGGCTATGCCCGCGAGGCGCTGGTCAATCAGTTGACCTTGCTGATCTACCCGTCCAAGGCCGACTACCACGCCATCGGCAAGCGCAGCCATGATTGGTTGCTCGACAGCGACAACGGTTTTTATTCCGACGAGCGCTTCATGCAGCATCGCAACGGCGAGGTGTTCTGGGCCAAATCCCATGGCTACACTCTTACGCCCAGGGACCCGTTCAAGCTGATGATCTGGCACTTCGAACGCCTGGACCGCAGTCACCAGGGCACCGGGGACCTGACGCCGCGGGAGCGCGAGATTGCCATGCATATCGTGAACGGGCTCAAATCCAAGGAAATCGCCCTGCGCCTGGGGATTTCCCACCGCACGGTGGAAGTGCATCGGGCACGGTTGATGAGGAAGTTGCAGGCCAAGACGGTGGTGGAGTTGGTGTCGAAGATTATTATGGTGGCGTGAGGGGCTTGCCCTCGTGACGGCCGAACAGCCAACGCGTATCTACCTGACACTCCGAGGTCCAAATGTGGGAGGGGGCTTGCCCCCGATGGCGGCCTCTGGGCTGGCCGGGATGTTGGATTGTACCGAGTACATATCCGTTTCTGCGGTAACGGCTGCTAATGGTTCCGCTTTTACAGCGGCTCACTTTTGAAAAGCGCAAAAGTAAGCAAAACGCT
>NZ_CVTN01000054.1:36951-47565 GCF_900004915.1 Pseudomonas sp. 31 R 17
AAGCCTGCGTTCGGCCAGCGTGGTTTAACGGGGCGCCTGAGATCAAGATCAAAAGCAGATCAAGATCAAGAGCGGCTCGCTTCGCATCGTGGTTGCGGTTGCGGTTGAGTGCTAAAGCGTTGTGTAGATACCTATGGCCATCGGGGGCAAGTCGAATCGTCGCCCCCCCCCGCCCTCATTTTGCTCGTCAGCCCCCCCTACCAGCGCTCTTTCAACATGCGCAGTTCCAGATGCTGCAACAGCATGATGGTCTTGCCATCCACAATCTCTCCGCTGGCCACCATCCCCAACGCCTGCTCGAACCCCAGTTCCAGCACTTCGATGTCCTCGCCCTCTTCCGCCAGGCCGCCGCCGGCGCCAACCCGGTCGCCCGCCTGGTATTCGCCGGTAAAGAAGTGAATGCGCTCGGTCACCGACCCCGGGCTCATGAAGGCCGCGTAGACTTTTTCGACATGCCCCACGCGGTAGCCGGTCTCTTCCTCGGCTTCCAGGCGGATGCGTTCTTCGGGACTGGCGTTGTCGAGCAACCCGGCCGCCGCTTCGATCAGGTAACCGGGGTAATCATTGACGAAAGTCGGCATGCGGAACTGGCGGATCAGCAGCACCGTGCGCTGCTCGCGGTTGTACAACAGGATGGTCGCACCGTTGCCCCGGTCATACACCTCGCGGGTCTGGGCTTGCCAACTGCCGTCGCGACGGCGCAGGTCGAAGCTGTATTTCTTCAAGAGGTACCAGTTGTCCGAAAGGGTTTCTTCGGCGGTGATGCGCACGGGGCTGTTGTCCATGGTCGGGCCTTTGCTCAAAGAAGCGGAGCATCGCGTGCAGGCCATGCAGCGTCAAGCCGGTTGCCCGGATGGGTCGCTGCAACACTTTGCAAGCAATCCTGCGTCACGGCCGTCGTATTAATTTTTGCTCTGCCCGGGCCATCTGGTACAACCCGAGCTTGGCTTTTGTACTGGAATCTTCATGTCAGCTTTTTCCATACCCCGCCGGGGCCTGCGCCGGTTTGTGCTGCTGTGCATGGCCCTGCTGATCGTCGCCCTGCCGGTCGGCTGCGCCGTGCTGCAACACAAGGAGCGCGAACTGGTGTTTCGCATCGAACCGGGCACCGCAGGCTGGTACACCGGCCTGCCAAGCGCCGTGCAGGAGTTCGATATCAAGCCCGCCACGTTCAAATCCGGCCAGAATATCCATGGCTGGTGGTACCCGGCCGCGCGCAAGGATGCGCCTGCGATCCTCTATCTGCACGGCGTGCGCTGGAACCTCACCGGCCAGCTGTTTCGCATCGAACAGTTGCACGCCCTGGGCTATTCGGTGCTGGCCATCGACTATCGCGGTTTTGGCAAAAGCCAGGGCGACCTGCCTTCGGAAACCACGGTGTATGAAGACGCGCGTATCGCCTGGGAACGCTTTCAAACCTTGCAGCCGGACCCCGGCAAACGCCTGATCTACGGCCACTCCCTGGGTGGTGCGGTGGCCATCGACCTCGCGGCCGAGTTGAGCAGGCAGGTGCCGTTGCCGGTACGCGGGCTGGTAATCGAATCCACGTTCACGTCCCTGGGGGATGTCGCCACGGCCGTTGCCGATACCTCACTGCCGGTGCGCTGGTTGCTGTCGCAGAAATTCGACTCCATCGACAAGATGGCCGATATCCATATGCCATTGCTGGTGGTGCACGGCCTTGATGACCGCTACGTACCGCCGCGTTTCAGCCAGCAGTTATTCGAAGCCGCCCAGGAACCCAAGCGGCTGTTACTGGTACCGGGGGCCGGCCACAACAACAGCATGAGCCTGGCCGGGCGCAATTATGGCGTGGCGCTGGACAAGCTGATGCAAACGACGATGCCATCACCGGTGGTCAGCCACTCCACAGGCCGAGACGGTGACTCATAAACGCACTTTTCGGCACTGGCTTGGCCAAGGCCTGTCAAGCGCAAACCCTGCCCATATTGGCCGTCATTGAAAGTTGATCAAATATTGATCGCAGGTTAAATCGCCAATGCTGCCGGGGCCTTGCAAAGTTATCCACAGAGATACCCACGGTTTTCGTGGACAACTCTTTTTACTTTTCCGTTTCTTTTTGCCCATCAAACGCCGTCAGGAAACGTGCCAGGCAGCAGGATCTCGCGATTCACATCGCGTATATCGTTATAGCCACACAGCGCCATCGACACATCCAACTCACGGGCGATGATCTCCAGCGCTCTGGTCACGCCCGCTTCGCCCATCGCGCCCAAGCCATACAGATGCGGGCGTCCGATCATCGTGCCCCTGGCGCCCAGCGCCATGGCCTTGAGTACGTCCTGGCCGGAGCGAATGCCCCCATCGAGCCACACCTCTATCCGATTGCCCACCGCCTCCACAATCGCCGGCAATTGGCTGATGCTCGACGGCGCACCATCCAGCTGACGGCCACCGTGGTTGCTCACCACCAACGCATCGGCGCCGGTGTTGGCCGCCAGGCGTGCGTCTTCCACATCGAGGATGCCCTTGATGATCAGCTTGCCGCCCCAGCACTTCTTGATCCACTCCACATCGTCCCAGCTCAGGCGCGGGTCAAATTGTTGGGCAGTCCACGCCGACAGCGAACTCATGTCGGCCACGCCCGTCACATGCCCGACGATATTGCCGAAGCCACGGCGCTGGGTGCCGAGCATGCCCATCACCCAGCGCGGCTTGGTCATCATGTTGAGGATGTTCGGCAGGGTCAGCCTGGGCGGCGCCGACAGGCCATTGATCAAATCCTTGTGACGCTGCCCCAGGATCTGCAGGTCCAGCGTCAACACCAACGCATCAACACCCGCCGCCTTGGCCCGCTCGATCAGGCGCTCGATAAACCCGCGATCGCGCATCACATACAACTGGAACCAGAAGGGCTGGCCGACGTGCTCGGCGATGTCTTCCAACGAACAGATGCTCATGGTCGACAGGGTATAGCGCAGGCCAAAAGCCGCAGCGGCGCGCGCGGTGAGGATCTCGCCATCGGCGTGCTGCATGCCCGCAAGGCCGGTAGGTGCCAGCGCCACCGGCATGGCCATGTCCTGGCCAATCATGCTGGCGCGGATTGAACGTTCATCGATATTGCGCGCCACGCGCTGACGGAACTTGATACGGGCAAAATCGCTTTCATTGGCCCGGTAGGTGCTCTCAGTCCAGGAGCCGGAATCGGCGTAGTCGTAGAACATGCGGGGCACACGTTTTTGCGCGAGCTTGCGTAAGTCTTCGATGGTTGTGATCAACGACATCGGGTCACCTCTCCCTGAACTGAACCCAGAGAGTAACCGGCGATCGCCCAGGCAACCAGCCATTGCGTTTATCTCGCGAGCTGTACACGGCGCCGCCCTGCCCCCCAGGCAAGCCGGCGAGGATTTTTTCAATCAGATGGGGAGGTGCGACCGATGAAGGTCCAGCAGGTCCAGGGCATCGGCGATCGCATGGCCGCTGGCGGTGTTATCGAAGATGCACCAGGTGGGAATGCCCTCCTCCATCGACTGGCGCAACAATTGCGCATACCCCTGCACCCGCTCATGCCCGTAGGCGCTGTGATAAATGCGCGGCGAGCCATGCAGGCGCCAATAACGCACGCCGTGCCAGGCATCGCCCGCGGCAATGACCGCGGGGTCGGCGGTGACCCAGCCAATCTCCAGGGCTCGCAACAGACTCCCAGCCGCCAACCAACTGGCATGACGCGGTTCCAGCACCACGGTGCCGGCAAAACCCTGGCGCAGCGCCTCGAAAAACGCGCGGGCAACCAGCGGCTCATAACTCAAGGACGGCGGCAGCTGTACCAGCAGGCAACCGAGCTTTTCGTGCAGTTGCAGGCATTGCCCGAGAAACTCGTCCAGGGCGCTGGCGCACTGCTGCAAGCGCAGCTCGTGGGTGATTCGCTTGGGCATCTTGACCGAAAAACGAAACCCTTCAGGCACCGACTCATGCCAGCGCCCATAGGTTTTCGGCAAGTGGGGCCGATAAAACGAACTGTTGATTTCCACCGCATTGAAACGCGAAGCGTAGCGCTGCAAGTGCGTACCTTGCCCAAGGAAGGCCGGCCAATGCTCGCGGGGCAAGCTCCAGCCGGCACAGCCCACATACAGCGGTGCGCTCAAAACAGCACCGTGGCCGCATCGCGCATGAAAATCTCGATGGTCTTGGGCCCGACGCCGTCGAACTCACCCAGGCGCCTTTCGAACGCCTGGCGGTCGTCGCTGGCCTCAAGCATCCGGGTGATGCTGCCGCTGTAATCGGCATTGAGTTTTGCGCTCAGGTCCAACAGGCGCTGGGCCGTGGTTTCGTCGTAACGCACGTAATGCGCGCGCCCCAACATGGCGACCAGCTCGCGCGACGTGCAGTGCTGCAATTTACGCGGCGTGTCGCGGCCCTCCTCTTCAACGATCACCCTGTAGGCCTGCGCGGCAATCGGCGCCTGAATGCGCTTGCCCATCAGGAAGCTGGCGATAAACCACTTGAACAGGTTGCCGTCATCGCCAGGCTTGAGCTCGATTCCCAGTTCCGACGCGCTGATGGAACGGGCCATGCTCACTGCCCCTTGCTGAGCTTCTCGTTGATGGCATCGGTCTGGCGCTCAAGGTCCTTGATCGAGGTCGGCGTCACCACTTTATCGATGGTTTCGGTCCTGGGGTTCGGACGTTCCAGGGACTGCCCTTTAGTGTCGTCGGCATTGCCCTTTTGCGCGTCTTCGGAACTGACGGGCGCGGGGGTTTTATCGGCGGGCTTGTGATCAGTCACGGTGCTATCTCCTGGTAATGACAGGTCACCCACAGTGGCGACCCTATGCAGCAGAACCCTGTGAATTTGGATTAGTTCAAGGAAATTGCCACGCCTGCCGTTCGGTCAATGCGTGCAAAAAAAATTTAAACCTTTTGCCTGGGCGCCGGTTCAACAGTCTCGTAACGGCAACACGCCATTTCCAAGGAGAGACACCATGACGACTCGACTGATGAAACACATGGGCCTGACATTCGCACTGGTTGCAGGCTCGATTTCCACCGCAATGGCCGCCACCTCCAACGACTTTGTCGAGAGTGCCGCCCAGGGCGGTATCACCGAAGTTGAAGCCGGCAAACTGGCGCTGGAAAAAAGCAGTTCGGCGGACGTGAAGACCTTCGCGCAACACATGATTACCGACCATACCAAGGCCAATCAGGAACTGATGGCACTGGCGAAAAAACTCGATATCGAAGTACCGGATGACGCCGCCCTGACTGACAAGGCGAAGAAAGCCATTCTGGAAATGCGCGATGAATCGTTCGACAAAGCCTACGCCAACAACCAGGTGGACGCCCACGAGAAAACCGTCGCACTGTTCAAGAAGGAAGCAGAGTCCTCCGACAACGCCGAGTTGAAAGCTTTCGCCACCAAGACCCTGCCGACCCTTGAAGCACACCTGGAAAAAGCCAAGGCGCTGCAAGGCAAATACGCCCATTAATTCACTTACCCAAACAGGAGACACCCGCTTATGAGTGCGCAACTCAACGGTAAGAAAATCCTGATCATTACCTCCAATACCGGCATCGAGCGCGATGAACTGCTCAAGCCTCTGCAAGCCCTGCGTGGCTTCGGCGCGACCGTGACGCACGCCTCCAGCAAAGGTGGCACTACCCAGACCTTCGTGGGCGATACGGAAAAGGACCAGACCGTGGAATCCGACGTGCAACTGTCGGACGTGGTCGGCAGCGACTTCGACGCGCTGGTCATCCCGGGCGGCACCGTCAATGCCGATACCCTGCGCCAGGACAGCGCCGCGCTGCGCTTGATCAGCGAGTTCGCCCAGGCCGGCAAGACCATCGCGGCCATCTGCCACGGCCCGTGGACGCTGATCGACGCGGGCGTGGTCAAGGGCAAGACCCTGACTGCGTTTAAAAGCGTGCGTATCGATCTGGAGAACGCTGGTGCCGCCAGCGTGGTCGACGCCCAGGTGCAGGAATGCAAGGCCAACGGCTGGACCTTGATCACCTCACGCACGCCGGACGATTTGCCGGCGTTCAATGAGGCGATTGCCCAGGCTGTTGCGGGTTGATCCGTCCACCGCAATAAAAACAGGCGCCCCATGGGGCGCCTTTTTTTTAACTGAACGCTTCAGTGTTTGCGCGGTTGCGCCATCTCGCGCTTGGGCCCGAACATCGCCCAGGCGATCAGCCCCAGCAGGGGTACAAAGATCAGCACCACCACCCATAAGCCCTTGGTCTCCCAGCCGCCGGTACTGCGCAACACAATGTTGATGGCCCACAGTTCCAACAGCAGCAGAATCACTGCCAGTACGATCCAGATATATTCAATTTGCATGCTTCACCTCCTGAAGTCTAAGGGTTAGGTCAAGCAAATGCGCCAGGGGTTCCATCGAATTGTTCAGCAACGCACTTCAACAGCGGCGGCGGTTGTGCGTTGTGCAATCCCGGCAGCCCCCGATCATGCAAGCTGCACGACAACCAACCGATGGTTTGACGCCAACCATATGATTTAAAACATAATTTACCATCCTGAAAAGTTGGTACGCGTGATGCAATGAGCTTATTCACGAGGCGTGCGTTTCGACATGCCCGACCATTACCCGTGAGGTTCCACATGAATGCCATCGACCTTCTCAAAGCCGACCACGAACGCGTCAAGACCCTGCTGACCCAATTGAGCGAATCCACCGAACGCGGGGTGAAAAAACGCACCGACCTGCTGGCCAAGCTGGAGATGGAAATCACCCTGCACACCAAGCTGGAAGAAGAAATTCTCTACCCTGCTTTCAGAAAAGCCGGCGGCAAGGAACAAGACATCATGTACCACGAAGCCAAGGAAGAGCACCGCACCGTGGACTCATTGGTGCTGCCCGACCTGAAGCAGACCGACCCGTCCACCACCGAGTTTTCCGGTCGAGTCAAAGTGGTCAAGGAGCTGCTGGAGCACCATATCGAAGAAGAAGAAACCGAGATGTTTCCCGAGGCCAGGAAGCTTCTGGGCAAAGCGATGCTGGAGGAACTCGGGGCTGAAATGGAAGCGATGAAAGCGGCTCATAAAAAGGCCATGACGAGTAAACCAATGGCTGCGTAAGGCCTATTGGTCACGTTGTCTGCGCTTCGATTGGCGCAAGCGTCAGGGCCTGTTTTTTACCGGCCCTGACGCCTTATCCTCAGCAACCAGGCCGGTCAAAATACGATTGCGACGGTAATAGCCCTGCATACGGGGCAGGCAAAGTAGTTCGAGATGTTGCTGGAAGACAGGCCAGCCCACCCCTTGTCGGAAAATTATCGGCTGACCGCCGTCCACTGCGCCTGACTGGCCGCCGTGGCCATCAAGCTGTTGACCGACCATGTGCCCATGCCCCCAAACCGCGTAGGAACAGGTTCACCAGTACGCAGGAGTACAGGGCCGAGGCGATCAGCGCCCGCTCGAGGCAGCTCGATTTCATCGCCGCGACCCTACCACCGAAGCCACAAAAGGCTAGAGCGCAGCGCGCCCCTGTGGCAGAACGTCGCAGATTACGCGGGGGCCCAGGGTTGCTAGACTCTGCACCCTTCTCGTTACTCCTTTTCAAAGCCGGGTGGGCAACTCCAGAGCCATTCAGGCGTTTCACAGGATGCACAGTTGATGAGTACGTTATTCACCCGCCGCAAAGTGCTGACCGGCATGGGCCTGTTGGGCCTGGGCAGCCTGCTGGGCGGCTGTGACTACAGCCCCAGGCTGGATTTCAAGTACGGCAAGGACCTCAGTGACAAGATCATGGGGCGCACCTTCAAGCTCAAGAACACCGACGGCGAAACCGTCACCCTGAGCTCGTACCGTGGCCTGATGCCCGTGGTGTTCTTCGGCTTCACCCAGTGCCCGGCGGTCTGCCCGACCACCCTGGCGCGCGCCGCCCAGGCGAAGAAGCTGATGGGGCGCGACGGTGAAATCATGCAGGTGGTGTTCATCACCCTGGACCCCGAGCGCGACACCCCCGAGATACTCGATAAATACGTCAAGGCCTTCGACCCCAGCTTCGAAGCCCTGTATGGCACCCCGGAAGAAATCGCCGTGGCCGCCAAAGAGTTCGGGATCTTTTATGAAAAGATCCCCGCCGGCGACACCTACACCCTGTCCCACACCGCCACCAGTTTCGTGTTCGATACCCGTGGCAACCTGCGCCTTGGCTTGCAGGCATCCCTTACCGCTAAAGAGTGCGCAGAAGACCTGCTCACCGTCATGGAGGTCTGCTAATGACTGCCGTTCAACACCTCAAGCGTCTCACCCTCGGCCTCACCCTGCTGGGTCTTGCCGCCCACGCCAGCGCCCAAGTGCAAGTGAGCGACGCCTGGGTACGTGCCACCGTGCCGGGCCAACCGTCCAGCGGCGCGTTCATGACCGTCACCGCCGACAGCGACAGCCAGTTGCTGCGCGTGGCTTCACCAGTGGCCAAAGACGTGCAGATCCATGAAATGAGCATGAAAGACGACGTGATGCGCATGGGCCCGGTGGACTCGGTGGCCCTGCCCGCAGGCAAAGCCGTCAAGCTCGACCCGAATGGCTACCACGTGATGCTGATGGGCCTGACCGGCCAGATCAAGGAAGGCGACCAGGTGCCGCTGACCCTTACGGTAAAAGACGCCAAGGGCACCGAGCAGACCATCGAAGTGAAAGCGCCAGCGCGTGGCTTGGATGGGATGGATCATAGCCACATGGACCATAGCAAGATGCACTGAGGGGCGAACCCTCTCACATGGGGAATACTTGTTATCCTGCCGCACCAGCCAACCTGGATGCGTGCTCATGCAAATAGACCCCGCCTACCTCTTGCACCAGACCGAACACTGGTTGCTCAACCATCACCTGACAACGAGGCTGCCGGGCTACCTGATGCTCGGCGCCAAGGCACCGATCGATTCGCTGGCCGACATACCCGACGCCGCACTGGCCGAACTCGGCGGGCTGCTCGCCAGAGTCCAGCGGGTGATGGAAACCCAGCTCCAGCCAAAGTGGCTGTATATCAGCCGCTACGGCCATATGCCGGGCTTGCCGCTGCATTTTCATTTCATCCCGGTGTATGACTGGGTCGAGGATGCGTTCTGGCAGGATGAACGCTATCGCACGCTCCAGGGGTTCGGGTCGCAAACACTCGCGAAAAACCTGACCGATGGGGCTGAGCTGACGCTGTTTGTGTGGCGCGAGTTTGGTGAAAGTACTGCACCGCCGAAGATTAAGGGGCCGTCAGTGGTAGAGGTGATCCAACGTCTAAGCGCAGCCTTCAAATCACAATGAACATCGAATGTGGGAGGGGCGCCGCGCTTTTGATCCTGATCTCAGGCGCCCCGTTAAACCACGCGGGCCGAATGCAGGCTTGAATCACCTTTCTGTTTATGACGCAGGTTGGCGCCATGGTGGTTGCACTGCAGCTGGAAGCGGGCATGATCTGGCTGAACCGTCGACCGCTCGCTATGGTCCCAACCCGTACGCTCATCGTTACAGGAACCCATCCATGACACTGCCTCAAGAAATGACCCTGATCGAAATCACCGCCCCCGGCGGCCCCGACGTGCTGCAGCCGCGTCGCGCAGACGTGCCGGTGGCCGGCCCCGGCGAGATCCTGATTCGCGTGCATGCCGCCGGGGTCAACCGTCCCGACGCCCTGCAACGTGCCGGCAAATACCCGATGAAACCCGGCATGAGCCCGATCCCCGGCCTGGAAGTGGCCGGTGAAGTGGTGGCGCTGGGCGAAGGCGTGCATCAATACGAACTCGGCGACAAGGTCTGCGCGCTGACCAATGGCGGCGGCTATGCGCAGTTCTGCGCGGTGCCGGCCAGCCAGGCGCTGCCGATTCCCGAAGGCATGGACTGGATTCAAGCGGCGGCCGTGCCGGAGACCTTCTTCACCGTCTGGGCCAACCTGTTCGGTCTCGGCGGCGCCTGCAACGGCCAGCGCGCGCTGATCCACGGCGGCACCAGCGGTATCGGCACCACCGCCCTGATGCTCTGCCGGGAATTCGGTATCGAGGCATTCGCCACCGCCGGCAGCGCCGATAAATGCGCGGCGATCGCCAAGCTCGGGGCGCAGCCGATCAATTATCGCGAAGAGGATTTTGCCCAGGTCATCGCCGAGAAAACCGCAGGTAAAGGCGTCGATGTGATTCTCGACATCATGGGTGCCTCCTACCTCAACAACAACCTCAAGGCCCTGGGCATGGACGGCCACCTGGTGATACTGGGCTTCCTCGGTGGCGCCAAGGCCAATGAGGTGGACCTGCTGACCATTCTCGGCAAACGTGCGGTCATCACCGGTTCCCTGCTACGCGCACGCACCCGCGAAGAAAAGGCCGCCATCGCCGAGCAGTTGCGTGAACATATTTGGCCGGTGCTGAGCGAAGGGCGTTGCCTGCCGATCATCGACAAGGTGTACGAATACACCGACGCCGCCCAGGCTCACGCCCGCATGGAAGGTGGCGACCATATCGGCAAGATTGTGCTGCGCGTCGAATAAACCACCCCCTGTGGCGAGTGACCTTGCTCCCTCTGGAGCATAGGTACCCACACAACTCAGCAGCGCCCAACCGTAACCACGATGCGAAGCGAGTCGCTCTTGATCTTGATCTCAGGCGCCCCGTTAAACCACGCTGGCCGAACGCAGGCTTGAAT
>NZ_CVTN01000054.1:47615-47889 GCF_900004915.1 Pseudomonas sp. 31 R 17
GGCTCTTTTCCAAAAGTGACCCGCTGTAAAAGCGGAACCAATAGAAGCCGTTACCGCAGCAACGGATATGTACTCGGTCCAATCCAACATCCTGATCGGCCCAGAGGCCGCCATCGGGGGCAAGCCCCCTCCCACATTTTCACCGGGATCGGCACAAGATACCGGTCGGCTCTAAGGCCGCCGAGCCTAAGCGAGGTGCCGAGTGGTGGGGCAAGAGCCCTTTTGGTTACTTTTGGGGCTCTTTTCCAAAAGTGACCCGCTGTAAAAGCGGAAC
>NZ_CVTN01000054.1:47939-48217 GCF_900004915.1 Pseudomonas sp. 31 R 17
GGCTCTTTTCCAAAAGTGACCCGCTGTAAAAGCGGAACCAATAGAAGCCGTTACCGCAGCAACGGATATGTACTCGGTCCAATCCAACATCCTGGTCGGCCCAGAGGCCGCCATCGGGGGCAAGCCCCCTCCCACATTTTCACCGGGATCGGCACAAGATACCGGTCGGCTCCAAGGCCGCCGAGCTTTTGCTTTTGATCTCAGGCGCCCCGTTAAACCACGCTGGCCGAACGCAGGCTTGAATCCGTGGGCAACCCGGCAGGACGCCGGGTTAGCCG
>NZ_CVTN01000054.1:48267-58731 GCF_900004915.1 Pseudomonas sp. 31 R 17
ACACCGAGCCCAGGCGAGGTGCCGAGTGGTGGGGCAAGAGCGTTTTGCTTACTTTTGCGCTTTTCAAAAGTGAGCCGCTGTAAAAGCGGAACCAATAGAAGCCGTTACCGCAGCAACGGATATGTACCCCGTCCAATCCAACATCCTGGTCGGCCCAGAGGCCGCCATCGGGGGCAAGCCCCCTCCCACATTTGGATTGTGGAGCATCAGTAAGATAGTCATAGGCTGACGAGTAGCCACGGGGAGCAAGTCGAATCGTCGCACCGCCCCTCCCACATTTGGACCCCGGAGCGTCAGGTAGATACCCGTTAGCTCCCTCGCTACAGGGTAGCTGTCGAGCTCAGCCTGGTTGAACATATTCCGGATAATCCACATACCCCGCCTCGGTCCCGCCATACAACCCTTCAGCCTTCAACGCATTCAACGGCCAGCCATTGAAGATCCGCTGCGGCAGGTCCGGGTTGGCAATGAACGGCCGGCCGAATGCAATCAGGTCCGCCAGCCCGGCGTCCACCAGTGTTGCGCCACGTTCGGCGGTGTAGCGGCCGGCATAGATGATGCGTCCGCTGAAAGTACTGCGCACGGCCTGGCGGAAGCTGTCCGGCAGGTCGGGAGCATTGTCCCAGTCGGCTTCGGCGATGGAGACATAAGCGATACCCGACTGCTCCAGCACCTTGATCGCTTCGATGTAGGTGTGGTGCGGGTCTTCTTCCACCAGGCCGATGTAGACACGCTCCTGATCGGTGCCACTGAACAACGGCGAAAAGCGCACGCCGACGCGCTCAGGGCCGACTACGCGGCACACGGCTTCGACGATTTCGCGCAAAAAGCGCAGGCGATTGTCCAGCGTGCCACCGTATTCATCATCGCGCTGGTTGGAATGGGCCGAGATGAACTGGTTGACCAGGTAACCGTTGGCCGAATGAATCTCCACCCCGTCGAAGCCGGCGTCCAGGGCGTTGCGCGCCGCCTGTGCGTAGTGGCCGACCAGTTCCTCGATCTCCAGCACCGTCAGGGCGCGGGGTACCGGTGGTTGTTTGAGCTCGCCGGCACCCGGCGCCGTTTCGATAAAGGCCTTGGCCTGCAGGGCCTGGATGGCCGAGGGTGCGACCGGTGCGGCGCCGTCGGGTTGCAAGGCATTGTGGGACACGCGGCCCACATGCCACAGCTGGGCGAAGATCACGCCGCCCTCGGCATGCACCGCCTCGGTGACCTTGCGCCAGCCGTCGATCTGCGCCGGCGTGTAGATCCCCGGCGTCCACGCGTAACCCTGGCCGCGAGGCTCGATCTGGGTGCCCTCGCTGACCATGAACCCGGCGCTGGCGCGTTGACGGTAGTACCGGGCCATCAAGTCGGTGGCGATATCGCCCGGTTGCGCGCTGCGCTGGCGGGTCAGGGGCGGCAACACAATGCGGTTGTTCAGGGTGTGAAGCCCCAGTTTTACGGGGGTGTTCAACGGATGAGCCATGGGGATATTCCAAATTCAGGACGAACGAAAACACTGGCGGCTCTTGCGAGCCGCCACATGCATCAATCGGTGGGGTTAAGTCGGTGGGGTTAAGTTAAGCGGTGAGGTTCAACAGGGCCTTGGCCACTTCACTGGAGCTGCCGGGGTTCTGCCCCGTCACCAGCAGACCATCGACAATCACGAACGACTGCCAATCGGCGCCCTTCTCATACTTGCCGCCCAGTTTCTTGAATTCATCTTCCACCAGGAACGGCACGACGTCAGTCAGGCCCACGGCGGCTTCTTCCGAGTTGGAGAACCCCGTGACGCGACGGCCCTTGACCAAGGGCTCGCCGTTGACCGCCTTGACGTGACGCAAGGCGCCCGGTGCATGGCAGACCAACCCGACAGGCTTGCCGGCACGCTCGAACGACTCGATCAGCGCAATGGACACCGGCGACTCGGCCAGGTCCCACAGCGGGCCGTGGCCGCCCGGGTAGAACACGGTGTCGAAGTCATCGGCGTTGACCGCGTCCAATTTCACCGTAGTGGCAAGGGCCTGCTGCGCGGCAGGGTCGGCGTTGAAGCGATGGGTCTGTTCGGTCTGGGCATCGGGCTGATCGCTGACCGGGTCCAGCGGCGGCTGGCCACCGGCAGGCGATGCCAGCACCACCTCGGCACCGGCGTCCTTGAACGCGTAATAGGGAGCGGCAAACTCTTCGAGCCAGAAGCCGGTCTTGCGGCCGGTATCGCCCAGCTGGTCGTGAGAGGTCAGTACCATTAATACTTTCATTTTCCAGTGCCTCGATCGTGGTGAATAGCAGGGTTTTCGGGGTGGCCCAACAACTGTCGGGTCAGGCCCAGCGCCTCATCGAACGGCGCGGTGGTACGGGTGATCTTGCCCATGACGCTGGTCCCCAGCCACAACGCGTACAGGCGTCGGGCCAGGCTTTCGGCAGGTTGCTCGAGCATCAGCGAGCCGTCTTGCACGCCATGCTGCAACGCCGTGGCGAGCAACTCGATGGTGCGTGACGTGCCGCGCTGCAATGCCAGGCGCATCGGCTCTGAAAGGTCTGACACCTCGGCGCCGAGTTTGACGGCAAGGCATTTGCCGGCGTCGGTGCAGCCGGTGTGGTTGTCGATCCAGCCCTGCCAGTAGCGCATCAGCCTGGCGTAGTGGGACGCGCCCGGCTGGCTGAACAGCTGCTGCATGCCCTCGATGTAGTGATCGAAGTAGGTATCGAGCAGCACCACCCCGAACGCATCCTTGGAGGTGAAGTAGTGATAAAACGAGCCCTTGGGCACCTCGGCGGCCTGCAGGATTTCGTTCAACCCCACCGCAGAAAATCCCTTGGCGCCGACAATCGCTTGTGCACTGTCAAGAATGGTCTGCCGTGCGCTTCTGGTTTGGCTGTGCATGCTTGGCCCCTTGGGATTAGACCAGTCGTCTAGTTCGTTGGGGCAATGTTAGGGACCGGGGCGCAGGCTCACAATGTCATATCCGCAAGGATTCCGGACATTCGCCACCGGCAGTTGCCGTTTATCCGGCACGCGCCGACAATCCTCCCTCCCGCGCCCCTTGGAGAATGACGATGCACAGCGTTGCGCTGATGGTTTACCCGAACTTCCAGTCCCTGAGCCTCAGCCTGGGCTCGGTGTTCGAGTGCGCCAACCTGCTGCGGGGCGAGCCGGCCTATGCCTTTCATCTGGTGTCGGAAAGCGGCGGCGCCGTCATGACGTCCCAGGGGTTTTCGGTAAACACCACGGCGATTCGTCCCGAGGGCTATGACACGCTGATCGTCAGCGGCTACCTGGAGTTTCGCCTGCCGGAAGCCAATCTGCTGGAGATGGTCAAGGCGGCTTCGGCGCAATCGCGCCGCGTGGCCTCGCTGTGCATGGGCATTTTCGTGCTGGCCGAAGCCGGCTTGCTCGACGGCAAGCGCACCACCACCCACTGGATCCACGCGCCGGCGTTTCGCAAGCGCTACCCGCACATTCGCCTGGAAGACGACAAGTTATTCGTGGTGGACGGCCAGGTTTGGACCGGCGCCGGCATGAGCGCCGGGGTCGACCTGGCACTGGCGATGGTGGAGAACGACCTGGGCAGTGACCTGGCCCGGCGCATCGCCCGCAAGTTGGTGATCGCGCAGCGGCGCGGCAGTGAACAATCGCAACTGTCAGCCCTGCTCGAACTGGACCCCAAGTCCGATCGTGTGCAACTGGCCCTGGCCTACGCCCGGGAAAACCTCACCCACGACCTGTCGGTGGACGCCCTGGCCGAGGTCGCCCGCCTCAGCCCGCGCCAGTTCAGCCGGGTGTTTCGCGAAGAAACCGGGCAGACGCCGGCCAAGGCCATCGAAGCGCTGCGCGTGGAAGCGGCACGGGCCATGATGGAAACCAGTCGCCACCCGGTCGAAGTCGTGGCCCGCGAAACCGGGTTCGGTGATCGCGAGCGCATGCGCCAGGCGTTTCTCAGGGCGTTCGGGCAACCGCCGCAGGCGATGCAGCAGGTGCTCTGCGGGCGGGGCCAGTAATCGGTCAATGCAGTGAAGCGTGGGTAATCAGGTAGCTCATCAGGTGCGGCTCATCGTCCAGCTCCAGGGTCTGCACCGGACGTGGCAGGTTATCCAGCACCGTGCGCCAGAACGCCTGGGACACTTCGTCCTGATCAAAAAAACGCACCAGCCAGTTGTCCTCGCCGCTGCACAGCACCTGGGTGGCGATGGCGCGGCCGATGCCTTTGCGGCGGTAGCGCTTGAGGATGAACAGGTCGGCCAGTTCCAGGGCGTCGATGCCCGGCAATTCGCTGCCTTCGATCAGCAGGAAGCCGGCGATGTAACCGTCCACCAGTAACAGATTGGCGCTCCACTGCGGGTCTTGCCAATAGCGGGTCAGGTGCTCGTCGTGGATGTAGAAACGGCCATCGGCCTCGACGTCTTCCTGTTCCCAGTCCGAAGACTCATACGCGTAGTACTGGTAGAGATTGCGGATCAGCTCGGCGTGTTCAGGGCCGGTCTGGATCAATTCAACGGTGGTTTCAGGCATGGGGCTCTCAGTGAAAAAACGCAGGGCGCCATTGTTCACAAAAGCGCTGGCCAGCGCCAATACATTGCCCAACCTTTCTATTGGCTGAACCGATTGCAGATAGCGACCGTCCAGGCCGAATTCCTGAAACATTTAGAATAAACTTCGCCGGTTATCCCTTTATTCAAGGACTTGTATTTTGACTAACGTCTGCTCCGCCGGCCTGGATGTGGGGTTCGCCTCCCTGGATTACCTGCAGATTTTCATCCTGGGGGTGATCCAGGGCATTACCGAGCTGTTGCCGGTGTCGTCCACCGCCCATATGCGCGTAGTACCCGCCCTGCTCGGCTGGCAAGACCCGGGCTCGGCGTTTTCCGCAGCGATGCAGTTGGCGGCGCTGGCGGCGGTGGTGAGCTATTTCTGGCGCGATGTACAGCAAGTGACCACCGGCAGCATCAGTGCCGTACGCCGGGGTGACTACAACGACCGCTGGTTCAAGCTGGCAGTGGCGATTGTGCTGGCGACGATCCCGATCTGCATCGCCGGCCTGGCGCTGTCCTCGACCTTGAACAGCTGCAACTCGCCACTGCGCGGGCTGATGGTGATCGGGATTGCCTGTGTGGTGATGGCGGTGTTGCTGGCAGCGGCTGAATTGCGCGCCCGCCACACCCGCGACGTGAGCCAGATGCGTTTGCGCGATGCGCTGATCGTCGGAGTCGCGCAGATTGGCGCGTTGATCCCCGGTGTATCGCGTTCGGGCTCGACCCTGACCGCAGCACTGTTCCTGAACTTCAAACGCGAAGAAGCCGCACGGTTCTCGTTCCTGCTGGGCCTGCCCGCCATTGCCCTGGCCGGCTTGAAAGAACTGTGGGTGCTGCTGCACGCCGACATGCCCGCCCATGCCTGGCCGCATTTGATCTTCGGCCTGGTGGTGGCGAGCATTTCGGCGTTCTTCGCCATCTGGGGCCTGATGAAGTTTCTGGAACGCTTCTCCACCTGGCCGTTCGTGATCTACCGCGCGCTGCTGGGGGTGTTTTTGATCGTGGCGGTCAGCACCGGGTTGCTGGCCTGATGCTACGTTGTCGCCAGTGAGTGGTCCCACACCTGGCGAATCAGCGCCTTGAGCTTCAGCGCTTCGGCCCAGCGATCACTGAGCTCTCGGCCGTCCGCGCCGGTGATCGCGTAAGGCGGCGGGCCGAGTTCGCAGGTGAACGACAGGCTTCGCGGCGTCTCGGGGCGGGCCAGCCAATCCTCGATCCCGTAGCGCCACCATCCGGTAAATCGCTCTACCCACGGCTGATGCTGCGGGAAATCCAGCGCCACCTGCACCTGTTCACTGCTGGCCACGCGACCATGAAAGCCCCAGCTACGGCGCAGGATGATACGTATGTGCTCATCGTCATCGGCGTCGCCGGGCTCGGGCAATTCGCGCCCGACCACGTAGTGGGACAGATCGGCCAGCAGTTTCAAGTCAGGCATTTGCGCCAGCAGGTCGAGGGTGAACAACAGATCACTGGTCAGGCGATAACGGTGGGTTTCCAGCAGGATCGGGAAATCCACCTGCTCGGCCAGGCGTTGCCAGCCTTCGATCAACCGGCCCGCCTCGGCCTGGGTACGCGGACGCACGTCGGCTTGCAGGGTCAGGTGGTGACAGCCATAACGGTTGATCACCTCCAGGGCACGCGCCAGGTCGTCCACCGTCTGCGGGAACAGTTGCCCTTCGATCTGCAAGCCGCGCGCGGCAGTGGCTGCGTGCAGGCGTGCAACTGCGTCGGCCTGCCAGTAATGGTCGGTGACGCCATCGAAACCGGCGGCGGCGATGCGATCCAGCTGCGCCTCAAGCGGGCCGGGTTCGGTTTGCATCGCCCATAAGGATTGAAATACCAGCAATTGGCGCATATCAGCCTCGCAGCCATTGTTTGAGAGAAACACCCGGATCCGCCAGGGCAACCGACGACAACGGCACACGGGCGGCGATCAGGCGTTCGCACAGCTTGATGTCCCTGGCCACGCGGTTGCCCGGCGCCCAACCGCAGGCGCCCTGCAACAGCCCGTTGTCATGCAGATAGAACAGCAGCAGGCCGCCATCGGGCAGGTACCGGCTGACCGTGCTCGGCGTCATCACGCCGACCGTCTGCAAGCCCCAGTCGTACTGGTCGGACCAGAAACCCGGCACGGCCTCGAAAGGTAATCCCCGGCCGAGCAGATTCAACGCGGCATGCCGCCCCTGAACCTCGGCGTTGCGCCAGGTTTCCTGGCGCTGGTAAAGACCGCCAAGACGGAACTCGCAGACGTCCCCTGCCGCGTAGATATTCGCAGCGCTGGTGCGCAACTGCGCGTCGACACGAATGCCCTGCCCCACGTCCAGCCCGGCCGCCGCAGCCAGTTCGATATTGGGTTGCATGCCGATGCCGGCCACCACCAGGTCGCACGGCAGCGTGTGCCCATCCACCAGGCGTACAGCGTCGGCCTCGATGGACGCCACGGCGACATTCACGCGCACGTCCACGCCTTGCTCGCGGTGCAACGCCAGCAGCGCGTCACTGATAATTGCGGGCAATACCCTGCCCGCCAGGCGCGGGCCGGCTTCGAGCAGCGTGACCGCACAGCCCAGGCCGCGCGCGGTCGCCGCCACTTCCAGGCCGATAAAGCCGCCGCCGATAACCACCAGCCGAGTGCCAGGGCGTAACTGCTCGCGCAGGGCCAGGGCTTCGTCATGGGTGCGCAGGTACAGCACGTTGGACTGCGCCTGCGGCAGACGCCGCGCACGGCCGCCGGTGGCCAGCAGCAATCCGCGGTAGGGCAGCCACTGGCCATCGGCCAACTGCAGCCGATGCTGCAATGGCGCCAGCCGACTGACCGCGTTGCCCGCCAGATGCTCGATACCCAGCTCGGCCAGGCGCGCGCTGTCGCACAGGCTGCATCCGGCCAGGTCCTGGCTGCCTTGCAACAGGCCCTTGGACAGGGGCGGTCGTTCGTAGGGCACGTGGGGTTCGTCGCCGATCAGGATCAGCCGACCGCTGTAACCCTCTTCGCGCAGGGTCAACGCCGCACGGCCACCGGCATGGCCGGCGCCGACGATAATCAGGGGCGCGTCCATCATCACGCCGTGACGGCGAGCAGCACCCGCCCCCCTTCGACCCGTACCGGGTAGGTTTGCAGATTGACGCACACCGGCGCGCCCAGGGCCTTGCCGGAGCGGTAGTCGAAGCGCCCATTGTGCTTGGGGCATTCGATCACATGTTCCATGACCAGGCCGTCGGCCAGGTGGATTTTTTCATGGGTGCACAGGCCGGCGGTGGCGAAAAACTCATTCTCGGCCGAGCGAAACACCGCATAGGTGTGCGCCCCATGGTCGAAGCGCAGCACGTCTTCCTCGTCTATGTCGCCCACGGCGCAGACGTCGATCCATTGATCGTTCATGGTTTTTATCTCTTATTAAAAGGAAACGAACTTCAGCCGACAGAGACTTCTGCGTGCACGGAGGCAGGGGCTGATTCAGGCTGCCGTCGGATCGGACGCTGGACGAAATAGGTCGGGTCGCTGCGCTGCTTCCAGACCGTCGGGAGGATCTCCCTGTAGGCCTCCCACAGATTGGCGTAAGGCGGCGGGCAGTCGCGACGGATCTCTTCGTGCAATTGCGCCAGTGCGTGGAACGGCACCATCGGGTACATGTGGTGCTCGAGGTGGTAGTTCATGTTCATGTAGATAAAGCGCAGCACGCGGTTCATGTAGATCGTGCGGCAGTTGCTGCGGTGGTCGAGCACGTCTTCGGCCAGGCCCACGTGCTGGGTAAGGCCGAACAGGTAGCCTAGCCAGGCGCCATAGATGCTCGGCAAGCCCACCAGCATCAGCGGCAGCCAGCTGTGAAGGTACAAGGCGCTGCCGATGACCAGCCCATAGAGGCCCACCCAGATGCGCGCGGCGCGAAACACTTTGGGCCATTCGGATTCGGGGATGAAATCCCGTTCCTGGGCACTCATCCGGCCGATGGCATGGCGGGCCACGCCACTGAAGGTCTTCCACGCCAGGGGCAGATTGAACAGGCTCAGGAACATCATCAAAAAGCTCGGCGGGCGCGGCTCGACGATCTCCGGGTCGCGGCCGACGACGATGGTGTCGGTGTGATGCCGGGCATGGCTCCAGCGCCACACATGGGGCTCGAAAATGCACATGAAGCTCGCCACCTGGTACAGCGCGTCATTCATCCAGCGGGTCTTGAACGCCGTGCCATGGCCGGTTTCGTGCCAGCGCGGGTTGGAGGCGGTGCCGTAGAGCACACCATAGGCCAGGAAGAATGGCACACAGGCCCAGGAGCCCCAGAACCAGTAGCCGCCAAAGCCGGTTGCGAACAACGCCGCGAACCAGATGGCCGTGTCGACCAGCGCCGGGCGGTCGCGGCGCTGCATCAGTTCCTTCATGCGTTTGCGCGGGACCGGCGACTGGTACCAGCGCGCCGAGACCAGGCCTTTTTCGGCGGCGCGGGCGGCCTCGGGGCCGGTCAGGCTGTAGTCGCGCCGGGCGCGGTGAGCGGTGTATTCAGGCATTGTTATTGTTCTCCGCAAGCGTAGGGTTTCAGGTGCTTTGCGAAACCAACCATAGAGCGCGGCTAAATCACCCTCAAGGCCTTGAATCCATTCCCTATCAAGCTATCATCCAGGCCCAGCGGAGCTTGATAGTTTTCTATCAAGACGCTCAAGGGGCTCGCCATGACCAACCATAAACGCCCGACCATCGCCACGGTCGCCGCCCATGCCGGCCTCAGTGTGGCCACCGTCGACCGCGTGTTGAACGCCCGCGCACCGGTCAATCCACAAACCGCCGAACAGGTGTTCCAGGCTGCCGAAGCCGTGGGTTATTTTGCCGCGCGGCTGATCGGCCAGCGCATTCGCGAACGGCGCCCGACCTACCGCTTCGGCATTCTCCTGCTGGGCACCGCCCAGGCGTTCTATGCCAACCTGGCACAGTCCATCGGCGACGCGGCGCAGCATCACGCCACGGCCAACCTGACCTGCCAGTTCGACTACATCAATGACCGCACGCCCAGCGCCATCGTCGAACAGATCGAGCAACTGGCCGTGCAGTGCGACGCCCTGGCGGTGGTCAGCTTCGCCCATCCGCTGATCAATGCCTGCCTTGCGCAAATCCGCGAAGCCGGCGTGCCGGTAGTGGCATTGCTTTCGGATATTCATGAGCAAGCCCGGGAACCGTATGTGGGCCAGGACAATCACGTCGTCGGACGCACCATGGGCTGGCTGCTGGCGCGCACGTGCGGTGCGCGCAAGGGCAGCGTGGGCATTCTGCTGGGGGGCCATCGCTTTCTCGGCCACCAGGCGCGGGTCGAAGGGTTGCACAGCTACCTGGCCGAACACGCGCCGGGGCTCAAGCCGCTGGAACCGCTGATCAATCTGGACAACTGCGACATCACCGAAGAAGCCACCCTCGACCTGCTCAGCCGCCACACCGACCTGCGCGGGTTGTGCGTGGTGGGCGGTGGCGGTGACGGCGTGATCAACGCCCTGGGGCAACTGCCCAAGCGCCCGGCGTTGTGCTGCATCCTGCAGGAGTCCACCGAGTTGTCGCGCCAGGCGCTGAGCCGCGGGTTGATCGATGTGGTGATGGATTCGCAACCGCGCCAGACGGCGGTGGCGTTGGTGGAGTTGCTGGTGCAATTGCAGAGCGCCGAGGGGTTCGATGCAATCCGGCATCGGGTGCATATTGCGCCGCACATTGTCACCTCGGAAAACATGGGCACCTGAGGCATGGACGGCGAATGTGGGGCTTGCTCCCGATGGCGGCATTGGAGCCGACCGGTATCTTGTGACGGCCCCGGTCCAAATGTGGGAGGGGGCTTGCCCCCGATGGCGGCCTCTGGGCCGACCAGAATGTTGGATTGGGCCGAGTACATATCCGTTTCTGCGGTAACGGCCACTTAGGGTTCCGCCCTGACGGCGGGTCACTTTGGAAAAGCCCCAAAGTAACCAAAGGGCTCT
>NZ_CVTN01000054.1:58781-76247 GCF_900004915.1 Pseudomonas sp. 31 R 17
CCAGTGCGGCTAACCCGGCGTCCTGCCGGGTTACCCACGGATTCAAGCCTGCGTTCGGCCAGCGTGGTTTAACGGGGCGCCTGAGATCAAAAGCGAAAGCGCGGCGGCCTTAGAGCCGACCGGTATCTTTTGCCGATCCGCGATCCAAATGTGGGAGGGGGCTTGCCCCCGATGAGGGAGAGTCAGTAAGTACATCAGTGACTGACACATCGCCATCGGGGGCAAGCCCCCTCCCCCATTAGTAACCGCCCACCGGCCTGCGAAAATCCCCGGCATTCAACCCGAACCGAGTCATCTTGTTGTACAGCCCGCCCCGGGATACGTTCAACTGCCGGGCGGCCAGGCGGATATTGCCGCCGGTGCTTTTGAGCGCGGCGACGATGGCATGCATTTCGTGGCTGCTCAGGTCCTGGGTGGGTTGCGGCGCATAGCCCTGGGCCAGCGCACGAGGCTTGCTGTCCAACGGCAAGTCCCCCGGCTGGATCAACTCGCCCATGGCCAGGTTGGTCGCCCGTTCGATGGCGTTTTCCAGCTCGCGCACGTTGCCCGGCCAGGCATGGGCGCAAAGCAGGGCCAGCGCGTCCGGCGCGAAGCCCTGCACCGTTTTACGCAACGAGCGCGCGCAGCGCTTGAGGAAGTGCCGCGCCAGCAGCGGGATGTCTTCGCGGCGCATCCGCAGCGGCGGCACCGTCAGGTTCAGCACATTCAGGCGGTAATAAAGATCTTCGCGAAACGCGCCGTCGGCCACTGCCTGGCTGAGATTGCGGTGGGTGGCGGCGATGATGCGCACATCCACCTGGCGTGCGCTTTTTGCGCCGACCCGCGCGACTTCACCTTCCTGCAACACCCGCAACAGACTGACCTGGGCGTCGAAGGACATGTCGCCAATCTCATCCAGGAAAATGGTGCCGCCATCGGCCAGCTCGAACTTGCCCGCCGAGCCGCCACGGGCCGAACCGGTGAACGCGCCCTCGACATGCCCGAACAGTTCACTCTGCACCAGGTCCCGTGGAATCGCACCGCAGTTGACCGCCACGAACGGGCCGTGGCAACGCTCGCTGGCGTTATGGATAGCCTGTGCGAACAACTCCTTGCCGGTGCCGCTTTCCCCGAGAATCAGCGTGGTGGAATCACTGCGGCTGGCGATGCGCCCCAGGTGCAGCGCATCCTGGATCGCACGCGAGGTGCCCTGGATGGTGTCGAAGGTATACCGCGCCTGGGTGCCGACAATGCGCCGGGTAATTTCACGGATGCGCCGGTTTTCGCGCAGCGACACGATCACCCCGCCCTGCTCCAGTGGGCACACCGAGACCAGGCAGGCGAGTTGGCTGCGGTCATGCAGGTGGAATGTGCAATCCAGGTCGCGCACAGCCTCACCCAGCACCTCGCTCAATTCACTGCGGCCCAGGCGCTGGAAGGGACTGCCAATCAGCTCCAGCCCCACCCCGAACAGCTGGCGGGCATAGCGGTTGAGCGCCTTGATGCAGCCGCGTTCATCCACCACCACGAGGCCTTCGTTGAGCACTTCGAGCACGGTTTGCTGTTCCTCCAGCAACGCCTGCAGCGCCATTTGCCGCGACACGGCTTCAGCGGCCGCCTGCACGGTGCCCAGGGTATGAAAGTGAAACCAGCCGGGTTCGGCGGTGAGCGTCAGCACGGCCAGGGTCTGGCCCTGGGCGTTCTTGATCGGCGCGGCGGCGCAGTGCATGCGGCGTTGACGCAGGCCGACCGCGAAGTTTTCTTCGGCCAGCACATACACCAGATGATCTTCAGCCAGCGCCAGGCCGGTGCAGTTGGTGCCCTGCACCGATTCGAGCAGGCGACTGCCCACGGGGGTGATATCCAACCCGCAGAAATGCAAGGTGGTGCCCTCCGCATCGGTGAGGTTGATATGCCCGCGCGGGTTGTACGCCAGCAAGCCTTGCATGACTTGCGCGGCGGCGTCGATCAGCACGCGGTGGCTGGCCAGCGTGGCCGTCAGACGGTCGGCGGCGACGAAGCGGTACGCGCTGTCGGCCGGATCAATGCCCGCTTCGACGCTGCGCCACCAGGAATCCCAGATCGTTCGACGTACCTCGCGCGGGCGTTGCACCTGGCCGCGCAGACAGGCCTGCCACGCCTGTTCCAAAGCGGCGACCGGGCCATCGTTCAGCGCGGCGGGGCCCAACGCCGTCAGGTAATCGAGGTCTTGCGCACTGATCGCCAGGCTCATAAGCGGAGTTCCATGTTCATGTTTTCGACATGTCAGCATAGACATGTCATTTAAATGAACACTATATTTTTAAAAATCCATAAATATCAGCCAGTTATATTCTGGCACAGCCTTTGCTCTTGCCCCTTTGCCCACAGGATTGTCCTGAGGCCAACAATAAAAAGGGGTCATACATGAATACCAAACGCATCCGCCTGGGCTTGATCGGTGCCGGTCGCATGGGCAGCTTCCACGGCCTGACGGCCGCCCTCCACATCCCCGGCGCCTGCCTGGCCGCGATCGCCGACCCGACCCCAGGGCAAGCCGCGCGTCTGGCGGCGGAGCTGGGTGTGGACAAGGTATACACCGACCCACAGCAACTGCTCGACGACCCGGACATCGACGGCATCCTCATCGCCGCCCCCGCCCGCAGCCATGCCGAACTGGTGATCAGCGCCGCCCGCGCCGGCAAGGGGATTTTCTGCGAGAAACCCATGGCCATCACCCTCGATGAAGCCGACCGCGCCATCGCCGCCGCGGCCGATGCCCGTGTGACCCTGCAAGTCGGCTTCAACCGGCGCTTCGCCAAGAGCTTTCGCAGCGCTCACCTGGATGTGGCCGCAGGACGCATCGGCACCCCGCAGTTGCTGCGCTCACTGACCCGCGACCCGGCGCTGAACAACCCTGGCGCCTCACCGCAATGGGTGATTTTCCTGGAAACCCTGATCCACGACTTCGACACCCTGCGCTACCTCAACCCCGGTGCCGAAGCGGTGCAGGTGCAGGTGATGGCCGACGCGCTGATCGCCCCGGCATACAAAAGCAAAGGCTTGCTCGACACCGCCGTGGTCACGATCCGCTTCGATAACGGCGCGATTGCCACCGCCGAAGCCAGCTTCCAGGCGGTGTATGGCTACGACGTACGCGGTGAAGTGTTCGGCAGTGCCGGCATGCTGACCATGGGCGGCGTGCAGGCATCCGACCTGGTGCGCTACCAGGCCCAAGGCATCCAGGCCGACACCCAACGCCTGGACACCGACCTGTTGCGCGACGCCTACATCGCCGAGCTCAACCACTTTGTCGACTGCCTGCGCAGCGGCGCCAAACCCCTGGCCAGCGGTGAAGATGCCCGCGCCGCCCTGGCGATTGCGCGCGCGTGTATCGAGTCCTGCGAGCAAGGCACGGCGGTGAGCCTGTGATCCCGTTCAAGCTGGCGGTCAGTGCAGAGATGGTGTTCCTGGACCTGCCGTTCGTGGAGCGGGTCAAACGCATTCATGCACTCGGTTTCAGCGCCGAAATCTGGAGTTGGACAGACAAGGACATCAACGCCCTGGCCGCGACAGGCGCGGACTTCACCTCGATGACCGGCTACATCAGCGGCACGCTCACCGACCCTGACGGTATCCGCCACTTGCTCGACAGCGCCCGTGAATCCCTGGGCATTGCCGAGCGCCTCAACTGCCCCAGCCTCAATCTGCACGGCACCGGCCTGGGTGACGGCGGCCTGCCGGTGCAGCCCGTCAGCCACACCTCCGGGCGCATGTGGCTGAGCGCCTGCAAGACCCTGGAAAAGATCGCACGCCTGGGCGAGGACGCCGGCCGTGTGTTCCTGCTGGAAAACCTCAACACCGAGCTGGACCACCCCGGCACCCCGTTCGCCCGTGCCGACGACACCCTGGCCCTGATCGAAGCGGTGGGCAGCGCGCATTTGAAGATGAACCTGGACCTGTACCACGCGCAGATCGGCGAAGGCAACCTGATCGAACTGATCCAGCGCGCAGGCCCCGCCATCGGAGAAATCCAGGTGGCCGACGTGCCCGGACGCCAGGAGCCCGGCACCGGCGAGATCCACTACCCGGGGATTGCCAGGGCGCTGCATGCCATGGGCTACAGCGGCGTGGTCGGCCTGGAAGGCTGGGCCAGCGGCGACAGCGACAGGGCCCTGGAGCGTTTCCGCCAGGCGTTCACCCTATAACAACAAGAGGAACACCTTATGCATCGCTATTCATTGATCGTGGCCACACTGTTACTGCTGTTGAGCCAATCAAGCTTTGCCGCGTATCGCATCGGCGTGAGCATCGCGCGGGTCGACGATAACTTCATGACCTACGTGCGCACCGGCCTTGAAGCGGCCGCCACGCAACAGGACGTGCAGATCCAGTTCGAGGACGCCCAGGGCGACGTGGTGCGCCAGCTCAATCAGGTCGAAGGCTTCCTCAACCAGAACGTCGACGCGGTGATCGTACTGCCGGTGGACACCGCCGCCACCGCCAACATCACCCGCGCCGCCGTCGCCAGCAACACCCCACTGGTGTACGTCAACCGTCACCCGGATGAACGCACATTGCCCAAGGGTGTGGTCACCGTGGCGTCCAACGACATTGAGGCCGGGCAATTGCAGATGCGCTATCTCGCGGAAAAACTCGGCGGCAAGGGCAGCGTGGCGATCATCATGGGCGACCTGGCGCAAAACGCCACCCGCGACCGCACTGAAGGCGCCAGGCAGGTGCTCAAGGAATTTCCGGGCATCAGGATCGTTGAGCAGCAAAGCGCCGAATGGCAACGCAGCAAGGCCATGGACCTGACCAGCAACTGGTTGCTGGCGGGCACCCAGTTCGACGCGATCGTGGCCAACAACGATGAAATGGCGATTGGCGCGGCCATGGCGTTACAGCAGGCGGGCAAGGCCAAGGGCGAAGTGGCGATTGTGGGGATCGACGGCCTCCCCGATGGACTGGCGGCGATCCGGCGCGGCGTGCTCAGCGCATCGGTGTTCCAGGACCCCAAAGCCCAGGCGACCCAGGCCGTGCAGGCGGCAGTGCGGATGATCAAGGGCGAGCCGATTGAGTCGGAGGTGTGGGTGCCTTTCGAGCTGATCAAGCCCGAACAGGTGGCCGTCTTCGAGCAACGCTACAAATAAATCGAAGGCAAGCCCCCTCCCACACAAACAACGTATCCACGACCCGATGCGAAGCGAGCCGCTCTTGATCTTGATCTGGCTTCTGATCTTGATCTCAGGCGCCCCGTTAAACCACGCTGGCCGAACGCAGGCTTGAATCCGTGGGTAACCCGGCAGGACGCCGGGTTAGCCGCACTGGGCCATGGATGGCCCATTGCGGCGGCCCACGGATTCAAGCCGGAGAGAGGGCACACCGAGCCCAGGCGAGGTGCCGAGTGGTGGGGCAGAGCGTTTTGCTTACTTTTGCGCTTTTCAAAAGTGAGCCGCTGTAAAAGCGGAACCATTAGCAGCCGTTACCGCAGAAACGGATATGTACTCAACCCAATCCAACATCCCGGCCAGCCCCGAGGCCGCCATCGGGGGCAAGCCCCCTCCCACATTTTGGCCAGGATCGACAAAAAATCCCGGTCGGCTCCAAGGCCGCCGCGCTTTTGCTTTTGATCCCAGGCGCCCCGTTAAACCACGCTGGCCGAACGCAGGCGAGGTGCCGAGTGGTGGGGCAAGAGCGTTTTGCTTACTTTTGCGCTTTTCAAAAGTGAGCCGCTGTAAAAGCGGAACCATTAGCAGCCGTTACCGCAGAAACGGATATGTACTCAGTCTGATCCAACATCCCGGCCAGCCCCGAGGCCGCCATCGGGGGCAAGCCCCCTCCCACAGTTTGGTCTGGTGACAGGCTTAGAACACCGACCACCCAATCCGCTCACTCAACAACTCCAACGCCTTGATCCCCGCCAGCGAGTTCCCCGCCGCGTTCAACTCCGGCGACCACACGCACACGGTAAACTGCCCCGGCACCACCGCGACAATCCCGCCGCCTACCCCGCTCTTGCCCGGCAACCCTACGCGATAAGCAAAATTGCCCGCCTCGTCATACAGCCCGCTGGTGGCCATGATCGAGTTGACTTGTTTGGTCTGGCGCGCGGTCAGGATCTGCTCGCCACTGTGGGCGCTCACACCTTCGTTGGCCAGGAAGCTGAACGCCCGGGCCAGGTCCAGGCAGCTCATCTGCAAGGCGCAGTAGTTGAAGTAACTGTGCAGCACCGCGTCCACATCGTTATGAAAGTTGCCGAAGGCTTTCATCAGGTAGGCCATGGCCGCATTACGCGCACCATGCCGGGCTTCGGATTCGGCGACCACGCTATCGACCAGGATCTGCGGATTGCCCGACAGCCGCCGCACAAAGTCGCGCATCGACAGAATCGGCACGGCGAAACGCGACTGGTTGATGTCGCAGATCACCAGCGCGCCGGCGTTGATAAAAGGATTGCGCGGTCGGCCGCGTTCGAATTCCAGTTGCACCATGGAGTTGAACGGTTGCCCCGACGGTTCATGGCCCAGGCGCTCCCAGATACTTTCGCCGCCGTGGTCAATGGCCTGCACCAGGCTGAACACCTTGGAAATGCTCTGCACCGAAAACAGCGTGTCGGCGTCGCCCGCGCAATAGGCCGCGCCGTCGTTGCCGTATACCGCGATGCCAAGCTGGTTGGCGGGTACGTCGGCCAGGGCGGGAATGTAATCGGCGACTTTGCCGAGGCCGATCAGAGGCCGCACTTCGTCAAGGATCGACTCCAGCAGCGCCTGCATGTCTTGTCCTGTCATCTTCTCTGGATCAGTGGTGAACGAGGCGCGCAGGATACTTCACTGGGCACTAAAGCCCCACACAATCTCCACCATCCGCCCGGCGACCACCACATAGATTTGGATCAGCAACACACGATGCGAAGCGAGCCGCTCTTGATCTGGCTTTTGATCTTGATCTCAGGCGCCCCGTCAAACCACGCTGGCCGAACGCAGGCTTGAATCCGTGGGTAACCCGGCAGGACGCCGGGTTAGCCCCAAGGCCGCCATCGGGGGCAAGCCCCCTCCCACATTCGTCTGCATTTCAACACGGGGAAGGGGCGACCCTCCCACATTGAGCCGACTAGACAAGCTCACGCGCCAGGAATGGCGCCGTGCGGCTGTCCTTGCTGCGGGCGACGGCCTGCGGCGTACCACTGGCAACCACCTTCCCGCCCGCATTGCCGGCGCCGGGGCCGATGTCGATCACCCAGTCGCTCTGCGCCACCACGCGCATTTCATGCTCGACCACCACCACCGTATGCCCCGCTTCCACCAATTGATTGAGCTGGCTGAGCAAGCGGTCGACATCCCTGGGATGCAGCCCGGTGGTCGGTTCGTCCAGCACGTACAAGGTGGCGCCCCGCGCCGTGCGTTGCAGCTCGGTGGCCAGCTTGATGCGCTGCGCTTCACCGCCCGACAACTCGGTGGCCGGCTGGCCCAGGCGCAGATAGCCCAGGCCGATATCGCGCAGCACCTGCAGGGCGCGCAATACGCCGGGCTGTTCGGCAAACACCTCGACTGCTTCCTCCACGGTCAAGCCCAGCACTTGGGCGATACTCAAGCCTTGCCATTTGACCGCCAGGGTCTCGGGGTTGTAACGCGCCCCATGGCAGGTCGGGCATGGCGCATACACGCTGGGCATGAACAGCAACTCGACGCTGACAAACCCCTCGCCTTCGCAGTTCGGGCATCGGCCCTTGGCGACGTTGAAGGAAAATTGCCCCGCGTCGTAACCGCGCTTCTTCGCCGCCGGGGTGGCGGCGAACAGTTTGCGCACGTTGTCGAACAGCCCGGTATAGGTCGCAAGATTGGAACGCGGCGTACGGCCGATGGGCTTCTGGTCCACCTGCACCAGACGCCGGATCTGCTCCAGCCCGGCGCTGATGCGTCCTTCGCTGGCGATAGGCGCAGCGTCTTCCAGGCTGGGCTCGTCGGTGCTTTCCAGCACGCGCCCGAGGCCACTGCTGACCAGTTCCAACAGCGCCTGACTGACCAGGCTGGATTTGCCCGAACCGGAAATCCCGGTCACCGCCGTGAAGCAGCCCAGCGGGAAATCCACGGCAAGGTTCTTCAGGTTGTTGCGCGTCACCCCTTGCAGCTTCAGCCAGCCACGGGGTTCCCGCCGCGTGGGATTCAAGGCCCGCGGCTCGGCAAACAGGTAGTCACGGGTCTGCGACGCGGCGACATCCGCCAACCCCGCAGGCGGGCCGCTGTACAGGACTTGCCCGCCGTGCTCGCCGGCGGCCGGGCCGACATCGATCAACCAGTCGGCGCGGCGCATGGTTTCCAGGTCATGCTCCACCACAAACAGCGAATTGCCGGCCGCTTTCAAACGCGCCAGCGCGCTGAACAAGGCTTCGCCATCCGCCGGATGCAGGCCCGCCGAAGGCTCGTCCAGCACGTAGATCACTCCGAACAATTGCGAGCCCAACTGCGTGGCCAGGCGCAAGCGCTGCAACTCCCCGGACGACAGCGTCGGCGTGCTGCGCTCCAGGGACAGATAGCCCAGGCCCAGCTCGATCAAGGTCGTGACCCGTTCGAGCAGATCCTCGGCGATGCGCTGGGCCGCCAGGCGTTTTTCCACCGACAGCTTCATCTTGTCCTGCCCCGCCGCCACCGGCCGCAGCAGCTCGGCCAGGCGGGTCAGGGACAGTTGCGACAGCTCACCGATATCCACCCCGGCAAACTTCACCGACAACGCCGCCCGGGTCAGCCGCTTGCCCTCGCACAACGGGCAGGCACTGCCTTGCATGAACTGCGACACGCGCTTTTTCATCAGCGCGCTTTGGGTCTGCGCGAAGGTGTGCAGGATGTAGCGCCGCGCACCGCTGAAAGTGCCCTGGTAACTGGGCTCCAGCTTGCGTTTCAAGGCATCGCGGGTCTGCGCCGGGGTGAAGCCGGCGTACACCGGTACGGTGGGGGTTTCTTCGGTGAACAGGATCCAGTCGCGCTGTTTTTTCGGCAGGTCGCGCCACGGGATATCCACGTCGTACCCCAGGGTTACGAGGATGTCCCGCAGGTTCTGGCCCTGCCATGCCAGCGGCCAGGCCGCCACCGCGCGCTGGCGGATGGTCAGGGACGGGTCGGGCACCATCAGCGCTTCGGTCACTTCATACACGCGGCCCAGGCCATGGCATTGCGGGCACGCGCCCTGGGGCAGGTTCGGCGAAAAGTCCTCGGCGTACAGCATCGCCTGCCCCGGCGGGTAACGGCCGGCGCGGGAATACAGCATGCGGATCAGGCTCGACAAGGTGGTCACGCTGCCCACCGAGGACCGCGCACTCGGTGTGCCACGCTGTTGTTGCAGGGCCACGGCGGGCGGCAAGCCTTCGATACTGTCGACATCCGGCACGCCGACCTGGTCGATCAGGCGTCGCGCATAGGGCGCCACCGATTCGAAATAGCGGCGCTGGGCCTCGGCATACACGGTGGAAAACGCCAGGGACGACTTGCCGGAACCGGACACGCCGGTAAACACCACCAGGGCATCGCGGGGAATATCCACGTCGACGTTACGCAAGTTGTGTTCGCGAGCGCCGCGCACCCGCACGAAGCCGGTGTGCTGGACGGTCGGTGGAGGAATGTTGCGCTGTGAAGTCATGAACAACCTTGTCTGGCGGTGAGAACGCTGCGTACCCGTTGCGTCAGGGCGTCGGGACTGTAGGGTTTGCTCAACAGATTAATGTCGGCGCTCAGCAGATGATTGGAGGAAAGAATGTCGCGGGTGTGGCCGGAGGTGAACAGCACCGGAATCGGCGGCACCTGCTCACGCGCCCAGTTGGCCAGGTCGATGCTCTTGATGCGGCCGGGCATCACCACATCGGTAAAGATCAGTTCCGGTTGCAGGCCGGACTGCAGCTTGGCCATGGCCTGATCGCCGTCTTCGGCCGTCAGCACCGTGTAGCCCGACTGCTTGAGCAGCTCCACCACGGTCAGGCGCACGCCTTCGTTGTCCTCCACCACCAGAATGGTTTCCTGGCCGGTGCAAGGGCTCTCCAGGTCAATGTCCGGCTCGACATGTTCCGGTTCCAGGCTGCGCGGGAAATACATCTGCACCACCGAGCCTTTGTTCTCCTCGCTCCAGATGTCGACATGCCCACCGCTTTGGCGGACAAAACCAAACACCATGCTTAGCCCGAGGCCCGTGCCCTGCCCTTCGCGCTTGGTGGTGAAAAACGGTTCGAACGCACGCTTGAGTACCGTCGACGGCATGCCCACGCCGGTGTCGGTGACCGCCAGGCGCACATACTCGCCGGGCTTGATGCTTTTGCCCGCGCATTCGGCCGGGTTGAGAATGATGTTTTCGCCGGTGATACGAATCACGCCTTCGCCTTGCATGGCATCGCGGGCATTGATCGCCAGGTTGAGCAGCGCGTTTTCCAGCTGGTTGCGGTCGACGTTGATGCACCAGGAATCCTGGGGCAACTGCACGTCGATATGAATGGTTTCGCCCAGCGCGCGTTGCAGCAGTTCACCCAGGCCTGCGTAGATACGTTGCGGGTTGTACACCGCCGGCGACAACGGCTGACGCCGGGCAAACGCCAGCAATTGCGAGGACAAGGTGGCCCCGCGCTCCACGGCGGCAATCGCGGCGGAAACGCGCCGCTGCACTTGCGCGTTGTCCGGTTCATGGCGCGCCAGCAGGTGCAGGTTGCCGGCGATCACTTGCAACAGGTTGTTGAAGTCGTGGGCCACGCCGCCGGTCAGGCCGCCAATCGCTTCCAGCTTCTGCGACTGGCGCAACTGCTCCTCGGCGGCGGAACGCGCCTGCACTTCGGCCGCTACACGCTGCTCCAGATTATGGGTCAGCTCCTGGCGCACCCGCTCGGACTTGACCAGTTCAGTGGTCTCGACCACGATCGCCAGCACCCCGGCCGGTTGCTGGTCATCTCCGGCCACCGGGCTGTAGTAGAGGTCCAGCCACAAGGTTTCCGGCCTGCCATGGCGCGACAACACCAGTTCCTTGTTGTTGAACGACAAGGTGCCCCCAGCCAGGCAGGTGTCCACCACATGCCGGTTGAACTCGGCCACTTCCGGCCAGCCCAGCTCCACCGGCGTGCCCAGCAGGTACGGATGACGACCCCCGGCGAACACCGAGTAGCTGTCGTTGTAGATCATGTAACCGGCGCGCCCCCATAGCATCACCATCGGCACGGGCGAAGCGAGCATCATCTGCACGGTGCAGGCCAGGCTGGTGGACCAGCGATCGATCGGGCCGAGATCGGTGCCTGACCAGTCAAACGCGCGAATTCTCTGGGCCATTTCACCGGCCCAGCCTTCACAGCCGTGGGAGTTGGATAAAAATTGCATGATCGGGCTCTGGGCAATGACAAGGCTGTTGCAACTTTTGGAGCGCGGCGGCGGTAGATGGTTTCATCTTGTCGAACTTGAGCTGAATAAACCACTGGCCTCAGTGAAAATCCCGGCTGCGCACCACCATGCCATCGAGCAGCGGCGACAGGTCGGTCAGGCGCCCGGCGATCAAATGCCGCACCTCGCCCACCGCCTCCCAGCGCCCGTCCACCTTGAGCAGTCGCGAGCCGACCAGGGCCTTGCGCTGACGTTCGGCCAGGTCGCGCCAGACCACCACATTGAGGTTGCCGAACTCATCTTCCAGGGTGACAAAGGTCACACCGCTGGCGGTGCCGGGACGCTGGCGCCCGGTGACCAGCCCGGCCACGCTCACATTACGCCCATGCTCCACGCTCAGCAGTTCCTGGGAACTGCGGCAGCGGCGCTTGCGCAGTTCCGCGCGCAGCAGCGTCAAAGGGTGCGGCCCCAGGGTGGTGCCGAGCGTGGCGTAATCGGCGTGCAAGTCCTCGCCCACCGTGGGTTGAGGCAATGCTACATCGGCTTCATCGGGGCTCGGCAGCCCGGCAAACAGGCCCAGCTGGGTCTGCACACCGGCCACCTCCCAGCGGGCCTGATGCCGGTTACCGGCCAATCCGCGCAAGGCGCCGGCATCGGCCAGCAAGGCTTGGGCACGCGCATCCAGGCCGGCGCGGGCGTCGAGGTCGGCGATGTCGCTGAACGCCCGGCGCTGGCGCACGGCCTCCAGGCGCCGCCCATCGTCTTCGCGAAAGCCCGAGATCATGCGCAGCCCCAGGCGAATCGCCGGTTGCGCGCCGTCGATGGGTTCCAGGCTGCAATCCCAGTCGCTGGCCTGCACGTCCACCGGGCGGATCTGCAGGCGATGACGGCGCGCGTCCTGCAGGATCTGGTCCGGGCTGTAGAAACCCATTGGCCAGCTGTTGATCAGCGCGCAGGCGAAAGCCGCCGGCTCATGGCATTTGAGCCAGCAACTGGCGTAGGTCAGCAAGGCAAAACTGGCCGCGTGGGACTCGGGAAAACCATAGCTGCCAAAGCCTTTGATCTGCTCGAAAATTTGCGCGGCGAAGGCTTCGGTGTAGCCGTTCTTGAGCATGCCGTCGCGCAGCCGCTGCTGGTGCGGTTCCAGGCCGCCGTGACGTTTCCAGGCGGCCATGGAGCGGCGCAACTGATCGGCCTCGCCGGGGCTGTAGTCGGCGGCGACCATGGCGATCTGCATCACTTGTTCCTGGAACAACGGGATGCCCAGAGTGCGTTTCAATACCACTTCCAATTCAGGCGATGGATAGGTTTCCTCTTCCTCTTTATTCCTGCGCCGCAAATACGGATGCACCATGCCGCCCTGGATCGGCCCCGGCCGCACGATGGCGACTTCGATCACCAGGTCGTAGAAGGTTTGCGGCTTGAGCCTGGGCAACATCGACATCTGCGCCCGCGATTCGATCTGGAAAACGCCGATGGTGTCGGCCTTGCTGATCATCGCGTAGGTGGCCGGGTCTTCCTTGGGAATAGTTGCCAGGCTCCAATCCTGGTGGCGATGGCGGCGCAGCAAATCGAAGCAGCGCCGGATCGCGCTGAGCATGCCCAGGGCGAGGATATCCACCTTGAGCAGGCCGACGGCGTCGAGGTCGTCCTTGTCCCACTGGATGATGGTGCGCTCGGCCATGGCGGCGTTCTCCACCGGCACCAGGGTGTCCAGCGGGTATTCGGAAATCACGAAGCCGCCGGGGTGCTGGGACAAATGCCGGGGAAAGCCGATTAACTGCCGGGTCAGGGTCAATACGCGGCGCAGCAGCGGGCTGTCCGGGTCGAAACCGCTTTCGCGCAGGCGCTCCAATGGCGGCGCGTCGTCGCTCCAGCGCCCGCAGCAGTCGGCCAATGCGTTGACCTGGTCCGGCGGCAGCCCGAGGGCCTTGGCCACATCGCGCACCGCGCCGGTCGCGTGGTAACTGCTGACCACCGCCGTCAACGCTGCACGCGTGCGGCCATAGCGCTGGAAGACGTATTGCAGCACTTCCTCGCGGCGCTCGTGTTCAAAATCCACGTCGATATCCGGCGGCTCGTTGCGCTCCCTGGACAGGAAACGTTCGAACAGCACGTTGCTCAGGCTCGGGTTGATCTCGGTGATGCCCAGGGCAAAACACACCGCCGAGTTGGCCGCCGAACCGCGGCCCTGGCACAGGATCGAACGGCTGCGGGCAAAGCGCACGATGTCGTGCACGGTAAGGAAGTAACTTTCGTAGCCCAGCTCGCTGATCAGCGCCAGTTCCTTGTCGATCTGCTCCAGGGTCTTGGGGTCGATGCCTTCGGGCCAGCGCAGGGCAATGCCCTCTTGGGTGAGGGTGCGCAGCCAGGATTCGGCATCATGGCCTGCGGGAACCAGCTCACGCGGGTAGTGATAGCGCAACTGGCCAAGGTCGAAGGTACAGCGCCGTGCGATGGCCAGGGTTTCATCGAGCAGGGCCTGGGGGTACAGCGCGGCCAGGGCATCGAGACTGCGCAGGTGCCGCTCGCCATTGGGGTGCAAGTGCAGGCCGGCTTCGGCCACCGGGAGGTGATGACGGATGGCGGTCATGGTGTCTTGCAGGGCACGGCGGCCGCGCGCATGCATGTGCACATCACCGCAGGCGACCGCCGGGATCTGCAGGCTGGCCGCCAGTTGCAGGCGTTGCTCCAGATGGCGCGCATCGTCTTGCCCGCAGTGCAGGTGCACCGCCAACCACAGGCGCTCGGCGAAGGTGCGGCGCAGCCACTGGATGCTGGCCTGGGTGTCGCTGTCCTGCGCTACCCACAACGCCAGCAGGCCGGGCAGCGGTTGCTCGAAGTCTTCCTGCAGCAGGCGGTAGCTGCCCTTTTCGGCGCGGCGTCGGGCCAGGGTGATCAAGCGGCACAGGTGCTGGTAACCGCTCAGGTTCTCCACCAGCAGCACCAGTGTCGGCCCGTTCTCGATGCGCACCTCACTGCCGATAATCAGTGGCAGCTCCAGCGCCTTGGCCGCCTGCCAGGCGCGCACGATGCCCGACAGCGTGCATTCGTCGGTAATCGCCAGGGCGCTGTAGCCTTGGCGTTTGGCGCGTTCGAACAACTCCAGCGCACTGGAGGCACCGCGCTGGAAGCTGAAGTTGGACAGGCAATGCAGCTCGGCGTAACTCATGCCTGCCCCGCCCCTGCAGGAGCGAGCTTGCTCGCGAAAAACCCAAGGGCACCGCATTCATTCTGGAACCCCGCGTTATCGTTAACCACCTTCGCGAGCAAGCTCGCTCCTACAGAGGGTGGCGACCTATGGGCTTTCATGCGAACCAGCCTTGCAACCACAATCCATCCTGTTGCCCCACCGTGCGGTAGGCCCAGCCTTGCTGGCCGGTGCGGGTCTGGATGAGGTAATAGTCGCGGCGGATATCGGCGCCGTCCCACCAGCCGGATTCGATGCGTTCCGGCCCCATCAGGATCTGTACGCCCTGCTCGGCCAGCAAGGTCGGCTGGTGCAATAACCAGCCAGGGCGCCGCACCTTGTTCAAGGTCGGGCATGGACGGGGGTCAACGGCGGTTTGCCAGGCGCATTCAGGGCGATGGTCGGCGTGAAAGCGCAGGCCCTGCACCGCTTCATCGCCCAGGCGTGCGCGCAGGCGTTCGCGCAATTGCTCCCAGGGCAGGGTCTGTTGCGGGCGGTCGTCGAACAGGTCCTGGCGCTGCGGCACGAACACCGGCAAGTCCTGGGCCACCAGGCGAAACCCGCGCACCGGTGCCGTGACTTGCACCTGTTCCAGGCGTCCACGGGCCAGTTCGAACAGCATCGAGGGCTCGCGCTCGGCACTCAGCAGGCCGACCTTGATCACACTGTCGGGCGCCTGGGCATGCTCCAGGTGCAGGTCGAAACGCTGCACGCCACTGTCACGCCCGCACAGGAAGGCGGACAAGTCAGCGGTCAGGCGGCGCAAGGGAAACAGCAAGGCCTGGTGGGATTGCACGTCGAAATTCAACTCGATGCGCACATCGAACCGGTCCGGCGGCTGATAGAAACACAGGGCCAATGGCCGCTGCCCGGTCAGGGCGTCGAGGTGCTTGAGCAGGCTGGCGTCAAAGCGCCGCGCCAGGGTATGCCGGGGCAGCGCCTGCACCTGGGCCAACGTGCGCAGGCCCATGCGCGACAAGGCGGTGGCGGCCTGTGGGTCAATCCCGGCGCGGTCGACCGGCAGCGGCGCCAGGGCCTGCATCAAGGCGCTGTCATCCGCCACCGCCAGGCCATCGTAACGATTAGCCAACACCCGCGCCGCCGCTGGATTGGGCGCGGCGACGATGCGGTGCCGAAAGCCCAGCTCGGTCAACTCCTGGCGCAAGCGCGCTTCGAACTGCGGCCAGGGCCCGAACAGGCCCAGGCTCGACTCGATCTCGAACAGCAAGGCACGCGGGTAATACACGCTGACCTGGGAACTGAAGCGGTAGGCCCAGGCGGCCAGAAATTGCTGGCAGCGCTCGATGTCCAGCGGGTCGTATTCAGCACAGGCAAAGGCCTTGGTCAGCGCATGCGCCGCCGTCAGCGACTGGCCGGGACGCAACCCCAGGGCACGGGCGGCGGCATTGACGGTTTGCAGCACGCGCCGCTGTGGCGTACCGGCCAGCAGTGCCAGCGGCTGATCGGGCTCGGGATGGGCACGCAGCACGGCGTCCAGCGCCAATTGCGGGAAAACAATACAGACCCAGCGCATGGCAACCTCAATGCCCCGCCAGGGCAATCGGCGCCGGGTGGGCCAGGCCGCCCCGGCATTTGAGCACGCGCACTTGTGCCGGCCTTGCCTCGACCGCCAGGCGCAAGGCGGCCGGCGATGGATTGATCGCCTCACTCAAGGAGCGCCAGGCAAACGCCAGGGTCTGCCCGGTTTCCGCCGCCACCTGCAAACGGCGCAAGGCCCGGTCATCGGCCTTGTGCGGCCAGCACAACACCGCGCCGCAACTGCCCGAGCGCAGGCATTGTTCCACCGCCCACAGCGCATCGCGCTCCTGGGCCTGGATCACCGCGAGCTGGCGCACATCCACCCCGGCGTTCTGCCAGGCGTGGGGGTACGGCGTGTAGGGCGGCGCCACCAGCACAATGCGCTCGCCCAGCGCCGACAAGCGCGCCAGGGTCGGCAGCACCAGTTGCAGTTCGCCCACGCCGTCCCGGGCCATCAGGATTTCACTCAAGGCCGCCTCCGGCCAGCCGCCGCTGGGCAGCACCGCGTCCAGCGCCGCCAGCCCCGTGGGATGCACACTGGCCGGTGGCGCGGCGGGCCGGCCCTTCCAGACTCGCCCGCCATTGAACAGCGAGTCCAGGGCAACCACGGCGCCCATCAGCCTTGCCTCACCAGGCCGCAGAACACCCCTTCGATAGCCAGGTCCTGATCGGCCCCGACCACGATAGGCTGATACGCCGGGTTGCGCGGCAGCAGGCGCACCTTGTCGCCCGTGCGCTCGAAACGCTTGATGGTAACTTCACCGTCCAGGCGCGCCACCACAATCTGCCCGTTCAAGGCCTCGGCACTGCGCCGCACGCCCACCAGGTCGCCATCGAGAATACCGTCCTCGATCATCGAATCGCCCTGCACACGCAGCAGGTAGTCCGGGCTTTTGGCGAAGGTGGCGGGGTCCAGTTGCAGGCGATTGTGCACTTCGGCATCCGCCCCGATGGGCAGGCCCGCGGCCACACGACCGAGCACCGGGATGTCCAGCCATTCCGGGCGCGGCGGTTGATTGAGCAGGCGAATACCACGGGCCTGGTTGGGGTTGACTTCGATAAAGCCGGCTTCGGTCAGGGCTACCACATGCTTGCGGGCGACGCTGCGCGAGGCAAAGCCGAACGCCTCGGCGATCTCGGCGAGGCTGGGGGGCTGGCCTTGCTGCGCGATGCGGTCGCGGATGAAGGTCAGGATGGCGGTACGGCGGGGGGTCAGGGTTGTCATGGAGTACATTTGTACTCCTGTGGGAAATTTCTGACAATAGCCGTCAGTCGGGGGTGGGCGTGGCCGGGATGTTGGGTTGGACCGGGTACATATCCGTTTCTGCGGTAACGGCTGCTATGGGTTCCGCTTTTACAGCGGGTCACTTTTGGAAAAGAGCCCCAAAAGTAACCAAAAGGGCTCTTGCCCCACCACTCGGCACCTCGCCCAGGCTC
>NZ_CVTN01000054.1:76297-76512 GCF_900004915.1 Pseudomonas sp. 31 R 17
GCCGGTTTACCCCCCACATCAATATCGAATTGCGGCCAGCGTGGTTTAACGGGGCGCCTAAGATCAAAAGCAAGAGCGGCTCGCTTCGCATCGTAGATACGCGGGCTTACGTACACCGCCATCTGTAGGAGCGAGCTTGCTCGCGAAAAACTCACAGGCGCCGCGTTGATTCAGGAAGCACGCGTTATCGTTGACGTTTTTCGCGAGCAAGCTCG
>NZ_CVTN01000054.1:76562-76804 GCF_900004915.1 Pseudomonas sp. 31 R 17
AGCGAGCTTGCTCGCGAAAAACTCACAGGCGCCGCGTTGATTCAGGAAGCACGCGTTATCGTTGACGTTTTTCGCGAGCAAGCTCGCTCCTACACAAAGCAGCCGCGCCCCCCGTAACCACGATGCGAAGCGAGCCGCTCTTGATCTGGCTTTTGATCTCAGGCGCCCCGTTAAACCACGCTGGCCGAACGCAGGCTTGAATCCGTGGGTAACCCGGCAGGACGCCGGGTTAGCCGCACTGG
>NZ_CVTN01000054.1:76854-108625 GCF_900004915.1 Pseudomonas sp. 31 R 17
GTAACCCGGCAGGACGCCGGGTTAGCCGCACTGGGCCAGGGATGGCCCATTGCGGCGGCCCACGGATTCAAGCCGGAGTGAGGGCACACCGAGCATGAGCGAGGTGCCGAGTGGTGGGGCAAGAGCGTTTTGCTTACTTTTGCGCTGTTCAAAAGTGAGCCGCTGTAAAAGCGGAACCCTAAGTGGCCGTTACCTAAATAATGGATATGTACTCGGTCTGATCCAAGATACTGGCCAGCCCAGAGGCCGCCATCGGGGGCAAGCCCCCTCCCACATTTGGACCTCGGATCGGCAAAAGATACCGGTCGACTCCAAGGCCGCCGCACTTGCGCTCAAGCCACACGACTCTCCTTCTTCAAACTCTCCATATCAATCACAAACCGATACTTCACATCCCCCTTGAGCATCCGCTCATACGCCTCATTGATCCCCTGAATATCGATCATCTCAATATCCGAAACAATCCCGTGCCTGGCACAGAAATCGAGCATCTCCTGGGTTTCCTGAATCCCCCCGATCAACGAACCCGCCAGGCTGCGGCGCTTGAAGATCAGGTTGAACACCGCAGGCGACGGGTGCGGGCTGTCAGGCGCGCCGACCAGGGTCATGGTGCCGTCGCGCTTGAGCAGGCTGATGAAGGCATCCAGGTTATGCGGCGCAGCGACGGTGTTGAGAATGAAGTCCAGGCTGTTGGCAACCTTGGCCATTTCATCCGCGTTCTTCGACACCACCACCTGATCAGCCCCCAGGCGCAGGCCGTCTTCGCGCTTGTTCGGTGAAGTGGTGAACAGCGTCACATGAGCCCCCATGGCATGGGCAATCTTCACCGCCATGTGCCCAAGCCCGCCGAGGCCGACCACCCCGACTTTTTTACCCGGGCCGACCTTCCAGTGATGCAGCGGCGAATAGGTGGTAATCCCGGCACACAGCAAAGGCGCCACCGCCGCCAGGTTGGTGTCGTCGTGGGAAATGCGCAGCACGAACTGCGCCTTGACGACGATGTTGTCGGAATAGCCACCGTAGGTGTTTTCGCCGCCGAACAGCGGCCCGTTATAGGTGCCGGTGAAGCCATTCTCGCAATATTGCTCATCGCCCTCGGCACAGGACGCGCAGTGCTGGCAGCTGTCGACCATGCAGCCGACACCGGCCAGGTCACCCACCTTGAATGTCTTCACATTGGCGCCGACCGCCGTCACACGGCCGACGATTTCATGGCCGGGCACCGAAGGATAAAGGGTGTTGTTCCACTCGTTGCGGGCGGTGTGCAGGTCGGAATGGCACACGCCGCAATACAGGATGTCGATCTGTACGTCATCCGCGCCGGGGGCGCGGCGCTCGAAGGTAAAGGGCTTGAGCGAATCCTTGGAGTCCCGAGCGGCGTAGCTGTAAGTCCTGGCCATTTCGTTCACCTGTATGATCTGACGGAAGAGCTCGGTGGACACGCCTGGCCGCTGAAACGTTCAACCGAGCACGTCCATACAAGCCGCGCGGCGGCGTTTGGTGCAAGCTTTCGAGACGTAAGCCCATGCGGATTTTCAACTCACTGTTTTCATGCAGACAAAGGAGTTTCAGATGAGCACATTCGTTGCCAAAGACGGTACCCGGATCTATTTCAAGGATTGGGGCAGCGGCAAGCCCGTGTTGTTCAGCCACGGCTGGCCGCTGGATGCCGACATGTGGGAATACCAGATGGAATACCTGAGCAGCCGAGGCTTTCGCACCCTCGCGTTCGACCGCCGGGGCTTTGGTCGCTCGGACCAGCCGTGGACCGGCAACGACTACGACACCTTCGCTGACGATATCGCCCAATTGATCGAACACCTGGACCTCAAGGACGTGACCCTGGTGGGCTTCTCCATGGGCGGCGGCGATGTGGCCCGCTACATCGCGCGCCATGGCAGCGCACGGGTCGCCGGCCTGGTGCTGCTCGGCGCCGTGACGCCGATCTTCGGCCAGAAGGACGACTACCCACAGGGCGTGCCCGACGACGTATTCGACGGCATCAAGGCCGGCCTGCTGAAGGATCGCGCGCAGTTCATCAGCGATTTCAACACGCCATTCTTCGGCCTCAACAAGGGCCAGAAAGTCTCGGACGGTGTGCTCACCCAGACCCTGCAGATCGCCCTGCAGGCCTCGCTCAAATCCACCGTGGACTGCGTGACCGCGTTCTCGCAGACCGACTTCCGCCCGGACATGGCCAGCATCGACGTGCCGACCCTGGTCATCCACGGCGACGGTGACCAGGTCGTGCCGTTCGAAACCACCGGCAAGGTCGCGGCCGAGATGATCAGGGGCGCACAACTGAAGGTGTACAAGGACGCGCCCCACGGGTTTGCCGCTACCCATACCCAACAACTCAATGAAGACCTGCTGGCGTTCCTGAACCGCTGAAATCCCTGTGGGAGGGGGCTCTCGATGAGGGAGAGCCCCCTCCCACATTTGGTTCAAGACTCACTCATCAGCCGCAGGCGCTTGACCATCGGCACACACGCCAACACCAACCCCGACGGCGAGTGATACACCGCCTGCTCATCCCCCACATAGCCGCACGCCCTGTAGAAACTCACCGCATTGAGCGTCGCATCCAATACCACCTCTTCAACGGCGAGATGACGCGCGACCGTCTCCAGGTGGTCGAGCATTGCGTTGCCATACCCCCGCCCGGTGAATGCGGGGCGTACAAACAAGGCGCCGACTTCATTGTTGGCAAGATCGAGCATGCCGGTGGCGACTGGCTCGCCGTTCACACAGCCCAGGTAGAAGCGTTTTTCCATCAGCACGCTGTAACCATCACTCGCACTGCCACGCGTCCAGAGCGCCATTTGCTCTGCGGTGTAGGCACCGATGCATTGGCCGAGAATAGCCTCACGACGAATCTCAAACGCGCTGTCGGCATCCTCTGGCGTAGCTCGTTTTATCTGCAACACAGCCTTCTCCCTTCCTTGATTTCAATATGCCATTAGCCCATGTGTGCTAATCGACCCGCGCTTCCCCCGGCGCTATATTCCCCGGCACTTCCAACGCTCAGCCAACACCGCGCACTCAATGCGCGAAGGGTCGTTGCGCGCTGGAAAAACCAAAACAATCCCAAGGAAGAAGCATTATGAAACTCCCCTCCCCTGTGACGCGCCTTGCCCTGCTCGGTGCCTTGATCATCAGCGTTGCCGGTTGCAGCAATATCAAACCCACCGAAGACCATCTCAAGAAACTCTCGGAGACCAACCTGGGCGAACCGGTCAAACGCATCTCCAATGTACGCAGCGACTCCATGACCACCTACTACGTGGTCAACACCGCCTCCGGCGAGTACAACTGCTCGGTGCCCAGCGGTGCCAGCGGCGGCGCGTTTGCGATTGCCAGCTTTGGCCTGATGAAACCCGCGGCCTATTGCATGCCCAAGGGTGCGCGGGGCAATGGGTTGACGCCGTTCACACAATAGTTTTTTCCTGGCTGAGCTCACGCAAGGCGCCGCGCAGTTCTGCAGGGCGCACCGGTTTGGACAGAATGGCGATCTGACGGTCGTGCAACGCAGCCTGGATTTTCTCCACGTCGTGCCCGGTGAGGATCAGCGCCGGCACCGCCCAGCCGCGTTGCCGGCGCAGGTGGTCGATGCATTCGATGCCGGTGGCGTGGTTGCCCAGGTCATAGTCGGCGACGATGATGTCGCAGTCGCTGACCAGGTCCTGCCCCGTGGACTCGGCCTGCACCTCGCAGCCCCAGCGCTCGAGCAGCGCCTGGGTGGCCAGCAGCACATTGTGGTCATCTTCGACCAGGCACACTTTCAAACCGCTGAGCAGGCCGGCCTGGCGTGCATCGTCACGCGATACCGGTTGAGCCGGCGCAGGGGCCGGGGCCAGGCCATGCAGACTTACCGACGTGCCCCGGCCTACCCGCGAGCGCAGGCTCACCTGCAGCCCCATCAACTGCCCCAGGCGCTTGACGATGGACAACCCCAGGCCGACGCCTTCGACGTCCTTGTCGCGCAGTTGGCGCACGCGATAGAACTCTTCGAAGACCTTCGCCAGATGCTCCCCTGCAATCCCCCGGCCCTGGTCATGCACCTCTACCACCAGGCGGTTATCGCGAATACGCACACCGATCAGCACTGGCCGTTGCGCGCCATACTTGAAGCAATTGGAGAGCAGGTTTTGCACCATGGTCGCCAGCATCCCCGGATCCACCAGCACCCAGTGGGCGCAGGGTCGCAAGCGCAACTCCACGCCCGCCCAGCGTGCGGCTTCGGCGTTCTGGCGTACCAGGTCGGCGAGAAAATCGCCCAGATGGATCACTTGGTATTTGGGCTGCAGACGCCCGTTGTCCAGGGTGTAGAGGTCGAGAATGGAACGGAACAACTGCGACACGTTGAGCAGCGAGCGATCGATATTGTCCACCAGCCGCCGTTCGTCATCGCCCAGGCGGGCTTCGCGCAGGCAGGCGGTGAACAGGCCGATGGAGTGGATCGGCTGGCGCAGGTCATGGCTGGCCTGGGCGAGAAAACGGGATTTTTCCAGGTTGGCGGCGATGGCTTGTTCGGAGGCCTTGCGCGTACGCTCCAGCAGGATATGCGCGTAGATCGGAATCACCGTGCTGGTGATCATCAGCATCAGCACCATGAACGGCTGTGCCTGCCACCACGGCGTGAGCTGGTACACCATCAACAGCGCCAACAACGCCAGCCCCGTGGCAATCGCAAGGTAGCGCGACCCATAGCGCATGCCGTTGCCCAGGTTGACCCACACCATCACCGCATACAGTGGCAACGCCGCCTCACCGCCCACCACCAGCCCAAACGAAGTGCCGGTATAGTCGTGGAGCATGCCGAAAATCCGCCGCGCCGGGTAATGCCCGGGCCAACGCGCGATCACCTGGCGCAAGGCAATGGACGCCAGCAGGAACAGGAAGATATACAGGAGCACCGGCCAGTAAGTGTCCACCGAATGCCCGGGCAAAAAGCCCAGCACGCCTATATACACAATGGCGATGGTTGCCACCACAATGCGCAGGTTCGCCTGGTCGAGTTCGGAGTTGGTCTCGAGCCCCATGGGTTACGTCCTTGTTGTCATAGCCCTGGCCCTTTGTACGAGCGAGGCGGGCATTGGGCCCGATAATAAAACAGCATGCCTGCACACAGCCATGCCCAGCAAGGAGCTCACCATGACCGGCCGGATTATTATCGCCGACGACCATCCGATGTTTCGCGAAGCCATGGCGCGCACCGTGCAGCGCCTGCTGCCCGAGGCCCGGGTACAGGAAGCCGGCGACCTGGACGCGGTGCATGGGTTGCTGCTCGACCCAGGCGACATCGACACCCTGATCCTCGACCTGCGCTTTCCCGGCCTGACCTGCATCAGCCAGCTCGCCGACCTGCGCCGGCAACTGCGGCGTACCACGTTGATCGTGGTCTCGATGGTGGATGATCCGGCGCTGATCGAACAGGTCATGGCCCTGGGCGTCGACGGCTTTATCGGCAAGAACATCGCCCCCGACGAAATCGGCCACGCGCTGCTGGCGATCCGCGACGGTGAAGTGCTGGTCAGGTTCGCCCCCTCCGGCCTGCTGCCGCTCGACACCCATACGCTCACCCCGCGCCAGCAGGACGTGCTGCGCCTGATTGCCCAGGGCAAGACCAACAAGGAAATCGCCAAGGCACTGGATATTTCACCGTTTACCGTGCGCATTCATGTGTCGTCGTTGCTGCGCAGCTTGAAGGTGACGACGCGGGCGGCGGCGGCGGTGAAATACTCCGGGGAGTTCTAGATCCAAAAATGTGGGAGGGAGCTTGTCCCTCCCACATTGGACTATGGCGCACCCGTTAACCTCCCCCGCTCTGCATCCGATATTTATGCTCACTTCCCAGCTTAATAATATTTTATTAAAAACCACCCTCCCCCTAGCCTTGAAGTCATGCCCAAGCTGAATCCAACTGCATTACGCAAGGACAGACACATGACCCAAGCAATAACAAAAACAGACACCCTGGTGGTGGGCGCCGGCCAGGCCGGCGTGGCCATGAGCGAACACTTGAGCAAGCACGGCGTGCCGCACCTGGTGCTCGAGCGCAGCCGCATCGCCGAGCGCTGGCGTACCGGGCGCTGGGACTCGCTGGTCGCCAACGGGCCGGCCTGGCATGACCGTTTCCCGGGTCTGGAATTCGATGACGTCGCGCCCGATGGCTTCGCGCCGAAGGAGCGCGTAGCGGATTACTTCGAAGCGTATGCACGCAAGTTCAATGCGCCGATTCGCACGGGCGTGGAAGTCACGTCGGTGGTGCGCAACGAAGGTCGCCCGGGCTTTACCGTGCACACCAGCGCAGGCGTGATCGAAGCCAACCGCGTGGTGGCCGCCACGGGGCCGTTCCAGAAGCCGGTGATCCCGGCCATCGCGCCAAAAGACACTGCGCTGCACCAGATCCATTCCGCCGACTATCGCAACCCCGCGCAATTGCCGGCAGGTGCCGTGCTGGTGGTGGGTGCCGGTTCTTCCGGGGTGCAGATCGCCGATGAATTGCAGCGCGCCGGTCGCCAGGTGTACCTGTCGGTCGGCGCCCATGACCGCCCGCCGCGCGCTTATCGCAACCGCGATTTCTGCTGGTGGCTGGGGGTACTGGGCGAGTGGGACCAGGCGGCGATGAAACCTGGCCGTGAGCACGTGACCATCGCCGTCAGCGGTGCCCACGGCGGCAAGACCATTGATTTTCGTGAGCTGGCCCAGCAAGGCATGACGTTGGTCGGCCTCACTCACTCCTTCAATGGCAACGTGGCTACGTTCCAAGCCAACCTGGTGGACAACCTGGCCCGTGGCGATGAGAACTACCTGGCCCTGCTGGATGCAGCCGACGCTTACATCGAGCGCAACGGCCTCGACCTGCCCCTGGAGCCCGAAGCCCGCCGCGTGTTCCCGGATGCCGACTGCATCCAGCAGCCGATCCTGGAACTGGACCTGGCCCAGGCCGGCATCACCTCGATCATCTGGGCCACCGGGTTTGCCGTGGACTACAGCTGGCTCCAGGTGGATGCGTTCGATGCGGCCGGCAAGCCCCGGCACCAGCGCGGCGTCTCCAGCGAGGCCGGGATTTATTTCCTGGGACTGCCATGGCAGTCGCGCCGTGGCTCGTCGTTTATCTGGGGGGTGTGGCACGACGCCAAGTACGTGGCGGACCACATCGCCATCCAGCGTCAATACCTTGAGTACCGCGCGCCCGCCTCGCTGGTTCGCCCGTCCCCTGTCAGCGCCTGATCCCCTTGCCGGAGTTTTTACAATGCCTACTCACACCCGTATTCGCATGTTCAACACCAAGCAAACCTACCCTAACCAGAGCCTGGACAACGACCTGTGCCAGGCCGTGCGCGCCGGTAACACCGTGTATGTGCGTGGCCAGGTGGGCACGGATTTCGAAGGCCAACTGGTGGGCCTTGGTGACCCGCGGGCCCAGGCCGAACAGGCGATGAAAAACGTCAAGCAGCTGCTTGAGGAGGCGGGCTCGGATCTGTCGCATATCGTCAAGACCACCACCTACCTGATCGACCCGCGCTACCGCGAACCGGTGTATCAGGAAGTCGGCAAGTGGCTCAAGGGCGTGTTCCCGATCTCCACCGGGCTGGTGGTCTCGGCCCTGGGCCAGCCGCAGTGGCTGATGGAAATCGACGTGATCGCGGTTATTCCCGAATAAGGAGCCACCCATGACCTTTTCAATCGTCGGCCGCTGCGCGGACACCGGCCAGTTGGGCATCGCCATCAGCTCATCGAGCATCGCCGTGGGCGCCCGCTGCCCATGGCTGCGCCCCGGTGTGGGCGCGGTCGCTACACAAAACATCACATTGCCGGCCCTCGGCCCCGACGTGCTCGATTTGCTCGAGCAAGGCCTCACGCCTGCCGATGCCATCGACACCGCCTTGACGCGCAACGGCTACAGCCAATATCGGCAATTGACCGCGATCGATCACCTGGGCCGCAGCGTGCATTTCAGCGGCAGCGAAACCCTGGGCACCCACAACGCCGTGTCGGGCGAACAGTGCGTAGCGGCGGGCAATATGCTCGCTGACCGGGGGGTGATCGAAGCGATGGTCCAGGCTTTCGAGCACGGCGAAGGCCAATTGGCCGACCGCTTGCTCGCGGCCATGCATGCCGCCATCGCCGCCGGCGGCGAAGCAGGTCCAGTGCATTCGGCTGCGCTGGTGGTGGTGGGCGAGCTGACCTGGCCGATCATCAACTTGCGCGTGGATTGGGCCGATGAAGCGCCCATCGGCGAACTGCAAACACTCTGGGACGCCTACCGCCCGCAAGTGCAGGACTACATCGACCGCGCCCTCGCCCCCGACCGCTCGCCGGGCTACGGCGTGGCCGGGGACGAGCGATGAGCCGCAGCCGCGAACTGCTGCAGACCCTGGTGGGGTTCGATACCACCAGCCGCGAATCCAACCTGCAGTTGATCGAATTTGTGCGCGATTACCTGGCGGGCTTCGGCGTGGCCAGTGAGTTGATCTACAACGAATCGCGCAGCAAGGCCAACCTGTTCGCCAGCATCGGCCCGGTGGAACTGCCCGGCATTGTGCTGTCGGGGCACACCGACGTGGTGCCGGTGGATGGGCAGCCCTGGACCCTGCCAGCGTTTCAACTGACCGAGCGTGACGGCAAGCTGTATGGCCGTGGCACCGCCGACATGAAGGGCTATATCGCCTGCGTGCTGGCGCTGGTGCCGGAACTGATCGAGGCGCCGTTGCGCCTGCCGGTGCACATCGCCCTGTCCTACGACGAAGAAGTCGGCTGCCTCGGCGTGCGTTCGCTGCTTGGCGTGCTGGAACAACGGCCGGTAAAACCGCTGCTATGCATTATCGGCGAGCCGACCGAGCTCAAACCCGTGCTCGGCCACAAGGGCAAGCTGGCGATGCGCTGCGAGGTGCATGGCGAGGCGTGTCACTCGGCGTATGCACCGTCCGGTGTGAATGCGATCGAGCATGCCGCCGAGTTGATCGGCGAACTGGGGCGCATCGGCCAACGCTTGCGCGCACGCCAGGACCCGCGCTTCGATCCGCCGTTCAGCACCGTGCAGACCGGAGTGATCAGCGGCGGCAAGGCCCTGAATATCGTGCCGGCCGATTGCCGGTTTGATTTTGAAGTACGTGCCCTGCCCTCGACGGACCCGGGTGAAGTGGCCGAGGCGTTGCAAGCCTACGCCATGCAAAAGGTACTGCCGCGCATGCAGGCCGTGAGCCGGCAGAGCTCGATCCGGTTCACCGAGTTGTCGGCCTACCCGGGCTTGGTCACCGATGAGCGCAGCCAGGCCGCCGAGTTGATTGCGGCGTTTTGCGGTTCCAGGGAGTTCGGCACCGTGGCGTTTGGCACCGAGGGCGGGCTGTTTGATGCAGTCGGCATTCCCACCGTGGTGTGCGGGCCGGGGAGCATGGACCAGGGGCACAAGCCGGATGAATTTGTCAGCCTGGAACAGCTCAAGGGTTGCGATGCGATGTTGCAGCGGATGCTCGACGCCATCCGCCTCTGAATGCACTACAAATCAAATGTGGGAGGGGGCTTGCCCCCGATTACGGTGGGTCAGCTACAGATAAGTTGGCTGAACCACCGCTATCGGGGGCAAGCCCCCTCCCACATTGGACCTTGTGTTTTTACCCGAGTAATCGCGCCAACTCTTCGCGGCAGTAATCGACGAACAACTGCACCGGTTTGGTCAACGGTGCGCGCTTGAGCCACACGGCCGACAACCCGGAGCCGGTGACGGTTTCCACCAACGGAATACACACCACCTGCTGCCCATCATAGGTGTACTCGCTGAACGGCTTGGTCACCAGGATCGAAAACCCGAACCCACGCCCCACCATCCCGCGCACCATCTCGATGGACGGCGAGCTGAACACGATATTCGGCGTCAACCCGCGTTCTTCAAAGATGCTCACGAAGTAGGTCCGACTGGGCAGCACGTCCAGCAGGATCATCGGTTCCAGTACCAGGTCCGCCAACGACACTTTGGCCTGCCGGGCAAAGCGATGATCGGCCGGCAACAACGCGTACGGCTGCTGCGGCGGCATCAGCGGCGTGGTTTCGATGGAGCCGCCCAGGTCGTGCTCGAACAGCATCGCCACATCGATGGTGCCGGCGGTCAGCGCCTGTACCAGCTCCTGTTGCTCACCATCGCGAATACGGATCTCCACTCCCGGCCAACGCGCCTTGAAGCCGGCGATCAGGCGCGGCAGGTACAGCGGTGCCACGGTTTCAAAGCAGCCGATATCGATCTGTCCGGCCACCACATCATTGTCCGCCAAGGCGTTCTGTTCGAACTCATGGGCCACGCGCAACAGCTCCAGCGCCTTGCGATAGAACCGCGCGCCGCTGGGGGTCAGGGACACGCCCTGGGCGTGATGCCGGATAAACAGCTGCACGCCGAAACTGTCTTCCAACTGCTTGATCGCCGTGGAAACCGACGGCTGCGCGATATACAGCTTGCGCGACGCCTCGGCGACGCTGCCGCATTCGGCCGTGGTGACGAAATATCTGAGTTGGCGCAGGTTGTAGGCAGCCATCGGGCCTCCGAAAAACAGGGTGTTTTGCCCCAGACCAGTGCAGGAAAAGCCGGCTTTTTTTATCGATCCGAGCCCATGCAACATACCGGAGCAAAAATCACCGCGAGATACTTTTTTTAAGGTCTGTAGCAACAAACTTACTAATTTACCTCCCCGTGTCCATTGCAGATGATCGCTGCAACAACAAAGCGCCGCCGTTGCTGCGCACAGCGAAGTACGTCCACGTACTCACCTTGCCTTGGAGCTCGTCATGGTTACCACTGCAACATCCTCCGCCCCGCTTATCGAAAAACACACGATTGGATACGTGCCCCCGGAAGATCGCCATGGAAAGGTAAGAGACCTGTTCACCCTGTGGTTCGGCGGCAACATCGCACCGCTGCCGATCGTCACCGGCGCCCTGGGGGTGCAGTTGTTCCACCTCAATCTGGTGTGGGGCATCGTCGCCATTCTGGTCGGCCACTTGGTCGGCGGTGTGTTGATGGCGTTGCACTCGGCCCAGGGCCCGCAGATGGGCATTCCGCAGATGATCCAGAGCCGTGCCCAGTTCGGCTCCCTCGGTGCGCTGTTGGTGGTGGTGATTGCCGGCGTGATGTACATCGGCTTCTTCGCCTCCAACATTGTGCTGGCCGGTAAGTCCCTGCACGGCGTGGTCGATGCGGTACCGGTGCCGGTTGGCATCGTGATCGGCGCCATCGGCTCCGGGGTCATCGGCATCATCGGCTATCGCTTCATTCATGTGCTCAACCGTATCGGCACCTGGGTACTCGGTGCCGGCATCGTGCTGGGCTTCGGCTACATCTTTACCCATGTGCAGACCAGCGACTTTTTGACCCGTGGCAGCTTCAACATTTCCGGTTGGCTGGCCACCGTGTCCCTGGCCGCGCTGTGGCAGATCGCCTTTGCGCCGTACGTCTCGGATTACTCGCGCTATCTGCCGGCCGATGTGCCCGTCGCCGCCACCTTCTGGACCACCTACCTGGGTTCGGCCCTGGGTTCGAGCCTGGCCTTCATCTTCGGCGCCGTCGCCGTGCTCGCCACGCCCGTCGGCATGGACACCATGGAGGCGGTCAAACTCGCCACCGGCTCCATCGGCCCCTTGATGCTGGTGCTGTTTCTGCTCAGCGTGATCAGCCACAACGCCCTCAACCTGTACGGCGCGGTGCTGTCGATCATCACCCTGGTGCAGACCTTCGCCTACCGCTGGATCCCCACGGCGAAAAGCCGCGCGGTGATCTCGATTGTGGTGCTGGTCGCCTGTGCGATTGCGGCGGTGTTCGCCTCCAAGGACTTCATCGGCCACTTCGTCGACATGGTGCTGGTGCTGCTCGTAGTGCTGGTGCCGTGGACCGCGATCAACCTGATCGACTTCTACGCGATCCACAAAGGCCAATACGACATCGCCTCGATCTTCCGCGTGGACGGCGGCATCTACGGCAAGTACAACCCCCAGGCTCTGCTGGCGTATGCGGTGGGCATCGCGGTGCAGATTCCGTTCATGAACACGCCGCTGTACGTAGGGCCGATCTCCGAACACATCAACGGCGCGGACCTGTCGTGGGTGGTGGGGTTGGTGGTGACGTCGCCGTTGTACTTCTGGTTGGCGAGTCGGGACAGTGCGTATAAGCGCCGGATGGATGGCGGGAAGTTGGTGAGTGGGGTTTGATACAGAGTCTCAGTAGGTTGTGAGCGAGCTGCAACCAGCCAACCTGGCATGCCCAACTCGGTCAAAACTGTGGGAGGGGGCTTGCCCCCGATGGCGGTGTGTCAGTCACTGTAGGTATTGACTGAACCACCGCTATCGGGGGCAAGCCCCCTCCCACATTTGGATCTCAGTGGCGTCTTCTACCCCGTTACCAACTCCCCGACGCCCCGCCGCCACCACTGGAACCACCCCCACCGGACGAGCTGCTGCTGGAGCTGGAACCGCTGGAGCTCGAACCGGAGCCACCGCCCGACCCAGACCCCGAGCCCTCGCCGACCTTGCCGAAAAGAATCAACGCCACGAACGACGCGATAGGGAACGCCAGCAGCCAACCGTCGCGGCCGTGATCGATCACCAGCCCGGCCACCCCATACACCACGACCGCCGCCACCAGGCGCACGATAAAACCGGTGCGGCTGGTTCGCCAGGTTTGCCGCATGATCAGCAGCAGCACCAGGTACAACCCCAGCACCACCAACACGCATACCGGCCACAGCAACCAGTGGATGAAACTGACGTCCACGTAGCGGTCCGCCACCACCAGGGCGGCAATATAGACCAACAACCCGATCACGCCGTAGAACAGCGCCCGCACCTGCCACAATGCGCCAAACAGGGCACCGCCGATCAACAAGGTGAACGGTATGATAAACAGAAACATCGGCCATTCCTGACCTCCGCCCAGCAGCGTCAGCAACAGCGTGGCCGCCACTGCGGCGATCAAAGCCTTGCGCCAATGCAATTTACCAGCGGCGAGCAGCGCACCCAGCAGGCCACCCAGCACAAACGCCGCCAACAGCGCGATGAATTGCGGGTTGATCCCGCGCTCGGCCACTTTGGGCAAGTCGCCGCCGTCCACCAGCACGGTCAGCGCGTCCACGCCCTGTTGAACACCGCCGGCAAAGTCGCCCTGGCGAAACGCCGGCGTAATGCGCTCTTCGATGATGCGATGGGCCAGCAGGTCGGTGACCGTGCCTTCCAACCCGTACCCCACCTCGATGCGCAAGGTGTGATCGTTCTTGGCCACCACCAGCAGGATGCCGTCGTCGACGTCCTTGCGCCCCAGCTTCCAGGCGCGGAACAGTTGGTTGGCATAGTCCTCGATGGCGGTATCACCGGTGCTGGGCACCAGTAATACGGCGACTTGCGCGCCTTTGCGCTGCTCCAGGTCGGCCAGTTGCTGCTTGAGGCGCTGGACGCTGTCCGCGTCGAGGGTGTTGGTCAGGTCAATGACGCGCTGGTCAAGCGCAACGCCGATAGGCGAAGTGTCGGCCCTGGCGGTGATCAACAGACTGGCCAGTAACAGAACCAGCACGCTCAAGACTGATTGCCGTAGCATCACCATCATGTATTGTTACCTGAAGTTTCTTCCTGAAGGCGCCGACTTTACCCTATCTGCGTGCAAGCGCGTGACCCAGGGCCCGCGACTCTCTAAACTGCCGCTACGCCGCATAGCACTAAGCCATCTACGAGAACGCCATGGACCTACGTCACCGCAACAACGTCAGTGTGATGGGCCAAGGGGCTTCGACCCTGGTGTTTTCCCATGGCTTTGGCTGCAACCAGGCGATGTGGAATGCCCTGGCGCCGCATTTTCTCGAACGCTTTCGCGTGGTCCTGTATGACCTGGTCGGTGCCGGGCTGTCGGACCTCAGCGCGTTCGATAAAGACAAATACGCGACGTTGGGCGGCTATGCCCGCGATCTCAACGAAATTATCGACGCCTACGCCCAAGGCCCGGTGATTCTGGTGGGGCACTCGGTCAGCGCAATGATCGGCACCCTTGCCGACCGTCTCGCCCCGGGGCGCGTGGCGGCGCATGTGATGATTGGCCCATCGCCGTGCTATATCGACACCGACGGCTATGTCGGCGGTTTCAAGCGCGACGATATCGACGACCTGCTCGACACCCTCGACAGCAACTACCTGGGCTGGTCCGGCAGCATGGCGCCGGTGATCATGGGCGCCCCGGACCAACCTGAACTGAGCGCCGAACTGACCGCGAGTTTCTGCCGCACCGAACCCGACATCGCCAGGCAATTTGCGCGGGTGACCTTTCTTTCGGACAACCGCCAGGATGTGATCGGCCTGACCACGCCCGTATTGATCCTGCAGTCGAGCGACGACTTGATCGCGCCCGTGGCCGTTGGCGAATACCTGCATGCCGTGCTGCCCAACAACACCTATCACCTGGTGGACAACATCGGCCACTGCCCGCACATGAGTGCGCCCCAGGCGTGCGCCGCGGCGATGGACACGTTTCTGGCGCCCTGGGCAATCGCCAATGCCGGCTGACGCGCTGTTCGACAACGCCGCCTGTGCCCTGGCGATGACCCGGCAAGACGGTACGATTGTGCACGCCAACCAGCGCTTGAGCGACTGGCTCGGCCTCAACGCAGCCCAACTGATCGGGCAACGCTTTCAAGACCTGCTGACCATGGGCGGACGGATTTTCTACCAGACCCATCTGGCGCCGATGCTGCGTATGCATGGCAGCGTCAACGAGGTGAAGCTCGACATTCGCCATCGCGACGGGCACAAAGTCACGGTGCTGCTCAATGCCAGTCAGCGCCAGCAGGCCGCGGGCGTGGTGTACGACCTGGCGCTGTTCGGCACCACCGACCGCGACAAGTACGAGCGCGAGCTGCTCAACGCACGCAAGCTGGCCGAAGCGCTGCTTGAAGAAAAAACCGCCACCGAACGGGCCCTGCATCAGGCCCAGGCCGAACTGAGCGAGGCCTATGCCATTGCCCAGCAACGCGCGTTGTTCGCCGAACAGATGGTGGCGATTGTCAGCCACGACTTGAAGAACCCGCTGAGCGCGATCCGCATGGCGTCGGACTTTCTTCGACGCGGCGAGCGCACGCCCAAGGAACTCCAGTTGCTTGGGCATATCGACCAGTCGTCCGAGCGCGCCCAGCGCATGATTGCCGACCTTTTGGACTTCACCCAGGCCCGGGTCGGCCAGGGCATCACCATCAGGGCCCAACCGCTGGATCTGCACGACGTGATTCATCGCGCCGTGGACGAACTGCGGGTGGCCTTCCCCAGTGCCACGCTGGTGCATCAAACCCAGGGCCTTGGCAACGCGTGCTTGGACGCCGACCGTGTGCAGCAGGTGATCGGCAACCTCGTCGCCAATAGCGTGGCCTATGGCGACCTGCTACAGCCGGTCACCATCACCTCGCGCCTGGGTGCCTGGGGCGCTGAGGTGTCGGTACACAACTACGGCGCGCCGATTCCGCAGACGTTGCTGGCCGGGCTGTTCGAGCCCATGACCCGCGGCACCCACCAGGGCAGCGATGTGCGCAGCGTGGGCCTGGGCCTTTATATCGTGCGCGAACTGGCCAGGGTGCACGGCGGCGATGTGGCGGTTAGCTCCTGCGCGACGCGCGGCACCACCTTCAGCGTGACGTTCCAGGCAAGTACGCCGTACCTTGCATGATCGGCTCGACGCTGCCCGTCAATACCACCCCGCCCTGCCCGTCCCACTGCACCGTCAGCGTGCCGCCGTCGCATTCGACTTCTACCTTGTCATCGAGCAGCCCGCGCCGCACCCCGTTGACCACCGCCGCGCAGCAACACGACCCGGAGCCTAAAGGCACGCCACCGCCACGTTCCCAGATGCGCAGGCGGATACGGTTGCGGTCAAGCACCTGGACAAAATGCACATTGGTCCTGGCCGGAAACAGCGGGTGACGTTCCAGGGCCGGTCCGATGGCCTGGACATCGACGACGGCGATGTCGTCCACGAAAAACGTGCAGTGCGGGTTGCCCATGCCGCAGGCAGCCGGCTCACCGTCGATAGGCAGCACGCGGGTGTCCATCGCCCTGGACAGCGGCACGCCGGCCCACTCCAACGAAGGCGCCCCCATGTCTATCGAGACGCGCTGGCCACTGACGCGCACGCATGTCAGCAAACCTCGGTCGGTGCGCAGCACAATGGCGTGGGTGCCGGTTTCATGCATCAGGCGATCAGCAACGCCGCGTGTCGCACTGCCGCAGGTTTGCAGGGGCGTGCCGTCGGTGTTCCAGAATTGCACGCGGGCGGCGGCGTCTTCGCAGTCGAGAATCACGGCGAGCTGATTGAAACCGATACCGGTATGTCGGTCCCCCAGGCGCCGGGCGATTTGCGGGGTAATGGGGTTATCCTGGCCACGGCGGTCGATGATGATGAAGTCGTCGCCGTGGGCGTGCATCTTCACGAAGGGTAAAGTCATGGGCAGTCCTGTGGTCAACTGAGCAGCCCTACTCTACCACCCCTGTAGGAGCGAGCTTGCTCGCGAAAAGCGCAAGGGCAACAGGTTTTACCTGGCGCTACGCGTTATCGTTAACGTTTTTCGCGAGCAAGCTCGCTCCTACAAAAGGATTGGTGGACCATGCTTATCGTATTCAGCGGCCTGCCCGGCACCGGCAAGACCACGATTGCCAGGGAGCTGGCACGCCGGATCGGCGCGGTTTATCTGCGCATCGATGTGATCGAACAAGCGCTGCGCGAGTCTGGTGCACTGGCCGGCGATGTGGGTGCCGCAGGCTACGGCGTGGCGAATGCGCTGGCATTGAGTAATGTGCGTGTGGGCCAGCGGGTGATCGCTGACTGTGTGAACCCGGTAAGCGAAAGCCGTGAGGCTTGGCGGGCCGTGGCCCTGGCGGCGGGCGTCGAACTGATCGATATCCGGGTGGTGTGTTCTGATCGGCAGGAGCATCGGCGCAGAGTGGAAAGCCGTGAGGGCGATATTCCAGGACTGTTGCCGCCGACATGGCCATCGGTGCTGGCACATGAGTATGAAGCCTGGGACAGCCCGCCCTTCACGCTCGATACGGCAGCGTTAACGCCTGCGCAGGCCGTCGCCGCAGCCCATGCCTATCTGTCGAGTGTGAGAGCTGTTGAGCGTTAGCGCAGCTCCCACCCCCGATAGGCGTCAGCCGGGAAAATTGGCGCGCAAGGCCTTCAGGCCATCGCCGTACACGCCGGTAAAGAGCTCCTCCACCGCCGCGTCCGTGGTGCCCGCAACCGGTGTGAACACACCGGACCAGGTCACTTTTGCCGACGCGTCAGTCAAGGCTTCAACCTGCAAGGTCGCAAGGTAAGCGCTCACCGGAAACGGCGACTGTTCAATGGTGTAGCTGTAGGTGCGCGCCACATTGTCAAAAGTCTGCAACCGCTCGACGATCTCGCCGCCATCAGCGGTATGCAGGTGGCGCACGCGGCCGCCTTCGCCCGGCTCGCTCCTGGCGATAAAGGGCAGCCAGTCAGGCAGGCTGTTGAAGCCGCCGATCAGGTTCCAGACCTGGTCCGCCGACGCAGGGATTTCAATCACAGAAGACGCTGTTGCCACGATAAATACTCCAGAACATTAAAAATCAGATCGCCATGCTGTCGACCACGCCACCGTCGACCCGCAACGCGGCACCAGTAGTGGCAGACGACAGCGGTGAAGCAATGTACGCCACCAGGTTGGCCACTTCATCCACATTTGCCGCACGCTGGATGATCGACGTCGGCCGCGCACTGCGCACAAACACATCAGCCTCGTCCCGTGCGGTGCGCCCGGATTTTTGCGTGGCGTCCTTGAGCATGTGTTCCAGGCCGTCGGTAAAGGTCGGCCCCGGCAGGATCGCATTCACCGTCACACCGGTACCTGCCAGGCGCTTGGCCAGGCCATGGGACACCGCCAGGTTGGCACTTTTGGTCACGCCATAATTGATCATGTCCGCCGGGGTCGCCACGCCGGATTCGGATGACACGAAGATCACCCGCCCCCAGTCCTGCTCGACCATCCCCGGCACGTAATGCCGCGCCAGGCGCACGCCCGAGATCACATTGACCTCATAGAAGCGCGTCCATTCACTGTCCGGCGCCTCGAAGAAGTCCACATCATTGAAGATGCCCAGGTTGTTGACCAGGATGTCGGCGCGCGGTTCGGCGGCGAACAGTGCCTCGGCGCCTTCGGCCGTACCCAGGTCGGCCACCAGCCCACGCAGATTGGCGCCCGGCACCGCCTGGCGAATGCCCGCCAACGCAGCGTCGACTTTGCCGCTGTCACGCCCGATCACTACCACGGTGGCGCCGGATTGCGCCAGGGCCTGGCTGATGCCCAGGCCAATGCCGGCGGTGCTGCCACTGACGATCGCCACTTTGCCGCTTACATCGATTTTCATGGTTGAACTCCTGAAGTTAACGCGGCAGAGGCGCGCGAGGTGAAATCAACTGCACCTCGCGCAGCGCCTGCCAGAAGGCAGTTGGAGTATGCGCTGATGCTTCGCCTTCGGGGACAGCACGCAACATATTGCGCAGCGGTGCGGTGCCCAAGCCTGACGTGATCCACACTGTGGGAGGGAACAAGCCCTGATGCCAGTCAGAAGGCTTTTTGTAGGAGCGAGCTTGCTCGCGAAAAACGTCAACGATAACGCGTGATTCCCGAATAAACGCGGTGCCTGTGAGTTTTTCGCGAGCAAGCTCGCTCCTACAGACTGGCATCGGGGCAAGCCCCCTCCCACATTTTGACCGAGTCCTTACGGGCATCTTGTAAAGTCCCGCACTTCCCCCTAGCTTATGCGCCCCCCGCCCAGCGCTTTAAGGCCTTGCCCATGGTTTTGCGTTTTCGTCCCGTCGTCACGTCACATTTCGCCCTCGGCCTGCTCCTCAGTGGCGGCATCGGTAATAGCCTGGCGGCGCAGATCGAACTGCCGGCGGTGAAGGTCCAGGGCCAGGATGAGTCCGGTTATCGCACTGATACCGCCGCGGTCGGCGGCTTCGATGAAGCGCCCCTGCTCGATACCCCGGCCTCCATCAGCGTGATCAACGCAGCCCTGATCAAGGACCAGCAAGCCCGACTGCTCAGTGAAGTGCTGCGCAACGACGCCTCGGTGGGCGACAGCTATGCGCCCATCGGCTACTACGAAAACTTCGTGGTGCGTGGTTTCTCGCTGAATGCGGCCAGCAGCTACAAGATCAATGGGCGCACCATCACCGGCGAGCAGAACGTCGCCCTGGAAAACAAGCAACAGGTCGAAGTGCTCAAGGGCCTGGCCGGGTTGCAGAGCGGCATTTCCGAACCCGGCGGCGTGATCAACTACGTGACCAAGCGCCCTGAGGATGTGCGTTCGGTGACGGTGTCCACCGATGATCGCGGCAGCGGTTATCTCGCCACCGATGTCGGCGGCTGGTTTGGCAGCGAGCAACAATTTGGCCTGCGCGCCAACGTCGCCCATGAAGACCTCAATACCTACGTGGAACACGCCAACGGCCAGCGCGACTTTGTGTCCCTGGCCTTTGACTGGAACATCAGCCCCGACGCCGTGCTGCAACTGGATGCCGAGTACCAGAACAAACAGCAGCGCTCCGTGCCGGGTTATCAACTGCTGGGCGGCACCGAAGTGCCTCACGACGCCTCGCCGAAAAAGCTGCTGGGCCATCAGACCGGGGGCAAGCAGGTGGGCATCGACTCACTGAACCTCAACGGCAAATTCGAATACCGTTTCAGCGATCAGTGGAAAGGCAACATCAGCGCGGCGCGCAGCAAGGTAGTGATTGACGATTACAGCTCATTTGCCTGGGGCTGCTACGGCTCGACCAGCTGCAGCTCGGCAAGCGTGCCGAACTACTTCAGCCCCGAAGGCAATTACGACGTCTACGACTACCGCAGCCCCGACGATACGCGTCGCGACGACGAAATCCAGGCGGCCATGACCGGCCTGTTCGACACCGCCGGCATCGGCCATGAACTGACCTTCGGCACCAGCGCCTTTCGCCGGGTGATCGACAAGCGCAAGTCGGTCAACGAGATGATTGGCACCGCCAATATCGACGAACAGGTGCCGAGTTTTACCCCCACCGACAAGCCGTTGAACGACAGCCAGCGCAACCTCGACAGCCGCCAGTACGGGCTGTTCGTCACCGACCGCATCCGCTTCAACGAGCAATGGCAAACCCTCCTCGGTGGCCGCGAAGTGCGCCTGGATGAAAAAGCCTTCGACGGCGTCACCGGCAACCAAACACGCCATACCCAGCAGTACGTGTTCCTGCCCCAGGCCTCATTGATCTACAAACCGGTGGACAACGTTTCGCTGTACACCAGTTACAGCAAGGGCCTGTCTTTGGGCGGCACTGCGCCGTGGTTCGCAAAAAACGCGGACGAGACACTGGCGCCAACGCTCTCGCGCCAGCTCGAAGCCGGGGTGAAATACGACTGGCGCCGTATCAGCTTCGCCGCCGCCGTGTTCCAGACGCGCCAGGCTTACCAGTACGCCAAGCCCGACAGTGGCGGCTTCACCTACGTGCAACAAGGCCAGCAGAAAAACACCGGGATCGAACTGTCCGCCAATGGCTGGGCCACCGACCGCCTGCAGATCGCAACCAGCGTGGCCGCGATTCGGGCACGGGTGAGCGGCAGCGGCACGCCGGACTATGAAGACCACCAGGCGATCAACGTGCCCACGCTGCGCGCCAGCCTGTACGCCGATTATGCGTTGCCGTGGGTCAATGGCCTGGCGGTGCTCGGCGGTGTGCAATACAGCGCCAAAAAGTACGCCAACCGCACCGGCAATGTGGAAGTGGGCGATTATGCGGTGGTCAATATCGGCAGCCGCTACACCACCAAAGTCGATGGCTATGAAACCGTGTTTCGCCTGAGCGTCGACAACCTGTTCGACAAGCGCTACTGGCGCGACGCCGGCGAGTACATGGGCGATGACTATCTGTTCCAGGGCGCGCCGTTGACGGCGCGCCTGAGTGCATCAGTGAATTTCTGATTATTTGGGCATCTTGCGGAACCCCACCGCCAGGCGATTCCAACTGTTGATGGTGGCAATCGCCACACTCAGGTCGACCTGTTCCTGCGCGCTGAACTCGGCCGCCAGGGTGTTGAAGTCTTCATCGGGAGCGTGGGTCTGGCTGAGCAGGGTCAGGCTTTCGGCCCAGGCCAGGGCGGCGCGTTCACGCGGGGTGAAGAACGGCGTTTCACGCCAGGCCGACAGGGTGTACAGGCGGCGCTCGGTTTCACCGCCCTTGCGCGCATCGGCGGTGTGCATGTCCAGGCAGAATGCGCAGCCGTTGATTTGCGAGACGCGCAGGCGCACCAGTTCCAGCAGCGGCAGTTCGATGGACAGTTTGCCGACTGCCGCCTCCAGGGCCAGCATGGCCTTCATCGCGTCCGGGGAAGCGGTGTAGAAATCGGTACGGGTTTGCATGGTGGAACTCCAGAACGGTGGGGATTGGTGCGCAGATTAGTCACCTGGGCGTTCTGGAGAAATAGCCAATCCGGGCGAAGAACAGGTGACCAATCTACAGGCCACGGCTCCTCAACCACTGCAGGAAACCTTTCTTCACCGGCACCACCGGCGCGTCTTCGGTCAGCGCCTGGGCGGCGTGCACACGGAAGTCCAGCAGCGCCTTCATGGCTTCGCCGATGTCATGGCGCGCGTCCAGGCAAGGCTTGAGGTATTCGTTTTCGATGCGGTACAGCGTGCAGAAGGTCTTGGCGGTGAAATCCGCCAGGGTGGCCTGATCGGTGAGGATGCCCGATTCGCCAATCACCTCACCCGGCCCCATGCGCCCGGCCTCGAACGTGTGGCCGCCCTTGACCAGCATCACCGAGACCACGCCGGACTCGATGATGAACAGGTGATCGCTGACCTCCCCCGCCGGCAGGATCATGTCGCCGGCGCGGTAGGTGTGCAGGGTCATGTTCTGGCTGAAGGTGTCCTTTTCTTCCTGGCGCAGGGTGGAGAAGATCGACGACCGCTCAAGCAGTGCCCGCGCGCCGGAGACCGTGGCGGGCGTACTGCCTTCAGTGGCGGACAACAGCCCCACGCCCGCCGCCTGCAAATGCCGGAAGGCCAGGTCGTAAAGCTGGTTGCGCACTTCGCGCTTGAGGCCCATGGCCGGCACGAAACCGCTGATTTCATATTCCACGCCGCCACTGGCCGAGGCCTTGAACGCTACGCTGGGCGCCGGCTTGGCCAACAGCGCGCGACAGCCCTGCATCGCCCGTTCAAGGGCCTCGATCACGGTTTGCGGGCGCGCATGGGGGCTGACTTGCAGGCTGACCGTCAGGCCGAACATGTCCGCCGGGCGCGAGAAGTTGATGATCTTGGCCTTGGCCGCCAGGGAGTTGGGGATCACCGCCAGGCTGCCCTGGGAGGTCTGCAGGCGTGTGGCGCGCCAGTCGATATCGGTGACGCGGCCTTCGGTGCCGTCGATGGAGATCCAGTCGTCGATCTGGTAAGGCTTGGTGGTGTTGAGCACGATCCCGGAAAACACGTCGCTCAGGGTGCTTTGCAGCGCCAGGCCGACGATGATCGCCACGGCGCCGGAGGTGGCGAGCACGCCCTTGACCGGCAGGTCGAGCACGTAGGCCATGGCGGCGATGATCGCGATCAGGAAAATCACCGCGCCCATCAGGTCCTGCAACAAGCGCCCGGTGTGGCCGACCCGCTGCATCATCACCGCGCCGAGCAGGACCGTGAGGGTGCGCGCGGCGAACAGCCACCAGCCGATCTGCAAGGCCGTGGCCGCCAGGTGCCGGGCGGTGTCGTCGACATAGGGCGCCGCCTGCATGGGGTTCATGCCGTCGTTGAACAACACTGCGCTGAACACCGCGAAGATCACCAGCCGCGCGGCGAGTTTCCAGTTGGCCAGCGTGGGGGTGATAAGGCGCCATACGGCGATGTCGATGAGGATCAGCGCCAGGGCGCACACCATCGGGTTTTCAGCGATAAATGAGGGCATCCGGGCGACTCCAGGGCGAATGCCGAGAAGATCGCATGAAATGGGATTGACGGGTATAGCAAATGTGGGAGGGGGCTTGCTGCCGGCCGACGGCTACTCAACTGACACGCCGTGGTCCACTGTGGGAGGGGGCTTGCCCCCGATGGCGGCCTCTGGGCCGACCAGGATGTTGGATCAGATCGAGTACATATCCGTTTCTGCGGTCACGGCTGCTATGGGTTCCGCTTTTACAGCGGCTCACTTTTGAAAAGCGCAAAAGTAAGCAAAACGCTCTTGCCCCACCACTCGGCACCTCGCTTGGGCTCGGTGTGCCCTCTCTCCGGCTTGAATCCGTGGGCCGCCGCAATGGGCCATCCATGGCCCAGTGCGGCTAACCCGGCGTCCTGCCGGGTTACCCACGAATTCAAGCCTGCGTGCGGCCAGCGTGGTTTAACGGGGCGCCTGAGATCAAGATCAAAAGCGACTCGCTGCGCATCGTGGTTACGGGTGGGCGCGGCTGCTTTATGTAGGAGCGAGCTTGCTCGCGAAAAAATCACAGGCGCCGCGTTGAGTCAGGTAGCACGCGTTATCGTTGACATTGACGTTTTTCGCGAGCAAGAGCTAGGCGCCCCCTCGCTCCTACAGAAGGCGGTGTACGCTTAACAGACTGGCATTCAGGCCTGCATCCGCCCGAACTTGCCGGATTGGAAATCGGCAAACGCTTGGTGGATCTCCTGCTCGGTGTTCATCACGAACGGGCCGTGGCCAACGATGGGCTCGTCAATCGGCTCGCCGCTGAGCAGCAGCACCTTGGCGTCGTCGTTGGACTCCAGGGTGATGCGGTCACCGTCACGCTCGAACAACGCCAATTGCCCCTGGCGCGCGACTTCATCGCCATTGACTTGCACGGTTCCGCTCAGGATCACCAGCGCGGTGTTGCGCCCGGCGTGCAGGTCCAGCGTCACGGCCTTACCTGGATTGAGGCGCAGGTCCCACACGTCAATGGGCGTGAAGGTACGGGCAGGCCCCTGGGTACCGGCGAATTCACCGGCGATCAGGCGCAGTTGCCCCGCGTCGCCCGCCAGCGGCAATACCGGGATGTCGCCATTGACGATGGTCTGGTAACCGGCGTCGGCCATTTTGTCCTTGGCCGGCAGGTTGACCCACAGTTGCACCATCTCCAATGCCCCGCCTGTGCGAGCAAAGGCTTCAGAGTGGAATTCCTCATGGAGAATGCCCTTGGCCGCCGTCATCCATTGCACATCGCCCGGGCCGATTTTGCCGCCGGCGCCGGTGGAATCGCGGTGCTCGACTTCGCCGTCATAGACGATGGTCACCGTTTCAAAGCCGCGATGCGGGTGCTGGCCAACGCCGCGACGAGTTTCGGTGGGGGTGAAATCGGCCGGGCCGGCGTGGTCCAGCAACAGGAATGGGCTGATGTGTTTGCCCATGGTGTCGTAGGAAAACAGCGTGCGTACCGGAAAGCCGTCGCCGACCCAATGGGCGCGGGGGCTGGTGTAGAGACCGATCAGTTTTTTCATGGTGTACCTCCAAAGTGCCTACACCATAAGTCCCAAAGCCGCAGAGCACTAGCCGGCGAAAGCGGCCCTGATCGTCCTATGTATAGGACAGTGCTTTGGGCGCGCGCTGACGCAACAGATGAAAGGCAACGAACGCCGTGACGGCAAAGGCGGCCTGGATGACGATCATCGGCGTCGCGCTGCCATCGCGTAGCTGGCTCAACAGCACGCCGCTGCAAGTGGCGCCGAACATCTGCGCGAAGCCCATCAGCCCGGCCGCCAGCCCGGCACGGTGGGCGTTGGGCATCACCCCACCCGTGACCGCACCGGGCAATACCAGCCCGCCGCCAAGCGTGGCCAGGGCTATGGGAATATCCAGGCCCGCCACGGAGAGCCCGAACAGCGCATAAATCAGCAGTGCCAACACCCCGCCCGCGGCAACCAGCGTCACGCCCATCGTCACAATCCGCTGCGGCCCGAGGCGCAGGATATTGCGCCGGGTATAGGTGGAACCGACGATCAGCATCGACACGATCAGGCCGAAGTTGATGCCGTACTCCAGGCTGCTCAGACCCAGCAGGTTGATGAACACCGCCGACGAACCGGCAATCACCGCAAACATGGCGCCGTAGGTACAGGCCAGCGCCACCGCATAAGCGCGGTACGGGCGGCCCTTGAGCAAATCCAGGTACTGCCCGCCGAGGGTGCGCCAATGCGCAGCCTTGGGGTCGAGGTAATGGTTGCTCTCGCGAAAGAACAGCACCGCCAGCAGCCACACGACGCTGCCGATCATCAGGGCGAGAATGATTGGCGCATGCCAGCCGAACAGCTTGATCAGCAAGCCGCCCGCCATCGGCGCCACCACGATGGCATAGAGCATGCCGATCATGGTCAGCGCCAGGGCCGGGCCTGCCTCGGCTTTCCATACGTCACGCACCACGGTGCGCGCCAGCACCAGCGCGGCGCACGCGCCCAGGCCTTGCAGCACGCGGGCGGCGATAAATTGGTGAATGTCGGTGACCAGCAGCATCGACAGCGTCGCCAGCACATACAGCGTCAGACCGGCGAGCAATACCGGGCGGCGGCCGATGCGGTCCGACAGTGGCCCGAACAGCAACTGCCCCAGGCCGAATGCGCTGACAAACGCCGACAGCGCCATCAACGCCGAGCCTGGCGGCGCCGCCAGCGCCTGCTCGATGGCGCCCAGGCCCGGGATGATCAGTTGCGTCGAGACTTCACCCAATGCGGTGAGGGCAACCAGCAAAAACAACAAGTTGCGTGAAGGTGCCGGGGCGTTTGCCATGGGGAATATCCGGGGCTGGATTAATTTATATTTCGACCATAATATGAGCAAAAAATTATGTCCATAATTTTTTCCCATGATCACCCAGGAGTCTGTCATGCCCCCTCTCCACCTGCGCCTTTTCACGCCCCTGGCCTTGTTGATGATCCTCAGCGGCTGCAACAGCCAGGCCGACAACGCCGCCCAAGTCTCGCCACCGCGTCCGGTGCTGGCCGTCAAGGTCGAGGCTGGCGGCGCCCAGCAAAGCGCGTATACCGGCGTAGTGGCGGCCCGCACCGAAAGCAACCTGGGCTTTCGGGTCAGCGGCAAAGTGATCGAACGCAAGGTCGATCCCGGCCAGCACGTGTCCCGTGGCGACACGCTGCTGGTGCTGGATATCGGCGACTTCGAACTGGCGTTGCGCTCGGCGAAAAACCGCGTCAACGCCGCCCAGGCACAGTTGCGCCAGCGCCGTGACGACGAAAACCGCTACCAACGGCTGGCCAGCACCGGCGCGGTGTCGCGGCAGATCTTCGACCAGTCGGCGACCAACCTGCGCGTTGCCGAAGCGGAACTGGCGGCGGCGCAATCGGATGCCAGCCAGATCGAGAACCGTCGCACCTATTCGGTACTCAAGGCCGATGGCGACGGCATCATCACCGACGTGCTGGCTGATCGCGGCCAGGTGGTCGCCGAAGGGCAGATCGTGGCGCGCCTGGCCCATGACGGCGCCCGCGAAGCCATCGTCAACCTGCCGGAACAGCAACGCGCCCGGGCTGCGCAAAACGCCCTGGCCTTCCCGTTCGGTGCGCCGGACCAGGCCGTTACCGCGACGCTGCGCGAGCTGTCCGCCAGCGCCGACCCCACCACCCGCACCTACCGCGCGCGCTACGTGCTGCACGGCCCGGTCGAGCGTTTCGCCCTCGGTTCCACCATTACCGTGCGCCTGCAAGGTGACGGCCAGGCCCAGCAAACCCGCGTGCCCATCGGTGCGTTGCAGGATGCGGGGCAAGGCACCGGCGTGTGGCTGATCGCTGACGACAACACGATCAGTTTTGCCCCGGTGAAAGTCGCCAGTCTCGGCCAGGAAGAAGCCCTGCTCGACAGCGGCGTCACGCCTGGCCAAACCATCGTCGCCCTCGGCGCGCACCTGCTGCACAGCGGTGACCGGGTGCGCCTGCTGCCCGCCCAGGCGCTGGCCCTCAACCGCAAACAGGACCAATGAGCATGCGTGCAATCAACCTCTCGGAACTGGCGGTCAAGCACCGCGCCGTCACGCTGTTCCTGATCATCGCGATCATCGCCGCCGGGGTCTTCGCGTTCGGCAAACTGGGGCGCGCCGAAGACCCGTCGTTCACGGTCAAGGTCATGACCATCACCGCCGCCTGGCCCGGCGCCACCGCCGAGGAAATGCAGGAACAGGTGGCCGACCGCCTGGAAAAGCGCCTGCAGGAACTCGATTACTACGACCGCGTCGAGACCATCGCCCAGCCGGGTTTCGTCTCGATGCGCATGACCTTCCTCGAATCCACGCGGCCGAGCGAAATACAGGACCTGTTCTACCAGACCCGTAAAAAGCTCAGCGACGAAGCCGCGAACCTGCCCAAAGGCGTGATCGGGCCGTTTTTCAACGATGAATATTCGGATGTGTACTTTGCGCTGTACGCCCTGGAGGCCGAACACCTGCCCCATCGCCAGCAAGTGCAAATGGCCGAAACGCTGCGCCAGGGCCTGCTCAACCTGCCCGGGGTGAAGAAGGTCAATATCCTCGGCGAACAGGCCCAGCGTGTGTTTGTCGAGTTTTCCTATGAGCGTCTGGCGACCCTGGGCATCAAGCCCGAACAGATCTTCGCCGCCCTCGCCGCGCAAAATGCCGTGGCGCCTTCGGGCTTCGTCGAAACCGCCGGCGCCCGCGCCTATATCCGTATCGATGGCGCCTTCGACAGCCTGGCGCTGATCGAGAACGTGCCCTTGCAAGTCAATGGCCGCGTGCTGCGCATCGCCGATGTGGCGACGGTGCGGCGTGGCTATGAAGACCCGCCCAGCTACCGCATCCGCCACCAGGGCGACCCGGCGCTGATGCTCGGGGTGATCATGGAGAAGCACTGGAACGGCCTGGAGCTGGACAAGCGCCTGCAGGCCCAGGAAGCGCGGATCCAGGCCGACCTGCCCCTGGGCGTGAATTTCGCCAAGGTGTCTGACCAGGCAAAAAACATCAGCCTGGCGGTGAACGAGTTCATGCTCAAGTTCTTCGTCGCTCTGGCCGTGGTGATGCTGATCAGCCTGCTGGCCCTGGGCTTTCGTGTGGGGCTGGTGGTGGCGGCGGCGGTGCCGCTGACGCTGTCGATCGTATTCGTCATCATGCTGGTCACCGGGCGTGAATTCGACCGCGTGACCCTCGGCGCCCTGATCATTTCCCTGGGCCTGCTGGTGGACGACGCGATCATCGCCATTGAAATGATGGTGGTGAAACTCGAAGAAGGCTTCGACCGTATCCATGCGGCCACCTACGCCTGGAGCTCCACGGCGGCGCCCATGCTGACCGGCACGCTGGTGACGATCATCGGCTTCCTGCCCGTGGGGTTCGCGCGCTCCGGGGCCGGCGAATACGCCGGGAACATCTTCTGGATCGTGGGCTTTGCCCTGATTTCCTCCTGGCTGGTGGCGGTGGTGTTCACCCCGTACCTGGGCGTGAAGCTGTTGCCGCAGATCAAGCCGGTGCCCGGCGGGCACGATGCGATTTACGCCGGGCGCTATTACCAGAAACTGCGCAGCCTGGTGGAGATCTGCGTGCGCGGACGCTGGCTGGTGACCGGGATGGTGGTGGCGGCGTTTGTGCTGTGCGGCCTGGGCATGGCAGTGGTGAAGAAACAGTTCTTCCCTGATTCCGACCGCTCGGAGCTGATCCTGGAGGTGTACATGCCCCCCGGCAGCGCCTTCAAAAGCACCGAAGCGGTGGCGGCGCAGGTGGAGAAAGCGTTGCTGCAGGAACCGCAGACGAGCATGGTCGACACCTATGTGGGCGGTGGCGCTCCGCGCTTTTTCCTGTCGTTGAACCCTGAGATGCCGGACCCGGCGTTCGCCAAGTTGATTGTGCAAACCCCGGACTCCCACGCCCGCGATGCGTTGAAAGTGCGCATGCGCGAGCGCATCGCCGCCGGTGAGTTTCCGGCGGCGCGGGTGCGCGTCACGCAATTGGTGTTCGGCCCGCCGGTGCCGTTCCCGGTGGTGTTCCGCGTCTCCGGGCCGGACCTGGACGTGCTGCGCGAGCTCTCCGAGCAGGTGCGTCAAGTGGTGGCCGACAACAGGCTGACCCGCGACGCCTTTCTCGAGTGGGGCGAGCGCGCAAGCGGTTATCGCCTGGTGCTGGACCAGGATCGCCTGCGCCTGCTCGGCTTCACGCCCGATGAGGTCAAGTCCCAGCTCAATGCCCTGCTCAGCGGCAACCCGATCACCGAAGTGCGTGAAGGCAACCGCACGGTGTCGGTGGTGGCCCGCGCCCAGGGCAGTCAACGCGAAGACCTGGGCAACCTCAACAACATGACCCTGACCAACAGCGCCGGCACCTCGGTACCGCTGGCGCAGGTGGGGCATTTCCAGGCGGTGATGGAAGAACCGATCCTCAAGCGCCGCAACCGCGCGACCACGGTGGAAGTGCGCGCCGACATCATCGACGGCGTACAACCGCCCGACGTGGAAATGGCCGTGTACAAGGACCTGCAGCCGCTGATCGCCAAGTTGCCTGTCGGTTACCACATCGATATCGGCGGTCCGGTGGAAGAAAGCGCCAAGGCCAACGTCGCCCTGGCGGCGCTGTTCCCGATCATGATCCTGCTGACGCTCACGGTGATCATGTTCCAAGTGCGCTCCTTCGGCGTGATGTTCATGGTCTTCGCCACCGCGCCGCTGGGCCTGATTGGCGCGGTGCCGACCTTGCTGCTGTTCAACCAGCCGTTCGGGTTCAACGCGATTCTCGGGCTGATCGGCATCGGCGGGATTCTGATGCGCAACACACTGATCTTCACCGACCAGATTCGCCAGAACCAGGACCACGGCATGCCCATACGCGAAGCGATTGTCGAAGCCACCGTGCGTCGCGCGCGACCGGTGATCCTCACCGCCCTGGCGGCGGCGCTGGCCTTTATTCCGCTGACGTTGTCGGTGTTCTGGTCGTCCCTGGCCTATGTGCTGATCGGCGGAGTGCTGGTGGGCACGGTGTTGACGCTGTTGTTTTTGCCGGCGCTGTGCAGCCTGGTGCTGCGCGACAGGGTTGTTGAAACTTCCCACGTAACTGCCGGATAAGCTCTACTCCCCTGCCCTGCAAACCGCTGCAAAGTCCCTCGCCTGATTATTCAGTGCGAGGGAGTGCAGATGGTTCTTTTCGTTAGGGCCTCGGTTGTCGGGGCCGTCTTTTGATTCCGGCGCTGGCCAGCTTCGTCCTGGCACCCATGGACCCCAAAGCGCCGGATGTTGAACGCGTGCTGCGGGATTTGCGCAATTGCCTGAACACGTTCGATGCCTGGGCCGACAGCTTTTTCAGTGGCTCGGCACTGGAAGTCGAGCAGGTGTTCAAGGTCGGGGACGAGGTCGCACTGGTTGCGCCGATCTCTTCCGACACGCCCAGTCGCACCGTCGCTCAATGCAAGGCCCAGGGTGGGCTGACCCTGGTGCATCTGTTCGAGAGCACGCGCTTCGTCCCCATCGGCAACACGCCGGTCACGCTGCAAGCCATTGCGCCGGACGGCACGCCCTTTGGCGCGCCGCTGCACCGCACCATCGGCCCCAGCGGCATGCTTGAAGTGCCTGAATGTACTCGCGACCAGCGATACCGAGTCACTTTCTACCCCAATGTTTCCAAGGATCACGTCAAGGCGCTGTATGCGTCCTACCAGTCGGTGATCGTCGGGCTGGAAGCGGATCTGCGCAAGCAATGGCGCGAGCATTTCGAGCCTCAATGGGCCGATTTTGCCAAAGCCCCGCCCTTCAAGCGCAGCGCGAAACAGGGTGCGGCCTTTGCAAGCGGGATTGGCCAGGCGTTTTACAACCTGTGGGACAACATCACCGAGCTGTACGACCTGCTGGCGAACCTTAAGTCCAACAGCGAAAAGCTGCTGCAGTACCTTTCCCAGGCCGAACTCGATGAACTGCTGAAACTGGGCAAGGACACACTCGCCCAAGGCTTTCTGGTGCTCAGTGATGAGCCGCTGTTGTTTATCTATTTGTCGGCGATGGTCAGCTGGATACGTCTGCTGCCGCCGCCCGAGATGTATGAGCTGTTGGGCGAGATCACTGGCGAAGTCCTGATAAACCTGTTGCTGATATGGGCTACGCGGGGGTTGGGGGTGCAGCTTCGGCTGGGGGCTCAGGTGTTGAGCTCTATCAAGTCCGGGCGGGCGCGGGCGCTGTTGGAGTTGCTGGCCAGGCAGGTGCCGGGGCCTGGGCTGGAAACCCATGTGCAGACGGCCAAGCCGGTGCTGCTGGGGAGTGCGGCGACGCCGATCAAAGCGGTGCCGGTGGCGCCGTTGAAGGCGGGCGATACGCTGGTTTCGAACGCGGTGCCGATGGTGCGCAATAAGACGCAACGTACGGCGTTGGTGCGCCACGAGTCGGTGGATGATGTGCCGGCCGTGGCGTCGAACCCGAAGGGCGATGCGGCGGCTTCTGCGGATAAAACCGTTACGAACGGTTGCCCGGTGTCGATGGTCACCGGCGAGGAACTGCTGACCCTGACCGATGGCGCGCTGGACGGTATCTTGCCGTTCGAGTGGACGCGCTTGTACCGCACCAGTGCGGTGGAAGTGGATTGCGGCTTGGGTTTTGGCTGGAGTCATGCGCTGGCGCACAGGCTTTCTGTGTCGGGCGATTCGGTGGTGTGGACCGACCATGAGAATCGCTCGACCACCCTGCCCTTGCCGACGGCGGCTCGGCCGGCGATTACCAACAGCCTGGCGGAAGCGGCTATTTATTTGGGCTCGGTTTCTGGCGAGTTGGTGCTGGCCCAGGCTTCTCGGTTCTATCACT
>NZ_CVTN01000048.1:0-13627 GCF_900004915.1 Pseudomonas sp. 31 R 17
AGTGATAGAACCGAGAAGCCTGGGCCAGCACCAACTCGCCAGAAACCGAGCCCAAATAAATAGCCGCTTCCGCCAGGCTGTTGGTAATCGCCGGCCGAGCCGCCGTCGGCAAGGGCAGGGTGGTCGAGCGATTCTCATGGTCGGTCCACACCACCGAATCGCCCGACACAGAAAGCCTGTGCGCCAGCGCATGACTCCAGCCAAAACCCAAGCCGCAATCCACTTCCACCGCACTGGTGCGGTACAAGCGCGTCCACTCGAACGGCAAGATACCGTCCAGCGCGCCATCGGTCAGGGTCAGCAGTTCCTCGCCGGTGACCATCGACACCGGGCAACCGTTCGTAACGGTTTTATCCGCAGAAGCCGCCGCATCGCCCTTCGGGTTCGACGCCACGGCCGGCACATCATCCACCGACTCGTGGCGCACCAACGCCGTACGTTGCGTCTTATTGCGCACCATCGGCACCGCGTTCGAAACCAGCGTATCGCCCGCCTTCAACGGCGCCACCGGCACCGCTTTGATCGGCGTCGCCGCACTCCCCAGCAGCACCGGCTTGGCCGTCTGCACATGGGTTTCCAGCCCAGGCCCCGGCACCTGCCTGGCCAGCAACTCCAACAGCGCCCGCGCCCGCCCGGACTTGATAGAGCTCAACACCTGAGCCCCCAGCCGAAGCTGCACCCCCAACCCCCGCGTAGCCCATATCAGCAACAGGTTTATCAGGACTTCGCCAGTGATCTCGCCCAACAGCTCATACATCTCGGGCGGCGGCAGCAGACGTATCCAGCTGACCATCGCCGACAAATAGATAAACAACAGCGGCTCATCACTGAGCACCAGAAAGCCTTGGGCGAGTGTGTCCTTGCCCAGTTTCAGCAGTTCATCGAGTTCGGCCTGGGAAAGGTACTGCAGCAGCTTTTCGCTGTTGGACTTAAGGTTCGCCAGCAGGTCGTACAGCTCGGTGATGTTGTCCCACAGGTTGTAAAACGCCTGGCCAATCCCGCTTGCAAAGGCCGCACCCTGTTTCGCGCTGCGCTTGAAGGGCGGGGCTTTGGCAAAATCGGCCCATTGAGGCTCGAAATGCTCGCGCCATTGCTTGCGCAGATCCGCTTCCAGCCCGACGATCACCGACTGGTAGGACGCATACAGCGCCTTGACGTGATCCTTGGAAACATTGGGGTAGAAAGTGACTCGGTATCGCTGGTCGCGAGTACATTCAGGCACTTCAAGCATGCCGCTGGGGCCGATGGTGCGGTGCAGCGGCGCGCCAAAGGGCGTGCCGTCCGGCGCAATGGCTTGCAGCGTGACCGGCGTGTTGCCGATGGGGACGAAGCGCGTGCTCTCGAACAGATGCACCAGGGTCAGCCCACCCTGGGCCTTGCATTGAGCGACGGTGCGACTGGGCGTGTCGGAAGAGATCGGCGCAACCAGTGCGACCTCGTCCCCGACCTTGAACACCTGCTCGACTTCCAGTGCCGAGCCACTGAAAAAGCTGTCGGCCCAGGCATCGAACGTGTTCAGGCAATTGCGCAAATCCCGCAGCACGCGTTCAACATCCGGCGCTTCGGGGTCCATGGGTGCCAGGACGAAGCTGGCCAGCGCCGGAATCAAAACACAGCCCCAATAACCGGGGCCCTAACGAAAAGAACCATCTGCAATCCCTCGCACTGAATAATCAGGCGAGGGACTTTGCAGCGGGTCACAGGTAAAAGAAGTCGGCGCTATTCGCGGGGATGGCGAAGAAGTTTCGTTTTAACCTCAGGTATGCTGCGGCATGGTTGTAGGAGTCGGATTACGGGCTGAACGGTCCTACAGCTTCAACTGCCCAATCGCCTTACTCAATTCCCCCGCCAACGTCGCCAGTTCATTACTGGTGGTCGCCGAATCCACGGTCTGCTGTACGGTGTTCTCGGTTACATCACGAATACTCACCACGGCGCGGTTCATCTCTTCGGCGACATGGCTCTGCTGTTCGGCGGCCACCGCAATCTGGGTGTTGCTCTCACGCATCTGCGCCACGGCGCCGGTGATTTCGGCGAGTGCGGCGCCGGCTTCCTGGGCCTGTTGCACGCAGTCATCGGCCTTGAGCGAGCTTTCCTGCATGAAGTCCACCGCGTCGCGGGTACCGGCTTGCAGCGCCGAAACCATGCGGGTGATTTCGTCGGTGGAGCTCTGCACGCGCTTGGCCAGGTTGCGCACTTCGTCGGCGACCACCGCAAAGCCACGGCCCATTTCGCCGGCGCGGGCAGCTTCGATGGCGGCGTTGAGGGCGAGCAAGTTGGTCTGTTCGGCGATGCTGTGGATCACCCCGACCACGCTGTTGATTTTCTGGCTGTCTTCGGCGAGTTTCTGGATCATCTCAGCGGTTTGTTGCACACCGGTGGACAGTCCGGCAATCGAACGTTGCACACGTGTGACCACTTCCTGGCCGCTGCCGGCGAGGGTATCGGCGGTTTGCGAGAGGTCGCGGGTGGCGCCGGCGTGCTGGGCAATATGGTGGACGGTGGCGGTCATTTCGTTGATCGCCGTGGCGGCCTGGTCGGTCTCGCTTTGCTGGCCGAGCATGCCGTGCTGCACCTCGTTCATGCTGCTGGCCAGGCGGGCGGCGCCCTCGTCCAATTGCCGGGCGGTCCGTGCCACGGTATTGACCACCCGCTGGTAGCCCGCTTGCATGGCATTGAAGGCGCTGGCCATCTGCCCAACTTCATCCTTGCAGGCCAGGGGCACCCGGGCGGACAGGTCGCCGGTCTTTTCTACATGGAGCATCACGTCCTTGAGGGTGTTGAGCTGGCTGAGCAGGAAGCGGATCAGCAGTTGCGAGGCGCCGAGCATCGCCAGCATCAGGACCGCCACCGCCACCGCATAGTTGACGAAGCGTTCGCCGAACACCTGGCGCAGGCTTGGCGCGTAGGCGAGTACGGCGACTTGTTGTCCGTCTGCACGGCGGATGACCTCGGCGCCCACCAGCGGGTTCACGCCGAACAAGGGCAGGTGACTGAGCTCGACCCAGCCGCTGGCGCCTTGCAAGGCGGACAGATCCTGGCCTGCCCGTTTTGGCGCCTGGTCGCGGGTGAAGGTCAGCCAGTTCTCGCCAGTGGGCAGTGTCTTGTCGGCCGGCCAGGTGTTGAGCAACTGCGCCTGGGCCCTGGCCGAAACCTGGGACGCCTGACTGCGGGCCTGTTGTTCGAGCTGGACGGCATACAGCACCAGCAGCAACGTGGTGATGAAAGCGACCGCGTTGACGGCCCAGAATTTGTACTTCAGTGAGATATTGCTAAGCCAGGCACCCATGGAGGTTTTCTCTGATAGCGGAAACAGCATTGGCAAGGTGCCATTATTGTGCCGCTACTCAGGAACGGGTTTTTGACATGGGTCAATGCGCCGCATCACCGACGGTAGGCAAGCCGAAAAAAGCCCGGGCACAGGCGGTACTGTGCAGCGCCAGGTCTTCCAGCGTTTCATGGCGATGCAGGGCAACTTCGCGAAGCACTTCGCTCAGGAAGGCGGGCTCATTGCGGCCGTTCTTCGGTTTGGGGCGCAGCGTGCGTGGCAGCAGGTAGGGCGCATCACTTTCCAGCATCAGACGGCCGCGGGGAATTTCCCTGACCAATGGGTGCAGATGCGTCCCACGGCGCTCGTCGCAGATCCAGCCGGTGATGCCGATGTGCAGGTCAAGGTCGAGGTAGCTGAAGAGCGCCTGTTGTTCGCCGGTGAAGCAATGCACCACGGCGGCGGGCAAGTGGTCACGGTAATCCTTGAGGATCTCCAGCAGGCGCTGGTTGGCGTCGCGCTCGTGAAGGAACACCGGCAATTTCAGTTCGACAGCCAGGGCCAGGTGTTCCTCGAGGACTTTTTCCTGTTGTGGGCGCGGCGAAAAGTCCCGGTTGAAGTCCAGTCCGCACTCGCCGACGGCACGCACACGGGGCTGGTTGAGCAAGTCGCGCAAACGCTGGGCGCTGTCGCTGCTCCAGGCGCTGGCGGAGTGGGGGTGGATGCCGGCGGTGCTGAACAGGCGTTGCCCACTTTCATCAAGGCTTGTGCACAGCGCCATGGCCTGCTCGCTGCCTTCGACACTGGTGCCGGTGAGCACCAATTGCTGCACGCCGGCGGCGTAGGCCCGCTCGAGAACGGCCGAGTGCCTCTCGTCGAAACTGGGGTTGGTCAGGTTGACGCCGATATCAATGAGTTGCATGGTGCTACCTCCGCCTGCGGCCGGAAAGCATATCAGAGCTGTAGATTTATAAGAAAAACGAAGAACTACAACGCGTTATAGCTGTCTTTGAACGTCGCCAGCGACATTGTGGCGGGCCCTTTGCCTCGCCCCTGTCGTCGTTGCACGCCTTGCCAGCGCATTAAGCGCTCTGTTTCTGACGCCCGACACCTGGTTTTTAACGAAGGTGTTGGCCAGTATTCTTTCCGGAGAGCGGATGATCCGACCCGCGGCGTTACTGATGATGTGCGTGACGTTACTGCTGCCCATGGCGGCGGTCGCGCGTCTGGATGGGCCGCTGGAAGTGACCAGGCCCGGCAAGGTCCGTGACCTGGCAGAGATTCGCTCCAGTCGTACCCTGCGTGTGTTGGTCAACCAGAGCCGCAATAGCTCCGGTGAAGTGCAGGGCCAGGCCATCGGTGTCGAATACCATCGCCTGCGAGCTTTCGAGCAATACCTCAATGGCCGTGCCCGCGACGGGCAGGCAATCAACCTCAAGATCATCCCCAGGGCCAAGGACCAGTTACTTGCCGCGCTGGCCCGTGGCGAAGGCGACCTGGTAGCCCCCGGCGAACTGCTGGACGTGAAGGCCGCGCACAGGATCAGCAGCAGTGACCCGATCGCCAGCAACGTGCCGCTGTGGCTGGTTGGCGTCAAGGGTGAACGACGGTTTACCCGGTTGGAGCAATTGTCGGGCCGCACCCTGACGTTGACCACCGGCAGCGCGGCGGCGGATGCGATCAGCCAGGCCAACCAGAAACTGGCCCTGCACAAGCGCCCGCCGATCAAGGTGGAATGGGTCGACCCGAGCCTGGCGGTGGAAGACGTGCTGGAGATGGTGCAGGCCGGGATCTTTCACCTGACCATTGTTGAAAAACCGATTGCCGAGCGCTGGTCGAAAATCCTGCCCAAGTTGCGCTTTGACAAGCAGGTGGTCATCAGCGAGCCGGGCGACGAGTACTGGTTCGTGCGCCAGGATGCGTCGATGCTGCGGGCGAGCATCGATCGTTTCCTCAAGACCTACCACAGCCCATCCGACCAGGATGTGGCGTTCCAGCGTATCTATCGACGTCTCTACCAGGTGCGCAACCCGTTGGCCCGCGCCGACCGTCAACGCCTGGAGAAACTGCGCCCGGTCCTGCAAAAGCATGCGCGCGAGCAAGGCATGGACTGGTTGAACCTGGCCGCGCTGGCATTCAAGGAGTCCGCGCTGGACCCTGGGGCACGCAACAGCGGTGGCCCTACCGGTTTGATGCAGATCACACCCTCGGCGGCGCAGCGGGTAGGCGTGAACAATATCGAGAATCTGGACAGTAATGTGCAGGCGGGCGCGCGCTACCTGGCCATGATCCGGCGCAAGTTCTTTGCCAGCCCCAAGCTCAACGAGCGTGAACGCATGGCCTTTGTGCTGGCCGCGTATAACATGGGGCCGGAGCGGGTGCAGGGCATGCGCACCGAAGCCCGGCGTCGGGGGCTCAACCCCAATCAGTGGTTCTTCCAGGTTGAACGCATTGCCATGGAGCAGGTAGGGATGGGCGCCGTCAGCTATGTTAATAGCGTCAACAAATACTATCTGGCGTTCGACCGGGAGCGGGAGTCCCTGGAACCGTCGGCGCCGAACGTTGCGTCGCGTAAATAATCGAATTTTTCGATGGTGATAATGCAGTTTTTCGGCTTTTATCATTGTTTAAACTGATTAATATGGCGGCCAATCAACCCCTATCTGAAAAAGGATTTACCTCGTGAGCCCATTGATTACCCGTGTCCTGTCCACTCGCGCAGGTTATGGCCTGACTGTTCTGCGCATCTTCGTCGGTATCATCTTCGCTGCCCACGGCTCGCAAAAACTTTTCGGCTGGTTCGGCGGTGGTGGTCTGGCCGGCACTGCCCAATGGATGGAAAGCATCGGCCTGGCGCCGGGCACCCTGATGGCCGTGTTGTCCGGCGGCACCGAGTTCTTTGCCGGCCTGGCGCTGATCATCGGCCTGCTCGCACGTCCTGCGGCACTGGGCCTGACCTTCCTGTCGCTGGTGGCGATCTTTTCCGTGCACATTCATAACGGGCTGTTCATGGCCAACAATGGCTATGAGTTTGCCCTGGCCCTGCTTGGCGGCTCGCTGGCGGTACTGTTCGAAGGTGCCGGCAAACTCTCGGCCGATCGCGCCATCACCCACTGATCGTTTCGCAAGGTAGGAGGCCCGCCACGTGCGGGCTTTTTTCGTTGCTCGGGATTCTTGACACTGCCCCGCCAGCTTCTCTAGGATGCTGCTCATGCGCCGATTTAAACAGCTAATTGCGGGGCGCCACTGGACTCGATGCAGTCCGACAGAACCATGCACTCATCAACAGGCACGGGTCGAAATACCGCTAAAGCGCTGGTTCGGTGTTGCCTCTCACCTGCCCGCAGACTTTTGAGGCAGAGACACGACACAATGAATGCACCACGCCCCCTGATACGCCTGGCCCCCATCACCGCGGACCTGACTCAGCGCAGCCCGAAAATCCTCCTGGGCGGCAAGCACCAGCCGACGCTGCTGCGCTACCTGGATGGCTGGCCACGTCGCACCGGGCGGCCTTCGGCGTTCCTGATCCAGTTCGTGGAAGACGGTGACTCCCTGACGCGTTTCGCCAGTAACAGCTTTGACCTCGCTGTTATCCAGGCACCGAGTGCAGGCAATGCCGAAGAGGTGATCCGCCACCTGACCCGTATTGCCCGGCAAGGGTTGATTGCCCGTCGCTGATACCCGCCGCCCGGCGATCAGCCAAAGACCACCGGCGACCATCGGCGTCGACGCAGGCAGCGATACCGTAGCCAGGCTATCAGGCACAGCATCAGGGGCACCGTCGCGATCATCAGCAGCTTTATGGTGCGTTCGAAGCGGTTTAACGGTGCATACGCCTGCGCCTTGAGGGCATGCAATTCCATGGGCAGGCGCAGGCGCTCCTTGTTAAGCGCTTGCAATTGGGTACTGGTGTCCACGACCTGGGTGCCAAGGCCTGTGGCCTTTGGATTGAGCCGTTGCCATGCTTGTTCGGTACGCTCAAGACGACGTTCCAGTTCCGCTGCCTTTTCCCGATAGGCCTGTGCGGCAGCTTCGCGCATGGGCTCAAGGGTGCTGAGCGAACGCGACGTGATGTGCGGGCGAATATTGGCAAGTAATGCGGGCGCCGCCAGGTTATCCAGGGTATTGAGTACGAACCGCAGGTTGTTGTTGCCCGTTGCCTGGCTGACAGCGTCGGCGAGTACATCGGTATCGGCAACCACCACGACCTCGATCCGGGCAGCCTTTTGCAAGCCGGGCGGCTGTCCGCTCAATCCGTCAGGAAATGCCGAATAGGCCGGCCCCTCGAGACGCGCGGCGATGACATGGCGCTGGCCTGAAGTGGAGGCTTCGTCAATCAGCGCGTCGAACTGCGTCGTTGAAGCGAAGCGCTCGGCGTCCAGCAGCGCAGACTGCCGAGAGCTTTGCAGCAGCGGGGTGAATGTCTTGCGATTTTTTCGTGCGCGCAAGATCGCGCCACTGCTTGATACGCTCAGGCTGTCGAGTTTCCAGGTGCTGATATCCTGAGCATTCATTGCCTGTCGTGGCAGTTTCAACCTGGCGGGGTGCAGTACGGTGGGCATGCCCGGGCCGAGCGATGCCGACGAGGCATACAGGCTGTCGACCAGCAGCTTGTTCGTGGGCATGCGTATGCCCCAGGCGTTCAACAGGCCATCGAGCCTGGAATCTACCGATACGGCTTCAGACCCCATCTCGCTTACCGGGTCGATGAAGATCATCAGCTTGCCGCCCCTCAGGACAAACTGTTCCATGGCGTAAAGCGCTTGTTCGGCCAGCGCCCTCGGTTGCACGACCATCAAGCTACCTATCGAGTCAGGCACCTGGGAGATGTTGGAGGCCAACTCTGTCAGGTTGAAATGCCCGCGCATCTGCTCCATCAGTTGGCTGGCGGACTCATTCAACGGCAACCCGGACAGCAGGCCGACACTGGGCCGTTGAGGGTGCATCAACCTATAGATCAGTTGGCTGATCTGATACTCGAGCAGCGGTTCGTCCACCGGGTTAAACGCATCGATGCGTTGCATACCCTGGCCGGCACGCGTGCCTATAAGGCCAAGGAATCCTTGTGTGTCATCCAGGCCGAACAAGCTGGCTTTGTAGGCATCTTCGGAAAAAGGGGTTGGATCAATAATGTGCAGGTTGATCATGCCGTTGGCGGCCGCTTCGAATTCCTGAAGCAGATCCGCTATGCGTTGGCCGAAGCGTTTCACGGTTCGGCTTTTCCTGGGTGCTGTGAGCGAGTTGAAGTAATACAAGTCCAGTGGGCTTTCAAGCGTCGCGAGCAACTGCTGCGTCGAGGGTGATAACGTATGAATTTTCTGTCGTGAAAAGTCCCAGCGGGAATCGGGTAGTTTGTTTAGCCAGACCAGGTTGAATGCCAGGAACAGTAATAATATGACGGCCAACGTCATACCCACACGAAGAGCGGATCGCATCAGCGACTTTCCTTAGCTGTTTTTATAGTTGAGTGTAACGATGGTTGCAGAAAGGAAGGCAACGATCATGCTGACAAAATATAAACCGTCATGCAGTGTTATTTTGCCGTTGTCCATTGAACTGAAACGGGATATCGGGTCAAGTTTCATGATGCTGTCAACTATCCAGATTGGCGCTTGATGTTCAAGCGCATCCAGGACCGAAGACAGCCCGCTGATGGTCAGCAGCAAACCCAGGGTGAGTAAAAAAATAATAATCCGCTGGTGCGTGAGTGCACATATAAAGCAACCGACCGATAGGTAACTTCCCGCCAGTAGCCAACTTGCCAGAAATTGTGATGCGATCACCCCGTTGTCGGGCGTTCCCAGAAAATGCGCGGCCGCCACTATAGGAAAATTCAACAACAGGGCAATGCTGCAGACAACCCAGGCTGCGAGGAATTTTCCGATCACGCGTTCTGCCGAGGTGAGGGGCAGGGTTTTCATCATGTCGCAAAAGCCGATGTTGCGTTCATCCGACCACAGTTGCATTGATAGGCTGGGTATCAACAGCAGGTAGAGCCAGGGGTGCAGTTCGAAAAAAGCCTGCAAGTCACTGCTGTCGCGCTCCATCCAGCGGTGGGTATACAGCCCCAGCGTCGCACAAAGCACCAGGAAAAACGCCACGCTCAGGTAGGTGTGCGGGGTACTGGCATAGCTGGCGAGTTGGCGTTTGAATATGAGGGGCAGCAGTTTCAAGAGGATACCTCGTGGCTCAGATGGTGAACGACATCGTTCAGGCGACCTGGCTCCAGATGCAGTGACGTGATGTTCCAGCCGCGATGGGTGATGAGTGAATTGATGGCGGGGAAGATGGCGTGCCCGGGCATGGCCAGAACCGTCACCTTGCCTGGGTTTTGACGGTCTTCCTCGATGCCGGCCACGCCGGGCAGTACGGCAAGGGCGAGTAGATCCACGGGCGGATCCGCTGCGAGCGTCACCGCTTGGAAGTGCCGGGAGCAGCGCTGCAAGTCCGCCAGCGAAGAGTCGGCAATCAGTCGTCCGCCCGCGATTACCAGGGCGCGGGTGCAAATCTCGGACAGCGCGTCGTAATGGCGGGAGGCGATGATGATGCTCATTTCTTCGTTCATGGACTGAACAAGCGCCCTGAATTTGAGCTGTTGCTCGGTGTTCAGCCCTTCGGTGGGCTCGTCCAGGAGGAGGACGCCGGGGGAGTGCAAAATGGCTTGTGCAATCGCGACGCTGCGCTTCAAGTCAAGGCTGAGTACATCGATGGGGCAGTTGAGTATGGGGTACAGCTCCAGTCGCATGGCGACCCGGTCGACGTGCCGGCGTTTTTCGGCCCCCCTGAATCCTCGAGCGGCGGCCACAAAGTTGAGGATGCTTTTGACCGACAGCGTGTGATGGGTTATGCCCCCCTGGAGCTGGTGACCGACGGCTTGCCTGGCGAGAGTTGAATGGGTTTGGGTACTCAGGCCCTGAATGCTGACGTGCCCACTGGTGGGCCTGGCCATGCCGGAAATCAATTTCAGCAACGTTGTTTTACCGGCGCCATGCTCTCCCAGCAATCCCACGCATTCATGGCGTTGGGCGCAGAACGAAAAGTCGCTTATCACGCTTTTCTTGCCCAGGTACTTTGTCAGGTTGCTGACTTCGATCATAGGTTTACCGAATCAATTGGGCGGTGCCTGAAGAATGTTTAGTTGTGGTGTCGATGCATTAAAAAGATTACGTTCAATACCTGCTCTTGGGAACGCTGGGCTCACTTAATAAGTAAAGTCCTACGTTTGATTTGATAATGCGCTGAAACAATTGTGTTGTTCTGAATACTTAATAATGGTCGGATATTTGTCTGACATTTATATAAGGTTTTCTTTTTGCAATGAGGCCTGACTGCCATGATGCTTCTACGTACCCTTGTTCTTGAGCGCAGCGGCGAGGATGCTCCCGTCAACGGCGCACTGTTGTGCGGCTTTGCGGTCGAACAGACATCCTCCAACTTCCTGGTATATAGCCTTGATGAAGAAGCCGAACCCGGTCATTCCAGGGTGTATATCGCCGCCTTGCGCAAAAAACTCGAACGGTATTTTCTTGGCGGGGTTGAGTCCAAGGAGGACTTGCAAGTAGCGATGCAAGTCTTTAAGCAAATTCTGATGATGGCGGCGGCATCCGGCAATAAGGACACTGCCGTCACCGAGTCTCAGGTTCCGTTTCACTTCATTGATTTGAAAGGCTGCAGATTGCCGCCTGCCAGGCCCGAAGATCATCACTCAGTGATCGTCAAGAAAGCCCTGGTGATGAAGGTGATTACATTGGGCATGTCCGCCCCCGCTGCGCCTGCCATCGAAAGCAGCGCGGTCATCGTGCCGTCGATCCGCTTTTCATCGCAAATGGTTGCACCGCCGCGGGGCAAGAGTGAGCCGGAGCCCGTCCCGACGACTGTGGATCAAGTGTTTGTTGAAGAGCCGCCGCATCCGCCGGTCACGTTACCCGAAGTGGCGCGGATGCCCGTCGAACCCAGCGCGCCGATTGCTCAGGCAGAACCCATCGAAATACCGTCGCAACCCCGCTCCTCCAGGGAGAATACCTCCATTCTCGAGATAGACAGCACGCTGAGCAATCTGGCCAGGGTCGCCCAGGAACTGACACAGAAGAAACAGGCTGTCATCGAGCGCGAAGAGATGCTCGAACAGTGGCAGACTCGATTGCAGCAACAGCAGGATCAGCAGGATGAAAGAAACCGGGCGTTAGACCAGCACCATTCGCGCCTGCAGGAGCAAGCACTGGAAGTGAGCCAAAAGACCGAAAAGATGGTGTTGATGATGTCGCAGCTATCGCTGATGCGACAGCGCCTGCAAGGCACGCTCGTTGAACTGGACCAGGTCCTCGACGGGCAGGGCTGAGTCACTGTCGCGCTGGATACTTTGCGCCGTTGATTTATGATCGATCCCCGCCGGCCGACGCCAGGGTATGATGCCCTGGTCGGTCGACACTATTGGACATTGCCTGGGGATGTACGCGTTTGAGTACCAAGCTGATAACCAAAGAAGGCCATGAAGCGCTGAAAAAGGAGCTGGACTACCTCTGGCGTGAGAAGCGCCCGGACACCACGCGCAAGGTGACATGGGCAGCTTCCCTGGGTGATCGCAGCGAAAACGCGGATTACCAGTACAACAAGAAGCTGTTGCGTGAGATCGATCGGCGGGTGCGCTACCTGCGCAAACGCCTCGAAGATATGCGCGTGGTGGAATACATGCCCGAGCAGGAGGGCAAGGTGTTTTTTGGTGCGTGGGTCGGTGTCGAAAACGAGCAGGGCGAGACCAAGCGTTTCCGCATTGTGGGTTATGACGAGATCTACGACCGGATGGATTACATCTCTATCGACTCCCCCATGGCACGTGCGCTGCTGCGCAAAGAGGTAGACGATGAAGCCATCGTACAAACCCCCGGCGGTGAGGTGTGCTGGTGGATTACCCGGATCGAATATGTGAAATAGCAACTGATGGCCCTTGCCGGAGCAAGGGCCATCAGTGTTTCAGCCCTCGCGCAGTACCGTCAGCGGGCTGGCGTTGAGCGCACGACGCGTGCCGAACACCCCGGCGGCACCGATCAGCGCCGCACCGATCAGCGGCAACAGCAGCAGCCAGGGGTGAGGGTGCCAGGTCAGGTCAAAGGCGTAGCGGTACAGCACCCAGGTCACCAGTTCCGTGCCCAGTGCCGCCAGCAAACCGCTGACCGCCCCCAGCAGGCCGAACTCGATGCGCCGGGCCTTGACCAGCAACCTGCGCTCGGCACCCAGCGCACGCAGCAGCGCCCCTTGGCGGATGCGCTCATCCAACGTGGCCTGCAAGCCGGAAAACAGCACGGCCATGCCGGCAGCGAGCACGAACAGCAGCACGTATTCCACCGCCAGGGTCACCTGGGCAAGGATGCTGCGCAGTTGTTCCAGCAGCGCCTCGACCTGCAGGATGGTGACGGCCGGGAAGGCGCGGGACAGGTCGACGATCTGTTGGTCATGCCCAGGCGCCAGGTAGAAGCTGGTCAGGTAGGTGGTCGGCAAATCCTTCAAGGTGCCCGGCTGGAAGATCATGAAGAAGTTGGGCTGGAAGTTGTCCCAGTTGATGGTCCGAAGGCTGGTGACCCGTGCCTCGCGATTCTCTCCGCCAATGGTGAAGACCAGATGGTCGTCGAGCTTGAGCTTCAGGCTTTCAGCCACCTTGGCTTCCACCGAGACCCCAGGCACGCCATCGCCCGGTTGCGCGGTCCACCAGCTGCCCGCCGTCAGTACATTACCTTGGGGTAAATCGGCGGCCCAGGTCAGGCTCAGGTCCCGTTGCACCGCGCGGTCACCGCTGGAGTCCTTGCTGACAATCTCCTGCACGGGCTCGCCGTTGATGCTGATCAGCCGGCCGGGTATGACGGGGTACAGCGGTGCCGATTGCGCCTGCACGTCCAGAAGGCGCGCGCCAAACGCCTCTTTGTCGGCCGGCAGGATATTCAGCGCGAAGTAGTTGGGCGCATCCTTGGGCAACTGGTTCTGCCAGGTGTCGAGCAGCTCGCCGCGCAGCAGGGCGATCAAGCCCATGGACAGCAGGATCAAGCCAAACGCCAGGGACTGGCCGGCTGCCGCCAATGGATGGCGCAGCAATTGGCCCAGGCCCAGGCGCCAGGGCAGGGAGGCCCGTGCGAGTAAGCGGCGCAGGCTTTGCAATAACAACAGCAGCAAGCCACCGAGGATCAATGCCGCCACCACGCCGCCGCCCAGTAATGCGAAGGTCAGCACCAGATCAAGGCTCAGTCGCCACATGATCAGGCCCAGGGCAAAGAGCGCCGCGCCGTACACCATCCAGGTGCTCGAGGGGATCGGCAGCAGGTCGCGACGCAATACCCGCAACGGCGGCACCCGGCCCAGCGCGGCCAG
>NZ_CVTN01000049.1:0-41409 GCF_900004915.1 Pseudomonas sp. 31 R 17
ACGTTGAGTTCGCGGGCGTTGATTTGTGCGTTGATCTTGGCCGAGCGGGTGATGATGTCGAAGCGGTCGATGTTGCTGGCGTTCAGGCCTTCGCCATCGATGGTCACCGCGCCGCCATCGACCTGGTAGCTTTTCAGCTGGCCGGTGGGGTCGATGATGGGTTTGCCGGTGGTGAGGGTGACGTTGGGGGTGTTGATGAAGCCGCAACCGGCGCAGGTCACGCCGTACGGGTTGGCCACGATGACCTTGGCCGACTGCCCCGCCACTTCGGTATAACCGCGCAACTGGCTGGCGCTGCCGCCGTTGACTTCGTTGAGGATGACGCTGGCCGCGCCGCCCTTGAGGTTGGGGTTGCCGACAATGATCCCGCCCAGTTGGGTGTTTTGCAGCGCGCCGTTGGCGTTGTTGAGAATCACGCCGTTGAGGCCGACGTTGTACTGCTGAAACTGGTTATGGGACAAGCCTGCGCCGTTGGGCGTGGCGATGTTCACCACCGGCACGCCATTGCCCGCTGCGCCCACCGTGGTACCCGGCGCACTGACCACGATGCCCTCGGCCTGGGCCAGCAGCGGTTGCCAGAACAGCGCATTGGCAAGGATCAGCGCCAGCCCGCGTTTGGGCAGGCCGAAGAACGCGTTTCGCGGCTTCAGGGCGGCGGAAGGTTGGCGGGCCAGGAAGGCAAATTGTCGAACGTCCATTTTCAGTTTCTCGCTGCGGCGCAACGTTGAATTACAGGAACAAATCCAGGCGGAAGTAGATCGGCGCTTCGCGCTCGGTGACGACTCCGGGTCTTTCCAGCGAGTGGGCAAAGGTCACGCTGGTGCTGACGTTCTTGCCTCGGGCGAACAGCTCCAGGGAGTTGCTGGACACGCGGCCATGAACGTTGTCGTTGTAGCGGTCGTTGCGGATCACGCCCTGGTCGTAGCCGACGCTGGCGCCGTATTCGAAGAAGGCCGGACGCATCCAGTCGAGGGTCACCGGGCGCGCCCAGCGCACTTCGTTGCGCCAGTAGCCGCCGCTGTCGCCGGTCAGCAACTGGTCCTTGAAACCGCGCACCGAAGCCGAGCCGCCGAGGCTCATGCGCTGGGGCGAGAACAGCGGGTCTTCACTGCGTTGGCCGGTGGCCAGGCTGCTGAAGCTGAACGACTCGCCCCACAGGCTGAACGGTTGCAGGTAGCTGACGGTGGCGGTGTATTTGCGGTAGCGCGAGTTCGGCTGGCGGCGGCCGAAGGCGTCGCGCTCGTCCTGGGACTGGGCGTCGAGCAGGCCGATACCGTTTTGCATGCCCAGGTCCAGGTTGACGAAGGCCGTGCCGATACGCCGACCGTGGTTGACGCCCAATTGCAGTTCGCTGAGGCGGTTGCTGCTGGGCGCGGTGCGCACGTCGAGGATGTAGTTGTTGGTGCGCAGGTGCGCCAGGCCGACGTTGACCGAGGTCTTGCTCACGTCATCGCGGTGGATCACTCGTTCGGCGCGCAGTTGGTGGTTCTGGTTGTCGCCGTCCTGCTTGTATTTGAAGTCATCGGTCACGCCGAAGGTGCGGTAGTCGCTCTCGCTGTAGGTGTAACTGAAGTTCCACCAGCCCCACGGCACGTTGTAGTAGAGCATGGTGTTTTTCGAGGTTTTCTGGTGGTCGCTGATGGCGTCATGGCCGCCGCGCAGAATCAACTGGTCGCCCAGACCCAGTGGGCTGTCCCACTCAAGGCCGGCGCCCCATTGCTGTTCGCCGGTGCTTTTCTGGCCGTCGTTATTGCGCGACAGGCTGGCGCGCCAGGGCTTTTGCGCGGTGTTCTTGACCACCACGTCGCTGCCGCCGACTTGCTTGCCGGGGGTCAATTCCATTTGCGCTTGTTTGGACGGCAGGCGGTTGAGCTGGTCCACCAGTTGCTCGATTTCGCGCAGGTTCAGCGCTTCGCCGACCTTGCCGGGAAAGGCCATGGCCAATTCGCGTTCGGTCACGGTGCTGCCTTCGGCGCTGCGCAAGGCTTCGAGCTTGCCTTCCACCACCAGCACTTGCAGGTGGCCGGTGGAGAGGTCCTGCTGCGGCAGGTAGGCGCGGCTGGTGACGCGGCCTTTGCCGAGGTAGTAGTCGGTGATGGCCTTGAGCAGGTCGTTGAGCTGGGCCACGCCCAGGCATTGGCCGACGTAGGGCTTGAGCAGGCGCTCACGCTCGGAGGCCGGCAGGCTGTCGGCGCCTTTGAGTTCGATGTCTTTGATCGGGAAGCAACGGGTGTCGGCGGGCGCGGTGGGCGCCTCGGGTTTGGCCGCTTTGCCGGGCAGGTCCTTGAGTTCTTCAAGGCGCCGCTGTTGCTCTTCGAGCAGGCGGTTCTGCCGATCGCGGATCAGGTCCTGGTCCCCGGGCGTGGGGGCGGCGAATGCGCTGTTCAGCGTGAAGAAAGTCAGCAGGCAGACGCCCAGCAGCCGAGTCCATGGCAGGAGCAAGTACATGTTCGATCCGTCGATTTACAAAGGGCGGCAAATTAACATCGAAGCATGCGTCATGCCAATATCCCGACTGCTTTATCGGCAGGCGCCTTAAAAACAACTAACCGACTGATTTTTAAATAAAATATTATTAAACATCGGTATCTTGCCTGGCGATTCCGATAGACGGTAGCAATGATCTAACTGATGAGTAACGGTAACGCGCCGAGCGTCGCCTCAGATGCTTTCTAAAAAGGGCTTCTCAGTTGAGCAGAAACACCATCAATGCATTGTCATTCAACCGCCCCTGAAAGCTCGGCGCCAACGGCTCGACCGGCGAACCCTTCAACAGCGCCGCGTCCTTGCGCGCCACAATCACCCAGGATGGCCGGGGCAATGTGGCGAGCTTTTCCAGCTCGTTACGCCCGACGAAAAACGGCTGTTCATCGTGGTCCAGGTTCATCATATAGCGCACCGCCCAGGTGTCCCGGCCGAGGTCGACAAATACCAGAGGGCCCGGCTGCGCATCCCGCAACGCCTCCACCTGGCTGACAAACTCCCGCGTATCGAACTGAAGATCCTTGGCCGGCTCGATGACGGTGACCAGTAGCAACCACTGCGCCGCCAGGGCGATCATGCTCAGCCACACCAACCGCCCGGCCCGACGCCACGCCACCAGCGCCGCCACTTGCATCAGTACGAGCGCGCCGATCAATAGCGGCATCGAAACATCAGGCCAATAGCCGTGCTTGTGCCAGGCATACCGACACGCAAACACCACCACCACGCACAGCGCCGGCAGTGCGACGACGAGCCCCTCGTAGCAGCGGCGCACGCCAACGAGCCAGCCTTGCGCCTGAAGCAGCCCATAGGCCGCCACAGCGGCAAACATCGGCACCATGGGCAGGATGTAATAGGCACGCTTGAAGTGCGGTACTGACAGGCCGAGCAAAATCATCAAGCCGCACGCGCCGAGGCGTATCAGCAACTGCGCATCATCATTGACCCAGCGCTGCGCCCAGCGGTGACGCAGCGCGATCAACGTCGCCAGGGCCAACGGCACCACCGGGAAGTACCGGTACAAACTCAGCTGAAAGTAGAAGTAAAACGGCTCGCCGGACTCATCCAGCCGCCCGCCGACCTGCATCCTGAACACCTCATCGGCAAAGGCATCGCCCCCGCTGATTCGGGCGAGTTTCATCAGCACCCACCAGCACGCCACCAGCATCACCAAGCCGACCACGCCGTGAACCAGCACCTGCCTGACCCGCTCCCCCGGCCGGCCCAGCGCCCAGTACACACATGTCACGCCACACACCTCGATCAACCCCAACGGCCCACGAATCGCGAAGGCCAGGACAAACAAGGGGAAAACCGCGAGTTGCCTGAACCTTGAGCCCAACCGCTCGCCACTGTGCAGCAGGTAGAAACTGCCGACGCACAGCAGCGCGACCATCTGGTCCAGGCACACCGAGCGCGACTTTTCGAGCAGTTGGGTGGTGAGCAGAGTCAGCAGCACCGTCAGTAATGCCCAGGGCCGGCTGGACGGTGCGAGCAGGCGATAGATCAGGGCAACGACCCCCGCCGAAGCGAGCGCGGTGGGCAGCACATTCGCCAGATGGTTCGGCGCGTCAAACAGCCGGGCGAAGACGAAACTGAAGAACGTCGCAGTGCCGGGGTAATCCGCGTACGGCTGGCCGTAGGTGGTGGGGAAAAGACTCGCGCCGTGGCGAAACATTTCCTGCAGGAACAACGCCCATCGTCCGTCGAAACCCTGAGGGTGCTGATCCCAGATACCCAGGGTGAACAGCAACAAGGCGATCAGAAAGATGCCCAGTGACTCCAGGCGAAAGCGGTTGTGATGATCCATCGGGTGACCTGTCAGGTGGGAAGCGCGGGCTTATGGTGCCGACCGCCCCCCTGAACAGCGTCTGAACGAACCTGCACATTCATGCATTACCGACTGGCGCGCCATACCAGGGCCGGGATCAGGCGGATGTAGATCAACTGCGCAACCAGTTCGACCAATGTTTGCAGGATGACCGCCGTCGCGGCCAAACCGCGTGTACCTTCAGGCAACGCCAGCGCCAGGGGCAACACCACCAGGGAATTGCGGGTGGATGCGCTGAACGTCACCGCACGCGCCGTTGCCGCCGGCAGTGCGAACAGCCGTGCGGCCAACATCCCCATCAGCGGCGCCAACAGCGCGAAGCCCGCGTAGATGGGCAGCACCGGCACAAGCAGGCGGATATCCCGAATCACCGATGTAATCTGCGATCCGATCACTACAAACAGCACGAGGGCCATCGCCGGTACCGGCAACCAGGCCCAGGCGCTGTTCCACCGGTTGATCAGCATTGATCGTCGCGCGTAAAAGGCCGTCAACGCGGCCAGCAGCATCGGCAGCGCGATCAACAACAGGAACGCTTCGATAAACGGCGCGACCGCGATCACCACCTCCGAGTGCGCTCCCAGTATCAACCCCAGGTACACCGGCAGCAGGGCCAATTGCACCAGTAACAGTAACGGCGTGGCCGCCAGCATCAACCGCGAATCACCTTTGCCGATGTGGGTAAACACCACCACGTAATCGATACACGGCGTCAGCAATACCAGCAACGCGCCCACCAACAGCGCTGGGTACTCCAGCAGGCCACGGGTCAGCGCCCATACCAGCAAGGGCACCAGGATGAAATTGGCCAGCAGCAACGCCAGCATAAAGCGCTGGCTGCCCCAGCCACGGCCCAGGTCGAGAAAAGGAATTTGCAGGAACATCGCGTACATCAGTACCGCAATGGCGGGCGTGACCAGTACGCCAAGCCCCTGAGCAAAGGACGGCGCGAATGCACCACAGAGCGCGGCCAGCAGGGTGGCAGCAAAATAGAGGGGAATCTGATTGTGCTCAAGGGTGTCGCGGGTCATGAAGACGCTCTGGCAGGTGGCGAAAGCCAAGCCTATTCATCTATTGCCCGGTGGTCGAGTTGGATGAGCGAGCAAACCTGCTTGGGATTTCCCCCAACCTGCGCTTCAATACCTGCCCCAACCCCAAGGACGTTACGCCCATGGCCTCGCCAAACAAGCAGCAAAAACGCGCCCAGCGGGCAAAAACCAAGGCCAAGCAAAACCGTACCCAGCGCGCCGTCGCCACCAAGCCGGATGCGTTCGCCGGCGACGACAGCCGTATCGACCTTGAATCGGTGGACTTGACCGAGCTGTTCGTGGAGATGCGCACGGCGGGCGAAACCAGCCAGCAGGCGCTGTGTGCGGTATTCCTGGCGCACCCGCTGCTGGCGCTGGTGCTGGAACAGGAAGGCGAAGAGGAAGCGACCGACTTTATCCTGGCCGCGCTGATTGAATATCGGCAATGGGCCACTGACAGCGATGACGAGGCAGCCGCATTGGCATGGATCGAATCGCCGCAGTTCCAGGCGGACTACGTCGCCGCATCCCAAGCGCTGGCAAACTCAGCAGACTGACACATACCAAATGTGGGAGGGGGCAAGCCCCCTCCCACATTTTGATCTGCATTTTGTCAGTTCAGTACGGGAGCGCCGGCTCTCTGGGCCTTGCGACGACTGGCTACAAACAGCCCCGCCAACACCACCAGCAAGCTCAGAACGCCCGTCGCGATGAGCTTCCTGGAACAGCTCACCCGCTGCCGTACATTGGCGTGGATCGAATCGCCGCATCCCAAGCCCTGACGAATTCAGCAGACTGACGCATATCAAATGTGGGAGGGGGCTTGCCCCCGATGGCAGTGTGTCAGTCAATTATTTGTTAACTGCCCCCCCGCTATCGGGGGCAAGCCCCCTCCCACATTTTGATCTGCATTTTGTCAGTTCAGTACGGGAGCGCCGGCTCTCTGGGCTTTGCGACGACTGGCTACAAACAGCCCCGCCAACACCACCAGCAAGCTCAGAATGCCCGTCGCGATGAGCTTCCTGGAACAGCTCACCCGCTGCCGTACATTGGCGTGGATCGAATCGCCGCATCCCAAGCCCTGACGAATTCAGCAGACTGACGCATATCAAATGTGGGAGGGGGCTTGCCCCCGATGGCAGTGGGTCAGTCACCTATTTGCCAACTGACCCACCGCTATCGGGGGCAAGCCCCCTCCCACATTTTGATCTACATCTTGTCAGTTCAGTACGGGAGCGCCGGCTCTCTGGGCCTTGCGACGACTGGCTACAAACAGCCCGCCAACACCACCAGCAAGCTCAGAACGCCCGTCGCGATGATTTCGACCCAACGGGCTTCCTGGAACAGCTCACCCGCTGCCGTACATTGGCGTGGATCGAATCGCCGCATCCCAAGCCCTGACGAATTCAGCAGACTGGCGCATATCAAATGTGGGAGGGGCTTGCCCCCGATGGCAGTGGGTCAGTCACCTATTTGTCAACTGACCCACCGCTATCGGGGGCAAGCCCCCTCCCACATTTTGATCTACATCTTGTCAGTTCAGTACGGGAGCGCCGGCTCTCTGGGCTTTGCGGCGACTGGCAACAAACAGCCCCGCCAACACTACCAGCAAGCTCAGAATGCCCGTCGCGATGATTTCGACACGATGGGCTTCCTGGAACAGCTCACCCGCTGCCGTACATTGGCGTGGATCGAATCGCCGCATCCCAAGCCCTGACGAATTCAGCAGACTGACGCATATCAAATGTGGGAGGGGGCTTGCCCCCGATGGCAGTGGGTCAGTCACCTATTTGTCAACTGACCCACCGCTATCGGGGGCAAGCCCCCTCCCACATTTTGATCTGCATTTTGTCAGTTCAGTACGGGAGCGCCGGCTCTCTGGGCTTTGCGGCGACTGGCAACAAACAGCCCCGCCAACACCACCAGCAAGCTCAGAACGCCCGTCGCGATGATTTCGACACGATGGGCTTCCTGGAACAGCTCACCCGCTGCCGTACATTGGCGTGGATCGAATCGCCGCATCCCAAGCCCTGACGAATTCAGCAGACTGACGCATATCAAATGTGGGAGGGGGCTTGCCCCCGATTGCGGTGGGTCAGTTAACAAATAAGTGACTGACACACCGTCATCGGGGGCAAGCCCCCTCCCACATTTTGATCTGCATTTTGTCAGTTCAGTACGGGAGCGCCGGCTCTCTGGGCCTTGCGACGACTGGCTACAAACAACCCCGCCAACACCACCAGCAAGCTCAGAATGCCCGTCGCGATGATTTCGACACGATGGGCTTCCTGGAACAGCATGATGGTCAATGTACCCACGATAAACACCATCACCGCGTAGGTCAGGCCCGGGAACAGCCACATCTTGAAGACAATCTTCTCACCCGCCGCCGCACGCTTCTGACGCATGCGCAGTTGCGACACTGCGATCACCAGGTACACCAGCAGGGCAATGGCGCCGGAACTGGCCAGCAGGAATTCAAAGACCGCCGCCGGTGCCACGTAGTTGGCAAATACCGCCAGGAACGCAGCGCCGGTAGACAGCAGCACCGCCCAGTAAGGCGTACCGCTTTTATTGGTGCGCTTGGCCACAGCCGGGGCATCACCACGACGGCCCAGGGAGAACAGCATGCGCGAGGCGGTGTACAGCGCCGAGTTGAGGCAACTGGTCACGGCAACCAATACCACCAGGTCGACGATCAGCTTGGCGTTCGGAATGCCCATGCGCTCGAGCACAGTCTGGTAGGAACCCACGGCAGCCAGTGTCGGATCGTTCCACGGCACCAGGGACACGACGATGAAGATCGACAAGAGATAGAACAAACCAATCCGCCAGATCACCGAGTTGGTGGCCTTGGTGATTTGCTGGCCGGGATTCTTCGACTCCGCGGCGGCAATGGTGACAATCTCAGTGCCCATGAACGAGAACATGGTGGTCAGGATCGCTGCCAGCACCGCGCCCATGCCGTTCGGCATAAAGCCCTGGGTGTCGAACAGGTGCGATACACCGCTGACCTGGCTGGTGGGCAGCAAGCCGAAAATCGCCGCCAGGCCGAGGATAACGAAGCCCACGATCGCCACGACCTTGATCAGCGCAAACCAGAACTCGAACTCACCGTAGTTCTTCACACTGAACAGGTTGGTCGCGGTCAGCAGCAAGGTAATGATCAGGGTAAAGGCCCAGATCGCCACGTCGGGGAACCAGGCATGCAGGATGGTCGCCGCCGCGTTGGCTTCCAGCGGAATCACCAGCACCCAGAACCACCAGTACAACCAGCCGATGGTGAACCCGGCCCAGTGGCCGATTGCGCGGTCGGCGTAAGTCGAGAATGAACCTGTGTCCGGCGACGCAACCGCCATCTCGGCAAGCATGCGCATCACCAGTACCACCAGCGTACCGGCAGCCGCATAGGCCAGCAGTACGGCCGGGCCGGCGGCGGCAATCGCGTGGCCGGAGCCGACAAACAAACCGGCACCGATAACACCGGCAATCGACAGCATGGTGACATGCCGCGGTTTGAGCCCCTGTTCGAGGTCATTGGAGCTTTGCGTACTACTCATTGACACACCTTTGCGAGGAATTGCGAAAACGGTTCGCCGGGCCTGCGGTCTTTCTCGTGAAAAGAAACCAACAGGGCGTTCTTTATTTTTTACGCAAGATTTGCGCCAAAATGTAACAAAGGCACAGTTGACGTGGGCTGTAGGAAAATTCAGTAGTGATCGCAAGTCTTTGAGAACAATGGCATTCCGCTATAGCGTTACCGTGCGACTCACCTTGCAGACGGACAGGTGCACCAAAAACACACACAGAAAGTGCGTGACGCTCCATTAAAGCGCTGATAAGCGCCGTTTGCCCGGTTAACCCTTCCAACACCTGCCCAAAGCTGGCACCATCGCGCCCTTTTTTACGCGAAGCCTGTAGATGCTCCGGGTTCAAACGTCTGTTCGGTTGTAGATGGCGCGACACGCCGCTGTGCCGATGCGACACCCTGCCGCAGACCACCCGTTAACCGTCCGCAGCGCTGTTGGCTGTCATCCAAACGCTATGCTAGCTTGGCGCCTCGCCAGGAAGGCGGCCCAACAGCGAAGATCGCAACGAACACAATGAGGACCGCACATGGCCGAGGCCACGCCCGCGCTTGAAATCCGCAACTTGCATAAACGCTATGGTGAGCTGGAGGTACTCAAAGGTATCTCGCTGACCGCTCGCGACGGCGATGTGATCTCGATCCTGGGTTCCTCCGGCTCCGGCAAGTCCACCTTCCTGCGCTGCATCAACCTGCTCGAAAACCCGCACCAGGGGCAGATCCTGGTGGCCGGTGAAGAACTCAAGCTCAAGTCCGCGAAAAACGGCGAATTGTTTGCTGCCGACGGCAAGCAGATCAACCGCCTGCGCAGCGAAATCGGTTTTGTGTTTCAAAACTTTAACCTGTGGCCGCACATGAGCATCCTCGACAACATCATCGAGGCGCCTCGCCGTGTACTCGGCCAGAGCAAGGCCGAGGCGACAGAAGTGGCCGAAGCCCTGCTGGCCAAGGTCGGCATCGCTGACAAGCGTCACGCCTACCCGGCGCAACTGTCCGGTGGCCAGCAACAACGCGCCGCCATTGCGCGGACGTTGGCCATGCAGCCTAAAGTCATTCTGTTCGATGAGCCAACGTCGGCGCTTGACCCGGAAATGGTCCAGGAAGTACTTAATGTGATCCGCGCGCTGGCCGAAGAAGGCCGCACCATGCTGCTGGTCACCCACGAAATGGGCTTCGCCCGCCAAGTGTCCAGCGAAGTGGTGTTCCTGCACCAGGGCCTGGTCGAAGAGCAAGGATCGCCACAGCAGGTGTTCGACAACCCGCTTTCGGCGCGCTGCAAACAATTCATGTCCAGCAACCGCTAACGGAGCAACATGCATGCAGACCTATAAAAAATTCCTTCTGGCCGCGGCCGTCTCGATGGCGTTCAGCGCCACGGCCATGGCGGAAACCTTGAAGATGGGGATCGAAGCGGCCTACCCGCCCTTCAACAATAAAGACGCCAGCGGTAATGTCGTCGGTTTCGACAAGGACATCGGCGACGCCCTGTGCGCCAAGATGAAAGTCGAGAAGTGCGAAGTGTATGTGTCCGACTGGGACGGCATCATCCCGGCCCTGAACGCCAAGAAGTTCGACTTCCTGGTGTCCTCGCTGTCCATCACCGATGAGCGCAAGCAGGCCGTCGACTTTACCGACCCGTACTACTCCAACAAGCTGCAGTTCATTGCGCCCAAAGCCACGGCGGATTTCAAGACCGACGCCGCCTACCTCAAGGGCAAGGTGATCGGTGCACAACGTGCAACGCTGGCCGGTACCTACCTGGAAGACAAGCTGCCCGACACCGAGGCCAAGCTGTATGACACCCAGGAAAACGCCTACCTCGACCTGACGTCCGGCCGCCTCGACGGCATCCTGGCCGACAAGTACGTGCAGTACGAATGGCTCAAGAGCAAAGACGGTTCGGCCTATGAATTCAAGGGCGACCCGGTGGTAGAGAGCGACAAGATCGGCATCGCCGTACGCAAGGGCGACCCGCTGCGCGAGCGCCTGAACAAAGCCCTGGCAGAGATCAAGGCAGACGGCACCTACAAGAAGATCAACGACAAGTACTTCCCGTTCAGCATCGAATGATCTGAACGGCCTGCCCGGCGCGCTCACCTGAGCGCGTCGGCTTTCAGCAATGCCTGCCGCGATATGAAAACACCATGAATTTCGATCTCTACGGATTCGGCCCGGCGCTTGCCGCCGGCGCGCTGATGACCGTCAAACTGGCGCTCACGGCCCTGTGCCTGGGGCTGGTGCTGGGTCTGGCCGGCGCCCTGGCCAAGACTTCACCGTACAAGCCGTTGCAATGGCTGGGCGGTGCTTATTCGACCATCGTTCGCGGCATTCCCGAATTGCTGTGGGTGCTGCTGATTTATTTCGGCACCGTCAACCTGATGCGTGCCCTCGGGGAGTTTTTTGGTAACCCCGACCTTTCCCTGAGCGCCTTTGCCGCCGGAGTCATCGCCCTGGGCCTGTGCTTTGGCGCCTACGCCACGGAAGTGTTCCGTGGCGCGATCCTCGCCATTCCCAAGGGCCACCGCGAAGCCGGTGTGGCATTGGGGCTGTCGAAATTCCGGATTTTCACGCGACTGATCATGCCGCAGATGTGGCGCATCGCCCTGCCGGGCCTGGGCAACCTGTTCATGATTCTGATGAAGGACACTGCGCTGGTGTCAGTGATCGGCCTGGAAGAAATCATGCGCCACGCGCAGATCGGCGTGACCGTGACCAAGCAGCCGTTCACCTTCTTCATGGTCGCCGCATTCATGTACCTGGGCCTGACCGTACTGGCGATGACCAGCATGCACTTCCTGGAAAAACGCGCCGCCCGCGGCTTTGCAAGGAGCGCCCAATGAGCGGTGACTACAGCTGGCTGTCGCATTTCGATCTGGGCCTGAACTGGGCCGTGATCATCAAGTGGCTGCCCAAATTGGCCCAGGGCGCAACCCTGACCCTGGAGCTGGTGGCGATCGCCGTGATTGCCGGCCTGTTGCTGGCGATCCCGCTCGGCATCGCTCGGTCTTCGCGCCGCTGGTACGTGAGCGCCCTGCCCTATGGCTACATTTTCTTCTTCCGTGGCACGCCGCTGCTGGTGCAGTTGTTCCTGGTCTATTACGGCCTGGCGCAGTTCGACTCTGTGCGCCACAGCTTCATGTGGCCCTACCTGCGCGATCCGTTCTGGTGTGCCACCGCTACCATGACCCTGCACACCGCCGCCTACATCGCTGAAATCCTGCGCGGTGCGATCCAGGCCATTCCCCCAGGCGAGATCGAAGCCGCTCGCGCCCTGGGCATGTCCAGGCCCAAGACGCTGTTCTACATCATCCTGCCCCGCGCCTCGCGAATCGGCCTGCCGGCCTATAGCAACGAAGTGATCCTGATGCTCAAGGCCAGCGCCCTGGCCAGCACCGTGACCTTGCTGGAACTGACCGGCATGGCCCGGACCATCATCGCTCGCACCTACCTGCCGGTGGAGATCTTCTTCGCGGCCGGGCTGTTCTACCTGCTGATGGCCTATGTGCTGGTGCGCGGTTTCAAATTGCTGGAAAAATGGCTGCGCGTCGATGCGTGCCAAGGACGTTGAGGCACGCTTCCAGGCACTGGATGCGTTTCTGATCGAGCACCAGGGGCTGTGGCGACCACGGCCCTTCACCCACCTGCAATTATCCTGGGAAACCGAGCATCGCGCGTTATCGCAGTGGCTGCGCCAGCGCTCGCTGGACGACGCCGAAGCCAGTCACAATCATCCCCACGACCTGCCGGCGCCCGCGCCTTTTCCACAACTGGCGGCTCAGGCGCTGCGCCTGGGCACTGTGGATAAGTTGCCGACCCACGCGCTTGCACCCGCCCGCCATCGCCTGAACGTCGACGTTCCGGGGCGTAAATGGCAACAGATCGAAGCCTTCGGCGCCGCCCTGAATTTTGCCGGAACGCCCAACCACTGGCTGGACTGGTGCGCCGGCAAAGGCCACCTCGGCCGCCGCCTGCTGCAACCTGGCCAACAACTGACCTGCCTGGAATATGATCCGGCCCTGATTGCCTCAGGCAAAGCCTTGAGCGATCACCACGGTTTGCCCGTCACCCATCGCCTGCAAGACGTGATGGCAGAGGTCACGATCAACTCCGAACACACGCCAGTCGCCCTGCACGCCTGTGGCGACCTCCACGTGCGCATGCTGCAACTGGCCAGCGCTGCCGGCTGCAAACAACTGGCGCTGGCACCGTGCTGCTATAACCGCATCAACGCCGACCGCTATCAAGCGCTGTCCGCGACCGGGCGCGCCTCTGCCCTGCAGCTGTCAATCGATGACCTGGGCCTGCCGCTGAGCGAAACCGTCACCGCCGGCAACCGCGTACGCCAGCAACGCGATACCTCCATGGCCCGGCGCCTGGGGTTCGACCGCCTGCAACGGCAATTGCGCGGATGCGACGACTACCTGCCCACGCCCTCCCTGCCCGCCAAATGGCTGGATAAATCTTTCGCTGAATATTGCCGGGAGCTGGCAAGCCTCAAGGGTTTATCCACAGGCGATCAGGATTGGCTGGCGCTGGAAGCCCATGGCTGGCGGCGCCTGGCCGAAGTACGAAACCTGGAATTGGTCAGAGGCCTGTTTCGTCGCCCGCTGGAATTATGGCTGGTGCTGGATCGGGCCCTGTTCCTGATGGAGCAGGGTTACAACATCGAGCTGGGCAGCTTCTGTGAACCGAGCCTCACGCCACGCAACTTGATGGTGCTGGCCCAGCGCGATTAAGGGGCAAAAATTCCTACAGCGCCCTGTGGATAACTCTGTTGATGAATTCTTTACGAAGGCTGTAACCATCAGCGCTACAGACCAAAAGCAGCACTGGTCATTTTTTGTTCACAAAATAAAACGCACACAAAACAGGCAGTTGCAGCGTGTTGAGAACGCCTCCATAAAATGGCTGTTATGTGACGCCTGTTACTAACGGATTGTGCATAAGCATCTGGGCTAGACCGTATAAACCGCGCTTTCACGCGGTTTTTTTCAATGCCTTCAGCAGCAGGCACAGCGCATTGATGTCGTCACTGGCGAGCCGCTTCGTCACATTATCCAAGGGGTCTGCCGCAGAGGCCAACGCCTCGTTGATCGCCATGTCGCGGTGAACTTCAAACAGCTCTCTGCCAAGCCGATGCTGGAGCGTCTCGACCATGTCCAGGCTGAACGCACTGCTTTCATCCACCTGGTTAACCACCACGTGCACGGCAGGTGGGCACTGGCCTTCAAGATGCGGCGCGAGCAGCGTATCCAGCTGATCCAGCGTGACAAGGCACGCAGCGTCCGGCTGCACGACCGCCAACACCACATCGGCAACGCTCAGCGCTTGATGGAAATACACGTTATTACCGGCGGGCGTATCGATAATCACCGTCTGCCGCTCGCTCAAGCCCAATGCCCCAAGACGTCGCGCCAGCCAAGCGGGCTCCTGCTTGAGCCAACGCTCCAGGCTCTCCTGCTGCTGGACATCGATATCGCCGAAAGTAATCACCCGGCACCCGGCAAAACCCAACTGCTGCAGCGGGGCCCATTGCCCATGCTCCAGGCTGGTGCGCCCGACACCCGGCAATGTGCAACTGACGCCAAAGTGGTGATGCAAGGCATTCTGCGGGTCCAGATCCAGCGCCACCACCGACTCTCCATGACGCTGCAAACCGCTGCTCAACGCCGTCACCAGCGTGCTGCGACCCACACCGCCATTGATAGACACCAGCGCCACTATTTTTGGACGCAACACAGGGCTCTCCAGCGGCTGGACAGGTTGATGAGATTCTTGAGGGATAGTGCCGAAAAAATGCATTCGCGCATTGATGCCGTCGGCATCACGGATGACGTCCTTGCCGAATAACGCCAGGATTTCTCTGCCAAGCCCCATCACCTGCTCCTCACGACGCAACCTAAGACGTGAAGCTCGGCAAGCGCGGGTACTTACCGCAGGTCTTATTATCAGTCGCCCTTTGTGTGGGGCATTCTGTGACAACAGGGTGGCGAGTGTCATTATTTTGGTGCTATTGGCGATTGAATTTTGGATGAACGGTAAATGGTCAATTTTATGACCTTCCTTGGTGTATTTGTCTGTGCGGGTTTTCAGGCGGTGAAAATGTGGAAAAAACACGGCGATCGCGAAAAACCACAGGGTTTGCAAAAATAGTCAGAATTCAGGGGTTTACAGAACCTTTTCAGTCGCTATAATCGTCGCCCTAACACGCCGGTATAGCTCAGTTGGTAGAGCAACTGACTTGTAATCAGTAGGTCCCGGGTTCGACTCCTGGTGCCGGCACCATATAAGACGAAGCCCCTGCAGAAATGCAGGGGCTTTGTTGTTTCTGGGATATTCATCCTCGATCCCCCCTTTCCCGCTTCCTCCCGTCCCTTTGAATCACGCCTTTTTGCGCCACAATTCCTGATTTCATCCTTTATGCTAAATTATGTGCTGGCAATAATTATGGCGTATCCATAAAAAGGGATAATTGCATGAGCAGCATATTTCAGCGCCCTGAACTGGCCGAGTCGATGGCAAACCAGCTTCTCAATCCAGGCGTATTAGATGAAGGTCTGCGCTCGGGTCTGTTTCTGTCCGGCCTGCGCCGTACAGGTAAAACGACCTTCCTGCGCAGCGACCTCATCCCCGCTCTGGAAGCAGCAGGCGCCCTGGTGATTTACGTCGACCTCTGGAGCGACACGCTGGCCAACCCGGCGACGCTCGTGCACAACGCCATCCACAAAACCCTCAAAGAACTGCAAACGCCGGGCTCTTCAATCCTGGAAACGCTCAAGCGCGTCAGCAATGTCGATCTAGGCGCAGCAGGATTCAAGTTCGGTTTCAAACTCGACAGCATCGGCAACCCCGACGGCCCCACATTGGCGCAAGCACTCACAGAGGTTGTCGACCAAGCGAAGACCGATCTCGTGCTGATCATCGACGAGGTGCAACATGCCATCTCCTCCGACGATGGCAACCAACTGCTCCTGGCACTCAAAGCTGCGCGTGATGCAATCAACCCACGCCCGAATACGCCGGGCTACTTCCTCTTTATCGGCACAGGCTCCCACAGAGCCCAGGTCAGCGAGCTGACCGCCAAACGCAACCAAGCGTTTTCCGGTGCGACATCGGCCGCGTACCCGCTGCTAAAGGGCGACTACGTGGAATTCCTGCTCAACCGACTGGCAATGACGGTGAAGAAGGAAAAGCTCCCCTCACTTGGGGCCGCAGTCGAAGCCTTCAATACCCTAGGCAATCGACCTGAAGAAATGCTCAAGGCATTGCGTCAACTCTTGCAGCAGGACGGTGAACCCGATGTTTTCCTACCCGTAATCGCCAGCACCTTACGCTCGGCAGCAGCGAGTATTGAGCTTGAAAAAGTCGAACAGCTGGGCAGCCTGGCTCAGGCGATTTTCAACAAGATCGCGTCTGCGGAACGCGATGCTCGGGGGATTTTCTCTACTGATGCGGCGGCGGAATATTCCAAGACGGTAGGTCGCGAAGTGCGGGTTGAAGAAATTCAACCCGTGGTGATTGCGCTGGTGGCGGAGAACATCATCATGCGGCGCGGGCATGGGATTTATGCGATTACGGATCAGTTTGTTCAGGAGATTTGGTTGGAGGAGCGGGCGTTGATTGAGGGGCGGTAGGGATAAGAAAGTGGAGCTCTCACCTTTAGTCCCCAGCAAAGTGAGCGTACGTTCTCGAAATCTCGCTGACCCGCTTGTCCAAGAGGCTCCATCCAAGCAGGGCTGTAAAGCCGCCATGCTGAATGGACCTCACCTAATCTAAAGCCCACGCAACTGTCTGTGGAAAACCACAGATTTCCATCGCTGAGTAATTCCATCCACAGCTGCAGAACTCCCAAAAGTTCGAGCCTTAACCCGAATTATCCACAGGCGTAGAAAAGATCGGGCAAGGCGCTGTCGTTGACAGCAACCCAGGTAGCCCGAACCTTTAAGGCTACGCCACACCGTGGTGGTTCTCCCAAAGTGCGATTAGCGTCCGGCGGCTCGCACGGTCACAGCGATGTGATGGATGCCTACTTTTAGCAGTGTGCCCACTGCGGCAACTCATCCCCTTTTATAGCTGCCCTGCAGCAACTTATCCGCTTGGCCATTTCCTTGCGCCAACCTGCGCCCGTCTCTTTCTCCCGGAAAGAGACGGGCGCTCCTACCGCTGCTGCAGCCCAACTCGTACAAGGCATTGCGGCATTTCCCCTCGTGACAATCGGCGTGACAAACACCCAGTGATCACCGGCAACAGCGATGCAGATGATAGTGCCGCAACCCAGGGAATGGACTGCACCTGACTGACAGTCAGGCATGCCCCGGTCATCTCATCACTGCCTTCACCCGACTCAGGATCTCGCGGCGCTGATCTCGTCAGCCAGTGCAGCCTCCACCCGCCCACTTCTTCGGAAGTGCTCAGGAGGTCAGATCATGAGATGCCCAAGCTCCCGGTCGTAAGGAGCCGCAAGTCCCGCGTTAGTGGACAACCCTCACAGGTCGCAGGGGCCTTGATCCCTGATAACTCAACATTCTTGGCGGGATGACGTGGGGAAGGTTTTAAGAGTTTACTTCGAGAGGAGTTCGATCATGGCATTGGGCGGTAGACGAGACGGGCGAAATTTTGGCTATGGCCGGCAGTTGAGTTATGCCGGGCCACAAGCGCTAAAAGATCTGTTTGGCGGCGGGCACTACGGGACGGTCAAAGCGCACAGTGATCGCTGGCAGGCGTTTGTCCGGTGGTGCCGGTCGGAGGATGGACCAGGACTCAACGATGCGCGACAAATTGATCGGCAGACCTTGCTGGATTACGCCGGGCATCTGCGTCAGCAAGTTGAACAAGGCGCTATCGGCATCGCCACCGCGCAAAACCGATTGTCCAGCGTGAACCGAACCATGGCCGCGCTTCGCGGTGATCCGTATGTGAGAGTGCCAAGTCCGAGCAAGGCGTTGGGAATGCAGCGCACCAGTGTTCGTCGCTCGGTGCCGCAAGGCCAAGACCGCAAACACGTGAAGCGGATCGTCGACGAGCTTTGCGAACATCAGCAACCGCGTGCTGCGGCCATAGCTCAGTTAGCGCGAGCCACCGGCATGCGTTTACGTGAGGCGATTTTGGCCGACCTTCCTCGACTGCAACGGGAAGCCATGCAACTCGGGAGGATCAACATCCAGGACGGCACCAAAGGTGGCCGCGGCGGAGCAACAGCACCTCGCTGGATCATGGTGCGCGAGCATGTTCGCGAAGCACTCAGATATGCCGAGCAGGTCTTACCGCATGGCAGCCGCAACCTGCTGGCACCGAACGAAAGCTACCTCGACTTCTTGCAGAGGATCGTCCGCCCCGCCCGAGATATCCTCCATACGCACAATCTCAAAGGCTTCCACGAATTGCGTGCAGCCTATGCTTGCGAATGCTATGAGCAAATCACCCATCATCTCGCGCCCATCAACGGTGGCAGGTGCAGGCGCCTCAATCCACGCCTTGATCGAGAGGCACACTTACAAATCAGCTATGAGCTCGGACACGGCGGTATCGACGTGGTATCGGCGTACATCGGTGGCCGAGCATGAGCAAGCCATTCGATATGGAGCTGTTCCTAGCGGGCGTCCTGACCGGATCGCACACCACCCGCCAACGCCACCTGCGTCAGGCGAAGGCTATCCAAACAGCGATCGCTGAGCGCTGGCAACGCGACAATCCATGGACTTGGCAGAGAAAACACCTTGCGTGGGTTTTGAATTACAACCTAAACCAGCACGCTGAATCGACGCGCTATTACTATTTGCTGACCATGCAATTACTCACTCATCGCTTAGGAAAACCTTGGCAGTTCAACCGCTAAACGAAGGTCAGAAATCGGCCAAAAGCAGCCGTTTAGTCACCCGCAAGCGTCTTAATAAAGGCATACTTCAGCCGCACTCCTTGAAAAGTAAGTGGCGGCCTTTTTAAGATGTCTCGCTCCTCCGTCACCCGCTTCAGCTCAGCACGTAGAAGGCAAAGCTCGATACTCTGATCGTCCTCCCGGACGCGCTGTTCCAGGGGTTTGGGTAGCGCTTAATCCGTAGATACAACCTGTGCACGGGCACACCCAATCGCGCAGCTATCTCCGAGCCAGGAAGCTGCTTTTCGTTCACTTGGCTGACCGCATAGATTTTGAATTATTCGAGATAACGCCAGTTTATCATGCCACCAATGTGGCTCATTTTAAGGCTTGTGGGCGCTACAAACCCAAGGGAATTCAGTTACAGAAACAATATATCTAAGATTAATAGAAAAATACCCGCTCTAAATAGCGTTTCCTTTCTGTATCTCATGTAACATGGATAGCGCTTTTATTGCATAGGGATCAGCAGGCTCCGCCTGCAACCAGAAATTCACCTTACCAATAAGAGAGTCGATATAGAAAGGTTTTCTTATTTTCTTTTTTGATAAGTGCGATTGATAGCCATATTTTTGAATAAAGTATAACTCTTTCTTTAAATCACGTTTAAAGCTTCTTGGTACGCCTATTGATTCGCCAGCAACAGAGAGGCCTGTAACAATTTTCTGATTCCTAGCTATTTGCAGCCTAGTTTTATCAGCATTAACTCTTAATCCGACGTCGGATATGATCGAGTCGACAATGCCAATAACGGCATGGGGAATATATTCACCAGAAAAAGTTAAATCATCTGCATAGCGAGTATATTTCATATTATAACTTTGAGCGAGATTAGAAAGCCTGTGATCCAATCCACGCAGCAATATATTTGTTAGGTATGGACTTGTTGATGCCCCTTGAACCAGAGAGCCATTTTTACAGCACAATGAAGCCAAGTAAAATGATACGTTGTCGGCATATCCTAGCTGATTGAAAAAATTCGCGACCCAGTCAATCTTAATTGAAGGGAAAAAATTTTTTATATCCATCTTTAATATGCATCTTGATTTCAAGTGCGGGGTGGCGTTAGTGAATATTGATCTTCCGGGTACATAGCCGTGAACACAAGAGTGAACAGGGATATTTAATAGTATATTTTTATATATCCAGTCTTGGCAAATAAGCAAAGAAGGAAATGGACTGTCTATCTTCCTTAGCCCACCTGATCTTTTTTTAATATGGAAGGTTCTATAAAAAGAAGGGGTTGAATTTACCATTGCGCGGAAACGAGTCTGATCAATACCTATCAATCGAGACAAATGCTCAAACTCAAAAATGACAGGAACCGAGTTACCTACAAGAGCCCGAATGTATTCGGAATAGACATCAATAAGTGCCCCCGACACCCCTCTCTTTCTGAAGTGCGCGAGCCATTGCTTTATAAGAATTTCATTCATAAAAACCTGCAGAGGCTACCTTCTTTACTTTAGCAGCTTTGCTTTTGACTTGTTTTACCCATCTGTAATTTCGCGCAGCGAAATTGCGGATGGGTGGACCACGTCAAAACGCGAAGCGTTTTGTAAGTGTAGTAACTTCAGCACGCTTCATCGCTGAAGTTACTACAACTTGGTTATCGGGAACCTTACCCGGGGAGCGACTACACTCCAACGTACTAGCCTCTGCAGGCGGCGCGATCATACTGCATTCTTATTTGGTTTGAAAGCGTTTTTTACTTAACAGATCCACGTTAGGTATATAGTAGTCATCCAAAAGCTTGGGGCGTAAAAAATCTGAAGGTGTTTCGCGCCACTCTTTTTTCATTGAGACTAATCTAGGCAATGCCGCTTTAGCATTTATTTCGCCTATCTCTGACAAACGCGCCACACCCAAGTGCTCAATAATTAGCTCAGACTTAAGAAGTCGGGCATACCTTTCAAGAAAAAATTTAAGCGAATACCTACTTCTGCGATAAATGGTGAATGGCTCTAAACCGCCGGATGATGCCAAAATAATATATAATAATTTAACGTCGGCAAGTATGAGATCGCGCTGAACTTCAGGAGGAAAACTCATGCGTCACCCATAGCTCTAGTCATTAATACATGTCTATCTTCGCCATCACAATTAAAAGCCCACCAGAAAATAGGAAAAACACTATTTGGGGTGTTTCCATCTTCTCGGTAGTATGTTGCTTGGGCCTCATTATAACCGAGGCTAGGCATTGCTCTGCCTTCATACTCAGCAGAAAGGTTTCTCTCAACAAATTTCATTAGGTCGCGGTGCTGAGCAGCGTCTTCTGATGAGTAATAATCATCAATGCCTTTTTTGACAAGCCTCTGCGCGGTCATATCGATGCCAGCGGCAGTCACATTTCCAAGGCCAAACTCAGTAGAGACTAATACCTTAACCGCAATAGAGTAATCCTGGACCCCAGCATTTTTTAATTGCGTATGGATTGACTCAACTCTTCCTAAGACGGTTTGCCCCGAGCCGACAAACTCATCTATTAAAACTATATGATTGTGTTTTGTTTTTTTGTATTGTTTGTATACGGCTCCAAAATCATTAATTATAGCATGACGTCGCCACTTTTTTTTCTCCATAATCGGCTTTAGTGTGTAGGCAACAAGTTGCGAACTATCAGTTGCGGAGCCAGTCCCCATCGCGGTTATTAGCGTGCTAGATTCACGATCGGAATATTTGGAAATTATTTCATTGGCTAGACTATCTATTAGCTTGTAGTTATCTTCTCTATTTATATAAAAAAATCTATCTATTATTTCTGAAACAAGCTGTCTAGATGTGTTGCACTGACATTCAGAGAAAAGAACATGCTCAAGCTCATCAGTCTTGTCTCCCAGCCATGGCTGACTTCTGATTATATTAAGCATCAAATTAAAGCGTTCTTTATTCATTGCTGTGCTATTCGCCTGAGCTGGTCCCGCTTTCACAAGAAATGCTATCATAGCAGTTAAATTGATGGCTACAAGCCATTAACCATAATGATGCTGATTTCAACACATTCCAAGGCTCGTTGGATATTCTGCTCTTCATATCCTTTCCAGATTGTGATGGGACACCATAAGAAAAGGTATCTTTTCACTGATGTCCGATCCTAATGGCTTACGGGCATCGCCGGTGTTGTGACAGTCTATAAATCGATCAAATTTCGAATGAATCAAAAACGTGTTTCCGTAGGCGGCTCTGAATTACTTACAGACCGACAATGTGCTCACATCTAAAAAATCCCGAATTCGATTCCACCGAGCGCCATAACTAGCTGATTTACTTATAGTTACTAGTTGGGGGTACGCCGAATTTTCCAGCGAACTCCAGACGCCCGAAAAACCTAGCCCCGCAGAAACATACCGTTCGTCTGGTGCCGGCACCATATCTCAAAGCCCCGCAATGCGGGGCTTTGTGGTTTCTGGGGTTTGGAAATCTCAAAATTTTAATGAGCCGTTTTCTTCAAAACGTCCAAAAAACGTCCACACTTCGTTTTCAACCTGCTACGTAGCGTCGGCATGAAGAACCTGCAAACTAATGAGTAACGATGCCGCCTTGAGCCGGGCCGCCGCTCCCGGTGACATATTGCTGCTCTGCGGCAAAAGCAAAAGTCGCCCCCTCAACCTCGGCTATCAATCGCTGGTGCGAAACAGTCGAGCGTTGTACACGCATGTCGCATTGGTTATCAGCCCTTTCCGCGTCATCCACGCCACCCCAGGCAAGGGTGTAGAAATCCGGGCATGGCGTGAGATAAGAGATCAGTACAGTATCCGCGAGTCATCAGTCGCGAGGCTTCAATACCTTGACGATGACCACCGCGACAAGCTGATGCTCCGAGCACACTACTATTTTGGCCAGCGCTACTCGCTGCTTGCCCTTCGCAACCCCCCTGAAACGTTTAACGACCAGGAGGGCATTGTCTGCTCACAGCTCGTCGCGCAGGTTTTTCGTGATGTCGGAATGACGTGCGCCTCGAACGGTGCTCGAAGGTGCCTTCCATTGGATATCCATATTCACACCCAAGAAAGCCCGGACTGGTTGCGCATCCCATTTTGCGACTACCAGTTTGATTCTCCACGAGAACAGGGTTACGACTTACTGCATAAATCCCGGGATATTGTGTTTGAGTTGGACGGCTATGCTGCCAGCCTGGTCAAAGATAACTTCTCGACAAGCCAAGCCATTGTGGCACTGGAAAGGGCACTCCAATCGATGGTCATGGCGGTAGAGACTGGACAACTCAAGGCTGCGGATTTGCTAGCTCATCTCGATTTCGCTGCCGATGCGTTATCGCCGAGGCACTGGGTGGCGGAATGGAAACGGCATTTCGCCACTCCTCAGTCGCCTGCCGCTTTCATGCATGAAGATGGAAATTCGCGCGACCGCATGAAGCGTTTATTCATGGGTGCTTGCGACGCAATCGGAAATACCGCTCATAAGGCGTTCGATCACATGGAAGAGATGGCGCATTTGTTCGATGGGTGGCTTGCCGTATCCAGCGATGCAACCGTCGATATCCAGCCCAATGAGCTGTATCGCCAGTTGCTTGCTCTACATGAAAACATGCGGGCCAGGGTTGATAACCTGGACCACCTATTGGATTGGACGCAAAACTTATCTGACGATTTCACCCTGGATTTTCCTGCCATCCTTGCATCAGGCATCTACGAATCCGAAGAAGAAATAACCTCAGCAAGTCGATGCTTGTTGAATATTGCTGACTTCGCCAATGCCATAAGCAGTTGGGACGCTATGCGAACAGCAGTGCTGGCTACCTTTGAGGAACGGCCTTGCTTGGAGTCGACAACGCCCCCTCCATCCGCGCCCTACACACCCCCAAAATCTCATCCGCCAACGCCGAATCATCCGGACAAGCCCGCGACAACATAATCGCGCCCACCGCCCTCGCCAGTAGATCAATCATTTTCGCCCGCGCCTCTTCCGGCGCCTCATCCGGGCCAGCCGGGCATTTTTCGCCGAGTGTCTGCAACAAGCGTTCGATGCCTCCAGCAAAGGCCGATTTCAATTCCCCCGACTGACGCGCCGCATCACCGCACAACGCCGCCATGGTGCACCCCGTCGCGCGACTGTCGCGATGGTCTCTGGACACGTATAGATCGATGAAGTCCTTCACGCTCAACTTTTCGGCGCCTGCCAGGGAGTGCGCGAAGCTGTTGGCCGAAGCTTCGGCCATCAGGTCAGCCTTGGAGCCGAAATGTTTGTAGAAGCCGCCATGGGTGAAGCCGGCGGCGGCCATCAGGTCGGCCACGCCGACGCCGTCAAAGCCGCGTTCGCGAAACACGACTGACGCCGTTTCGACAATGTGCTCCCGGTTTGCCTGGGCCTGGGCCTTGGATACGCGCATGTTCGATTCCTCTCTACCGCTGGATGCATTGGCCAATGATACATAGATGTCGTTCATAATCAAAATCGTTGACAGTTTAGATTTCGATCATCATCCTAATCACCAGCGGTATGACCTTCCTCCAAACGAACGGAAATCTCCGTCCCTGACCAAAGAGCTGACACCATGACCACTCGCCCTACCGTTCTCATCACTGGCGCTTCCACCGGCATCGGCGCGGTTTATGCCGAGCGTTTCGCTCAACGCGGGCATGACCTGGTGTTGATCGCCCGCGATCACTCACGCCTGGAAACGCTCGCCGCCGCCTTGCGCGACAAACACAACGTCGCCATCGATGTGCTCCAGGCCGACCTGACGCAACTCAACGACCTGCACGCCGTCGAAGCGCGCCTGCGCGATGACGCGCGCATCGGCATCCTGGTCAACAACGCCGGCGCCGCACAATCGGGCACGTTTATCGAGCAAAGCACTGACAGCGTTGCGCAACTGGTGGCCCTCAACACCACCGCGCTGGTGCGGCTCGCGAGCGCCATCGCGCCGCGCCTGGCCAAGGCAGGTGAAGGCTCGATCATCAACATCGGTTCGGTGGTGGGGCTGGCGCCTGAGTTCGGCATGTCGGTGTATGGGGCGACCAAGGCGTTTGTGCTGTTCCTCTCCCAAGGACTGAGCCTGGAACTGTCGCCTCGGGGTGTCTACGTGCAGGCCGTACTGCCCGCCGCGACCCGCACGGAGATCTGGGATCGCGCCGGTATCGACATCAACACCTTGAGCGAAATCATGGAAGTGGATGCGCTGGTGGATGCCGCACTGCTCGGCTTCGACCGTCGCGAACCAGTGACCATTCCCGCGCTGCAGGACGGCGAGCGTTGGGATGCGCTGCAAACCGCGCGCCAGGGGCTTCTGGCGCAGATCAAGCAGTCCACCGTGGCGCAGCGCTATCTACCATGAAGGCATTTTTCATCGACCGCTACGGCAAGCAGGACGGAAGAATTGGCCAAGTGCCCGACCCTGCGGTCGGTGTGCATGACGTGCTGATCCAGGTGCATGCAGCGAGCGTGAACCCGCTGGACTCGAAGATCAGCACGGGGGAATTCAAACTGATCCTGCCCTACAGGTTTCCATTGATATTGGGCAATGATCTGGCCGGAGTGGTGGTTCGCACAGGTGCGGCGGTCACGCGATTCAAGCCGGGAGACGAAGTCTATGCACGTCCTCCCGAGTCACGGATCGGGACCTTTGCCGAGTTGATCGCCGTGCATGAAAACGCGCTGGCGTTCAAACCCGCGAACCTGAGCATGGCCGAAGCGGCTGCCATGCCCTTGGCCGCCTTGACGGCCTGGCAGGTGCTGGTTGAAACCGCCCAGGTGAAAAGAGGCCAGAAGGTGTTGATTCATGCCGGCTCCGGCGGTGTCGGCACGCTCGCCATCCAGCTCGCCAAGCACCTCGGCGCCTTCGTGGCGACCACCACCAGTACGGCGAATGTCGAATGGGTGAAAGCACTTGGGGCAGATGTGGTCATCGATTACAAACAGCAGGATTTTTCCAACGAGTTGCACGATTTCGACATGGTATTGAACAGCCTCGGCAGCGATGTACTGGAGAAATCGCTCAAGGTGCTCAAGCCTGGTGGACAGCTTATTTCTCTGTCAGGACCGCCCACCGCGCAATTTGCCCAATCGCAGGGCTTGCCCTGGGTGCTGGGGCAGGTCATGCGCCTGCTGAGCAGCGGTATTCGCAGAAAAGCCCGTAAGCGCGGGGTGAGCTATGCCTTTTTGTTCATGCAGGCCGATGGAATACAACTGCAGAAAATCACCGCGCTGATCGAGGCGGGCGTTATCAAACCGGTCATCGATCGCTCCTTCCCTTTCGAATCGACCGCGCAGGCATTGCGGTACGTCGATCAGGGAAGGGCAAAAGGCAAGGTCACCATCACCCTCCAATAAGCTTGATTTCGAGCATAAAAAAACCCCGAACCAGTCGGGGTTTTTCGTGGCCTGGCATCAGGCACGACGTGCAATCAATCAGAAAACATTGATCGGGTAGTCGGCGAACAGGCGCAGCTCGTTGCCGCCTACGTTGTAGTTGCTGGCGTTGTTGGAAACGCGCAACCACGAAGCACGCGCACGCAGGCTCAGGTCTTTGGCCGGGCCGCTCTGGACCACGTACTTGAACTGGTTCCAGATTTCGCGCTCGGTGCCATCGCCACGGCCGGTGCCGTCGTCGATGTTGGTACCGCGCACGTAGGCAACGTTGTAGGTCAGGCCCGGTACACCGAAGGTGGTGAAGTCGATGCCGTAGCCGGCCTGCCAGGAGCGCTCGTCCTTGCCGTTGAAGTCGGACCAGTAGGAGTTGGCCAGCAGGATGGTATTGCCGCCATCGCCGATGCCGCCGGCGTTGCGGTAGCCGCCGTACAGGTAGCCGGTGTCGCCGGTGCTGCGCTGGTGAGCGACGGTGAAGCTGTGCGGGCCAACAGCCCAGGTAGCGCCCAGGCTCCAGATTTTGTTGTCGCGTGCGTCCGCATCACCTTGGTTTTCCAGGGCGAAGCTGCGGTCCAGCTTGGTCTTGTAGCCGTTGAAGTCAAAGGTCAGCGACTGTTTCTCTGGCAGCGCCAGCACGTAGTTGACGTTGACGTATTGCTTCTTCAGCACGTCCTGCATATCGGAGGCATACAGGGCAGCCGACAGGCTTTCGGTGAATTTGTAGCTGCCACCGATGTAGTTGATGCTCTTCAGGCGGCCGCTGTCGCTGCCTTCGGCACTCTTGCGGGCTTCCTTGGTGAAGTGACCGGCGTCCAGTTGCAGGCCGGCGATTTCCTTGGAAACGATCGAGGTGCCCTCGTAGGTTTCCGACAACAGGCGCGAGTTGTCGTACTGCAGGACCGGCACGGCCGGCATCTGCTGACCGTATTTGATCACGGTGTTGGAAATACGCGCCTTGACGGCTGCGCCGCCTTTGGCCAGGTCGTTGGCCGCTTCACCGCTGTCGCCTTGCTTGAAGAAGTCGATACCGCCGGCGCCGCTGCGACCTTTACCGCCGTCCAGACGGATGGCGTATTGGCCGATCACGTCCACACCCACCCCTACAGTGCCCTGGGTGAAACCGGACTCGAACTTGCCGATGAAGCCCTGGCCCCACTCGGCTTTGTCCTGCTTGCCGTTTTTGTAGTCACGGCTGATGTAGGCGTTGCGTGCTGCGATGTTCAGGTGGCTGTCTTCAACGAAACCCTTGGATTGCTCCTGGTCGTTCGCCATGGCTGCCGATGCGCTCAAAATCCCCAGAGCGATCAGACTCATCCGTTGCTTCAACATGTTCTTATATTCCTTATTACTGGTTGAGTACGCGCTATGACACCAGGCCCCTATCATTTTCCGGTGTCGACTTTCTCCAGAAAAAACAAGGCCCGCGGACGACTGAACTGCCGCGGGCCTTTTCTTATTGGATGAGTCATGGCTGTCAGCCACAGGCGTTGGGCGCAATCCTATGCGCGCGTTGAACTATGTGTCAATTTCGTGAAGCACCTGTATTTAGGCTAAATAATTCTAAGCACAGACCTATTGCGCTTGGGTAACCGTCCAAAAATCCCAACAGCCCCTGCAAAAAAACACACTAAGTAACAAATTAACCGACGATACGTTTGGGAATAGATCCCGCAAGCAAATGCAAAGCATTACCATTTGCGCGTTTTCTCATCCCTGACAATTCGGACACTTTTTCCCATGCCTGCCCCTCGCCTGACGCCCGTTCTTCTTGGGCTTTCTGCTGTGCTGTCTGCCGGTTTTGCCTGTGCTACCACAGTGTTGCCTGCCACCTCGATCAGCGCCGAACTCGACGAAGACGACCCCCGCATCAAGCAAAGCACCACCGCCACGCGCACTGCGACCGCCGTGCGTTACGTACCCCAGGCGATCGATTCGGTGAAAACCGACAGCCTGCGCGCCTATGGCACCCACGATCTGGGCCAGGCGTTGAGCGGTATTCCCAACGTCAGCAGCGGCGCCGACACGCGCTTCGACAGCCTGCGTATCCGCGGTTTCGATGCAAGCAATGACTTCTACCTGGACGGCATCCGCGACGACAGCCAATACGTGCGTGACCTGCACAACATCGAGCGTATCGAGGTGCTGAAGGGCCCGGCAGCGGTGCTCTACGGGCGCGGCGGCCAGGGCGGGATCGTCAACCGTGTGAGCAAACTGCCAAGCCCCGGGCGCAGCTCCAGCCTCGAAGCCCAGGGCGGCAGCAACGATTTGCGCAGCCTGTACGCCGACCTGAGTACCGACCCCAGCGATAACATCAGCCTGCGCCTGAACATGGGCAACCTGGACAACAACAGCTTTCGCGATGGCGTCAGTGGCAACCGCCAGTTGTTCGCGCCGTCGATGAGCTGGCAACTCACGCCCGAGCTGAACTGGCTGGTGCAATACGAATACAGCCGCTACAACCGCACGCCGGACCGCGGCATTCCTGGGGTCAATGGACGCCCTGCGGAGGTGAGCCGCAGCACTACCTATTTCTCCAGCGGCGATTACATCGATGACACCTCCCAGTCCCTGCGCTCCAAACTGGCCTATGAGCTCAACGACAACTGGCAACTGCGCCACACCCTGGGCGTGTTCAAGCTCGACAGCGATTTCGACAACACCTATCAGACCGCCTACGACGCGAGAACCAACACCGTCAGCCGCCAGCACTGGCAGCAGGACCTGACCACCCGCAACGTGTTCAACAACCTTGAGCTGGAAGGGGGTTTCGATACCTTCGGGCTGGAGCACCGCCTGCTTACCGGGATTGAACTGGGCAGCCAGCGCCGCGACCCGAAACTCTACTCGGCCACCGCGCCCAATCGAGGCGGCCAGGCTGTACCGAGCCTGAATCTGCACCAACCCAACCGTCACCTCAGCCATACCGGCCGCATGAGCGTTTCGAGCGACAACCACACTGAAGTCGAAAGCCGCGCCCTGTACGTGCAGGATCAACTGCGCCTGAACGATCAGTGGCAACTGTTGGGCGGGCTGCGTTATGACCGCTTCGAAGTGGACACCACCAACAAGCTGCTCAACACTCAACAGGACGTAAAAAGCCACAGCACCAGCCCCCGCGTCGGCCTGGTGTGGACGCCGCTGGAGCATCACGCCTTCTATGCTTCGTGGAGCAAGACGTTCTCCCCGGCAGGCGGCGGCTTGATCGGCATCACGCCAAACGCCGCCGGCAGCGTCAATGATCTCAGCCCCGAGCTGACCAAACAGAAGGAAATTGGGGTGAAAAGCGATTGGCTTGACGACCGCTTGAGCACCACCCTGGCCGTGTACGAGCTTGAACTCTACAACCGCCGCACCAGCGACCCGCTGGACCGCACCATTACCCTGCTGACAGGCAAGCAACGTTCGCGCGGCATCGAGCTGACCGCCACCGGCAAGGTCGTCGGCCATTGGTATGTGCGCGGCGGCATCGGCCTGCAGGATGCCAAGGTGGAGGAGGACAACAACGGTTTCGAAGGCAAGCGCATCAGCGACGTGGCCAAGCGCAATGCCAGCGTGTTCATCACCTGGAAACCACAGATGGGCTGGTATGCGGAAACCGGCCTGACCCTGGTCGGTGATCGTTATGCCGACAACCTCAACACGGTGGTATTACCCGGTTATGGTCGCTGGGACGCGCTGGCCGGGTTCCGTCAGAAAGAATGGGACGTGAGGGCTGCGCTGAACAATATCGCCGACAAACGCTATTACGCCTCGGCCACCAGTGTCGCGCAGATTCAGCCGGGGGAGCAGCGCAGTGTGGTGGTGACGGGCACCTACAGTTTCTAAAGTTCCTCCTGTGGTGTGGGCACTCTTCAGTGACTCATCAGCTCGCACAACACCTGCACCTCATCCTCCGTGAACAAACCCGCCGGGTAGCGTTCGCTCATCACGCTGCGCAAGTCAGGCTGTTGCCTGACTTGCCGCGAGCCGTTTTCCTTCAACCAGAGCCCCAGCGCGTGGATGGCATCGCCATCGACCCGCACCGGGTGGAACGTGCGCATGTACATCGGGTTGATTTCGGCATTCATTTCAGCGCTCTCTCCTGCTGCGTGAGCGGCTAACGTACTCAAGGTATGTGACAGAACAACGCGGTCTTGACCTGAGTCCCTGTCGCCTCTATGCGATACAAGAGCTATGCCAATGTCCCGTATTCACGGGTATTCAGAAGCAAAAAAGCCCGCGACGTTGCAGGGCCGCGGGCTTGCCTGGAACACCGCTATCACGCGGTGCTCACTCGCCATCAAGGCACTGTTACAACTGCACTCAATTTCTCTGCGGGGCGGGCTGCTGCTGGGTCAGGCAGTGAATGTTGCCGCCCCCCAGTAACAGTTCGCGGCCCGGCACCATCACTACTTCGTGTTGCGGGAACAGGTTCTGCAGGATCTGCTTGGCCTGGTGGTCCAGCGGGTCGTCGAAGCTCGGCGCGATGATGCCGCCGTTGACGATCAGGAAGTTCACGTAGGAGCCGGCCAAGCGCACGCTCGGATTACGTTCCTGGCTCCCGTCCACCGGATCGACACCGGCACATTCTTCCTCGGTGGCGTACAGCGGCCCTGGAATCGGCATCTTGTGCACCGTGAACGAGCGGCCCTGGGCGTCAGTGCTGCTTTGCAGTACGTCCATGGCGGCATGGCAGCGCGCGTAGTTCGGGTCTTGCGGGTCGTCGGTCCAGGCCAGCAGCACTTCACCGGGGCGCACGTAGCAGCAGAAGTTATCCACATGGCCGTCGGTTTCGTCGTTGAACAGGCCATCCGGCAACCAGATGATCTTATCCACAGCCAGGTTGGCGCTGAGTACCGCTTCAATGGCTGCGCGATCCAGGTGTGGATTGCGGTTGCGGTTCAACAGGCACTCTTCGGTGGTGATCAGGGTGCCTTCGCCGTCGACGTGAATCGAACCGCCTTCCAGCACAAAGCCTTCGGTGCGGTAACGCGAGGCGCGCTCGATCTCGAGAATCTTGCCGCCCACTTGTGAGTCGCGGTTCCACGGCGCATACAAACCGCCGTCAAATCCGCCCCAGGCGTTGAAATCCCAGTTCACACCGCGCACTTCGCCGCTGTCGTTGATCACGAATGTCGGGCCGGTGTCCCGCACCCAGGCGTCGTCGCTGGACATCTCCACCACGCGGATATTCGGCACGTCGAGTCGGCTGCGGGCGTTTTCGTACTGGCCGGCGGAAACCGCGACGGTCACCGGTTCGAACCGTGCGATGGCCTTGGCCACAGCCACGTGGGCCGCCTGCGCCGGCTTGCCGCCCAGGCGCCAGTTGTCTGGGCGCTCGGGCCAGATCATCCAGGTCTGGGTTTGTGGCGCCCATTCGGCGGGCATATGAAAGCCATCGGCGCGAGGCGTGCTGTGCAAGGTAGTCATGACGATGAAGGCTCCGAATGGGGTGAAAGCCGACTTTATAACGGATAAATATCGGCTTTAGTAACTTAAAAATGTGAAATTCGATAAACACAATCGTTTTCAGCCGATAACAATCGATTTTTACAACTGTCACCTGGCAAATTTTCAGAACGAAGCCCCTCAGGACGCTGTCAGTGTTGAAGTTAACGTCGTGCTGACTGCCCAGAGATCGCAATGTGCCACTCAGGCCGTAATGGCTGCCTGCTCAAGGCTCAACCAGAGGCACGGCAGGCTGGCGCGATGGACCAATGTGGCGAGCAACATTGTGACGACCTCGGTTTTATCAGGCGTCTATATCGCCATTGTTCGGAGGCGTTAATCAACCCCTCCTGCTCGCCGCGCTTGCGCCCGTTCGATTCACAACTCAAGCTATGCTTCTTTCGCTTAATGTCCGTCTAAGGAAAAGGCCCTCGACATGCGCATTCTCATCACCGGCGGTGCCGGATTTATTGGCTCGGCCCTGATCCGGCATCTGATCCAGCATACTGAGCACGAAGTGCTCAACCTGGACAAGCTCACGTACGCCGGCAACCTTGAGTCGCTGGCCAGCATTGCGTCCAACAGCCGCTACGAGTTCGTCCAGGCCGATATCATCGACCAGGCCACCGTCAGCGCCGTCCTGGCGCGCTTTGAGCCAGACGCGATCATGCACCTGGCGGCCGAGTCCCATGTGGACCGTTCCATCGACGGCCCGTCGGATTTTATCCAGACCAACATCGTCGGCACCTACAGCCTGCTCGAAGCCACCCGTGCCTATTGGCAGAAGCTGGCTGAACCGGCCAAAAGTGCGTTCCGTTTCCACCACATCTCCACCGATGAGGTGTACGGCGACCTGCACGGCGTGGACGATCTCTTCACCGAAACCACGCCTTACGCCCCCAGCTCGCCGTACTCGGCCAGCAAGGCGGCCTCCGACCATCTGGTCCGCGCCTGGCAGCGGACCTACGGCCTGCCGGTGCTGTTGACCAACTGCTCGAACAACTACGGGCCGTTCCACTTCCCTGAAAAACTGATCCCACTGGTGATTCTCAACGCCCTCGCGGGCAAGCCGCTGCCGGTGTATGGCGATGGTCTGCAAGTGCGCGACTGGCTGTTCGTCGAGGATCACGCCCGTGCGCTGCTCAAGGTGGTGACGACCGGGGTGGTGGGCGAGACCTACAACATCGGCGGCCACAACGAACAGAAGAATATCGACGTCGTACGCGGCATCTGCGCGCTGTTGGAAGAGCTGGCGCCACAGCGTCCGGCCGGCGTGGAAAAATTCACCGACCTGATCACTTTCGTCAAGGATCGTCCGGGCCACGACCAACGCTACGCGATCGACGCCAGCAAAATCGAGCGCGAACTGGGCTGGGTCCCGGAAGAAACCTTTGAGACCGGACTGCGCAAGACCGTGCAGTGGTACCTCGATAACCTGGAATGGTGCCGCAGGGTCCAGGATGGCAGCTATCAAGGTGAACGACTTGGCAATACTGACGTGAAGGATCTGATCGCATGATGAAGGGAATTGTATTGGCCGGCGGTTCCGGCACCCGTTTGCACCCCATTACCCTGGGCGTGTCCAAACAGCTGTTGCCGGTGTACGACAAGCCGATGATCTACTACCCGATCTCGGTGCTGATGCTGGCGGGGATCAAGGACATCCTGGTGATTTCCACGCCGGTGGACCTGCCGCAATACCGCAACCTTTTGGGTGACGGCAGCCAGTTCGGCGTGCGCTTCAGCTATGCGGAACAGCCTTCGCCCGATGGTTTGGCCCAGGCGTTCATCATTGGCGAGGAGTTCATTGGTAACGACCCGGTGTGCCTGATCCTGGGGGACAACATCTTCCACGGCCAGCACTTCGGCGATCAGTTGCGCAATGCCGCAAAACGCCCATCCGGCGCCACGGTGTTCGGCTATTGGGTCAAGGACCCGGAGCGTTTCGGCGTGATCGATTTCGACAAGGACGGCCGCGCCCTGTCGATTGAAGAGAAACCGACCAAGCCTAAATCCAGCTATGCGGTGACCGGCCTGTATTTCTACGACAACGACGTGATCAAGATCGCCAAGGCCGTGCAGCCTTCGCCACGCGGCGAGTTGGAGATTACCGACGTCAACAACGCCTACCTCAAGCGCGGCGACCTGCATGTTGAACGTTTTGGCCGCGGCTTCGCCTGGCTCGACACCGGCACCCATGACAGCCTGCTGGAAGCGTCCACTTACGTGCAGACCATCGAGCATCGCCAGGGCCTGAAAGTCGCCTGCCTGGAAGAAATCGCCTACGACAACGGCTGGATTGATCGTGACTATTTGCTGGAACGCGCTAAATACTTCGGCAAAACCGGCTATGGTCAATATCTGTACATGTTGGCCGGGAACCCTAAATGAATGTGAGCACCACTGAGCTGCCTGGTGTATTGGTCATCGAACCGAAAGTATTCGGCGATGACCGCGGCTTTTTTTATGAGAGTTTCAACGCCCGCGAGTTTGAAAACGCCAGCGGGTTGAAACTTCAGTTTGTGCAGGACAACCACTCACGCTCCTTGAAAGGCGTGCTGCGTGGCCTGCACTACCAGGTCGAACACGCCCAGGGAAAACTGGTGCGTGTGACGGCTGGGGAAGTGCTGGATGTGGCGGTGGATATCCGCCGCAGCTCTCCTCATTTCGGTAAGTGGGCCAGCGTGCGCCTGTCTGCCGAAAACAATCGGCAGCTGTGGATACCACCGGGCTTTGCCCACGGTTTCCTTGTGCTGAGCGATTACGCCGAATTCCTCTACAAGACGACCGATTACTACACCCCGTCGGCAGAGCGTTGTATTCGCTGGGACGACACGGACCTCAATATCGATTGGCAGCTCGATGGCCCACCGACCCTGTCCGCCAAGGATCAGGTCGGTAAAAGCCTGAAGGATGCGGACCTGTTCCCGTGACAACGCCCCTGAAGATATTGATCACCGGCCAGCACGGCCAGGTCTCCCAGGCGCTGCAACAGCGCCTCCAGGGCCTGGGCGAACTCGTCGTGCTGGGCCGCGACCAGCTTGATCTGGCTAACGCGGCGCTTATCCGCGAAAAAGTGCGCGCTCACCGACCCGACCTGATCATCAACGCCGCCGCCCACACTGCGGTCGATCAGGCCGAAAGCGAGCCGGACGCAGCTTTCGCCATCAACGCCATCGCTCCCGGCATTCTCGCCGAAGAAGCCAAGGCGTTGGGTATCCCGCTGATTCATTACTCCACCGACTACGTGTTCGACGGCAGCAAACCTGCCCCGTACACCGAAAACGACACGCCCAACCCACTGGGTGTGTACGGCCAGAGCAAACTGGCGGGTGAACAGGCGATTGCGGCCGTGGGCGGCAAGTACCTGATTCTGCGCACCAGTTGGGTGTATTCCAGCCACGGCAAGAACTTCCTGCTGACCATGCAGCGCCTGCTGCAGGAGAAACCGCAGATGCGCATCGTCGCCGACCAGATCGGCGCGCCGACGTGGGCCGGGACCATCGCCGACAGTACGCGCGCACTGATCGAGCGCTGGCAAGCCGGTGACGCCGGGGAGTGGGGGGTTTATCACCTGACTGCCCAGGGTGAAACCTCATGGTTCGGCTTTGCCGAGGCGATTGGCGAGCAACTGCGTGCCGAAGGCAAACCCTGTGCCGAGCTGGAAGCGATCCCGTCCAGCGCCTACCCAACACCCGCCAGGCGCCCGCTGAACTCGCGCCTCGATTGCAGCCGCCTGCAGCAGCAATGGCACGTCAGCCAGCCGCAATGGCAGGACGCATTGCACGAGTGTCTTGCCAGGCAGCACTAGGCATAATGCGCCTGTACCCACAGGCGCACGATTCCCATGACCCCACCTCTTCCACGAAGACCCCGCTGGCGCAGCCTGGCCCTATTGGCGTTGTGCCTGTCGCCGCTGCTATGGCCGCTGGAACATCTGGCCGAGCGCTACTACCGCAGCGAGCTGGCCGGGCAGAACCGCCAGACCCTGGACCTGTACGTCGCCAACCTGTTGGGCACCCTGCATCGCTACGAAGTGCTGCCGCAGATCCTCGGTGACCTGCCGGCCCTGCGCACCGCGCTGGATGCGCCGCAGATCAGCACCAACCTGGTCAATGCCAACGTGCTGCTCAAGGATGTCGCCGCCCAGGCCGGGGTGGAGGTGATGTACCTGATGGACACCAGCGGCAAGACCCTCGCCGCGTCCAACTGGGATAAACAAGACAGCTTTGTCGGGCGCAATTTTTCCTTTCGCCCCTATTTCAGCGAAGCGATGGCCGGGCGCCTGGGACGTTTTTTCGGGCTGGGCACCACCTCGGCCAAGCGCGGCTATTTCTTCGCCGCCGCCGTGCGCGATGATGAGAAAATCATCGGTGTGCTGGTGGTCAAAGTCGACCTGGACCACACCGAGAGCCTGTGGGGCAATACCCCGGAACAACTGCTGGTGACCGACCACAATGGCGTGGTGATCCTCACCTCGCGCCCGCAATGGCGGTTCCGCGCCACACGCCCGCTGACCGACGAAGAAAGCCAGGCCATTATTGCCATCCAGCCCTACCCGACCCGTGATCCGCAGCCACTGAACATCAGCAGCAGCGCCTGGCTGCGTCAATCCACCGCCATCGCCGAAACCGGCTGGAACGTGGAAATCCTCGCCCCACAGTCGCTGATCAACCGCCCGGTGCGCACCGTGGTGGCCGTCGGCGGCGCGACATTGCTGGTGCTGATGCTGCTGCTTGGCTTGATGATGCAGCGCCGTCGCCATTACCTGGAGCGTATCGCCTTCGAAGCCAAGGCCCGCCGCGAGCTGGAAATGCGCGTGGCCGAGCGGACCAGCGACCTGGAGGGCCTGAATCGGCGCCTGAAACAGGAAGTGCTGGAGCGCGAACACGCCCAGCAGGAACTGGTACGCGCCCAGGACGACCTGGTACAGGCCGGTAAACTCTCGGCGTTGGGCACCATGTCGGCCAGCATCAGCCATGAACTGAACCAACCCCTGGCGGCGATTCGCAGCTACGCGGAAAACGCTGAAGTGCTGCTCGACCATGAGCGCACCGCCGATGCCCGCGGCAACCTCAAGTTGATCAGCGAACTGACCGGGCGCATGGCGTCGATCATCGCGCACTTGCGCGCGTTCGCCCGCCGCGACCGCCACGCGCCGGAAAGCGTGGCGTTGCAACCGGCGCTGGACGATGCGCTGGCGTTGCTGGGCAAGCGGCGGCGCTCGATGGAAGTGGAATTGATCCGCGACCTGCCCGAGGCGACCTTATGGGTACAAGCCGGTGAAACCCGTCTGCGCCAGGTGCTGGGCAACCTGCTGGCCAACGCCCTCGACGCCCTCACCGAAAAAGGCCCGCCGCGCAAACTCTGGCTGAGTGCCCAAACCACCGACCAGGGCGTCAACCTGTACATCCGCGACAACGGCCCGGGCTTTTGCATGGAAGCCCTGGGCCGCGCCAGCGAGCCGTTCTACACCACCAAGACACGCACCCAGGGCCTGGGCCTGGGCCTGGCCATCTGTGAAACCCTGATGCGTGCGTTTGGCGGCGAGCTGCTGTTCGCCAACCACAAGGAAGGCGGCGCGCTGTTAACCTTGAAATTGCGCGCCGGCTCGCCGGGCGTCAGTGTGCAACCGTCCGAGGACCGCAGTGTATGAGTATCGATAACCAGATTCAGGTGGTGCTGATCGACGACGATCCCCATTTGCGTCAAGCGTTATGCCAGACCCTCGACCTCGCCGGGCTGAAAGTGCTGACCCTGGGCGAAGCCAGCGGCCTCACCGCGCGCCTGTCGCGGGACTGGCCGGGCGTGGTGGTCAGCGATATCCGCATGCCCGGCATGGACGGCCTGGAGTTGCTCGCCGAACTGCACGGCCAGGACCCGGACCTGCCGGTGCTGCTGATCACCGGCCACGGCGACGTGCCCCTGGCAGTGCAGGCCATGCGCGCCGGCGCCTACGACTTCCTTGAAAAACCCTTCGCCAGCGACGCGTTGCTCGACAGCGTACGCCGCGCCCTGGCCCTGCGCCGCCTGGTGTTGGACAACCGCAGCCTGCGCCTGGCCCTCAGCGATCGGCAGCAACTGAGCACACGCCTGGTCGGACATTCGCCGCAGATGCTGCGCCTGCGCGAGCAAATCGGTGCACTGGCGGCGACCAAGGCCGATGTGCTGATCCTCGGCGAAACCGGCGCCGGCAAGGAAGTCGTCGCCCGGGCCCTGCACGATCTATCGAACCGTCGCAGCGGTCCGTTCGTGGCGATCAACGCCGGGGCACTGGCCGAGTCGGTGGTGGAAAGTGAACTGTTCGGCCATGAACCCGGCGCGTTTACCGGCGCGCAGAAGCGCCGTATCGGCAAGTTCGAATTCGCCAACGGCGGCACGCTGTTTCTCGATGAAATCGAAAGCATGAGCCTGGACGTGCAGGTCAAGCTGCTGCGCCTGCTGCAGGAGCGGGTGGTCGAGCGCCTGGGCGGCAACCAGTTGATCCCGCTGGACATCCGCATCATCGCCGCCACCAAGGAAGACCTGCGCCAGGCGGCCGACCAGGGCCGCTTCCGCGCCGACTTGTATTACCGTCTCAACGTCGCGCCGCTGCGCATTCCACCGCTGCGCGAACGTGGCGAAGACGCGCTGATGCTGTTCCAGCACTTCGCCGACGAAGCCAGCAGCCGCCACGGCCTGCCGCTGCACGAGTTGCAACCGGGGCAACGCGCCCTGCTGTTGCGCCACAGTTGGCCGGGCAATGTGCGCGAGCTGCAAAACGCCGCCGAACGCTTCGCCCTGGGCCTGGAACTGGCCCTGGACAGTACGCCGGACGATCCATCCACCAGCACCCTGACCTCCACGCCTGGCGGTTTGAGCGAGCAAGTCGAACAATTCGAAAAAAGCCTGATCGCCGCCGAGCTGACCCGGCCACACAGCTCCCTGCGCAGCCTCGCCGAAGCCCTCGGCGTGCCACGCAAAACCCTGCACGACAAACTGCGCAAACACGGCCTGAACTTCGCCGACAGCGCCAACCACAGCGCAGACGACGAATGACCCCGTCCACCCGCCAAGAGACCGCCATGAGCCGCGACAGCCGTTACCTGGAATCCATCCTTCATCACGACATCCCCCTCACTCGGGAAATGGGGCTCAAGGTGCTCGACTGGCAACACCACCAGTTGCAACTGCAGCTGCCCTTGCAAGCCAATATCAACCACAAGAGCACCATGTTTGGCGGCAGTCTTTACTGCGGCGCCGTCCTGGCAGGCTGGGGTTGGTTGCACCTGAGACTGCGCGAAGACGGCATCGAAGACGGGCACATCGTGATTCAGGAAGGACAGATCAGTTATCCGTTGCCGGTGACGCAGGATGCGACGGTGATTTGCGCGGCGCCGGAGGACAAGGTGTGGAAGCGCTTCGTGGCGACCTACAGACGCCATGGCCGGGCGCGGTTGGCGCTGGACACATGGATTGTGAATGAGGGCAGCGAAGAGCGCGCGGTGACTTTTACCGGCCAATACGTCCTGCACCGCTAGCCGCCATCACACAAAGCAAATGTGGGAGGGGGCTTGCCCCCGATAGCAGTGTGTCAGGCAACCCGCTTCTGACTGTTACACCGCAATCGGGGGCAAGCCCCCTCCCACATTTTTAATTTGCGCAGGTCTTAAGACCTGGCCAGACTCAACAAGCGTTCACGCCATGCCGCCTTGGCCGGCAACGCCAGAAAGAACGGGTTCAGCAACGATTCCCGCGCCGGGTAGCTGAACGGCTTACCGTTTAACTCCAGCACCGCGCCCCCCGCCCCTTCCAACACACCTTGCGCCGCCGCGGTATCCCACTGCGACGTCGGCGCCAGGCGCGGATAGCAGTCGGCACTGCCTTCGGCCAACAGGCAGAACTTCAACGAGCTGCCGATATTCGCCAGTTTCAGCTCGCCCAAACCCTGGCTCAACCCCTCCAGCAAACGCTCCTGCTCCGGGCTGGTATGCCGGCGGCTGGCAACCACGGTAAAGGCTTCACCCGCCGCCGGCGTCTGGCGCACCTGGATCTGCCTGGGCGCGGCATTCACATCCGAGCGCCAGGCTCCCAGGCCCGCGCCGCCGAAATAGCAACGACCGCTGGTGGGCATCGAGACCACGCCGAACACCACACGGCCCTGCTCGATCAAGGCAATATTGACCGTGAACTCTTCACTGCCGCTGATGAATTCCTTGGTGCCGTCCAGCGGGTCCACCAGCCACCAGCGCTGCCAACCGGCGCGCACACTCTGTTCGATATCGGCGTCTTCTTCGGACAGCACCGGAATGCTCGGGTCCAGCGCCGTGAGCCCCGCGAGAATCAGATGATGCGCGGCCAGGTCGGCGGCCGTCACCGGCGAATCATCCGCCTTGGAGGTCACCGCCACATCGGCACGCCAGTACGGCAGGATGGCTTCACCGGCCTGGCGCGCCAGTTCAATGACCGGCGCGATAAACGGATGGCCCAGAAACAACTCGCTCATAAGGTGAACACCCCACGCTGGGTCAGCAGGTCCCGTACCAGATACAGCGCGGCCAGCGCCCGGCCCTCGCTGAACTGCTCGTTCTGCGCCAGCGCCGACAGCTCACGCAGGTTGACCCGCTCCACGCGCATAGGCTCGGGTTCATCGCCTTCCAGGCGCTCTTCGTACAGATCAGTGGCGAGCACCACCTGGATTTTCTGGCTCATATAGCCGGGCGACAGCGACAGCTCGGTGATATGTTCCAACTGGCGCGCGCCATAGCCGGCCTCTTCCTTGAGTTCGCGGTCCGCCGCCGCCAGCACATCCTCGCCGGGCTCGATCAAGCCCTTGGGCAAGGACAGCTCATATTCATCGGTGCCACCGCAGTACTCTTCCACCAGCAATGCATGGTCTTCGTCGATCATCGCCACGATCATCACTGCGCCATAACCCGCACCACGGCCCACCAGACGTTCGTAGGTGCGCTCAACGCCATTGGAAAAGCGCAATTGCACTTCCTCCACGCGGAACAAACGGCTACTGGCGACTATTTCGCGGGCGAGGACGGTGGGTTTCTGGCGCATAAACGGCTCCTTGGCGTGATCGGGTTACTATACCGTGGCTTTTCCGATTGTCTGTGTCGGATATCTTTACTTACATGAGAACGCCCCATGCCCTCTTTGCCCTGGCAAGCCATCGACACTGTCCTGCTGGACATGGACGGCACCTTGCTCGACCTGCATTACGACAACCACTTCTGGATGGAGCACCTGCCGCAACGCTACGCCGAGCTGCACGGCGTGAGCCTGGCCATGGCGCAAATGGAATTGCAGCCGCTGTTCGAGCGTAACGCCGGACAGTTGCAATGGTATTGCCTGGATTTCTGGAGCGCAGAACTTGCAATCCCGGTGCGCGAACTCAAGCTGGAAACCGCCCACCTGATTGCCCTGCGCCCGGACGCCGATACTTTTCTGGCAGCGATCAAGCAGGCCGGCAAGCGCGTGATCATGATCACCAACGCTCATCGCGATTCGTTGTCCTTGAAGTTGGAGCGCATCGAGTTGGCGCCGTACTTCGAACGACTGATCAGCTCCCACGATTACGGTTTTCCCAAGGAGAACCCGCAGTTCTGGGAAGCGCTGCAAGCAGACATCGACTTCGACCCGGCCCGGAGCCTTTTTATCGACGACACCTTGCCGATTCTGCGCAGTGCCAGGGATTTCGGGGTGGCCCATTTGCTGGCAGTCAAAGAGCCCGACAGCAAAAAGGGGCCAAAGGACACCGCAGAGTTCGCAGCCGTCGGGAATTATCGAGAACTTATTACCGGGCTTTGAGCGAGTGTGGGAGGGGATACGCCCTAATACCAATCTCTGTAGGAGCGAGCTT
>NZ_CVTN01000047.1:0-17309 GCF_900004915.1 Pseudomonas sp. 31 R 17
ACCGTCACCACTGCAATCAAGACTGTCACCGGTGGCGAGCACTTTGAGAACCTGGTGCCAGGTACCACAGCGGTTAACACCACTGTCACCGATACCCCAAGCACCGCTGATACCACTACCGTTACGCTGACCGCGCCAACCGCCGTCAACGAAGGTGGCCAGATCACTTACACGGCCACGCTTTCCAATAAAGCGGGCAGCGACGTCACTCTGAAACTGGATAACGGTTCGTCGATTATCATCAAGGCAGGCGATACCGTCGGCACTGTGACCATCCCTGCGCCAAGCGATGACGTGTTCATCGATAAGAGCACTCAAACGGTCAAGATTACCGACGCAACGGGCGGCAACTTTGAGAAGTTGGAAGTTGCTGGCAACGGCGCAACCACTGCAATCAACGACACCATCGACAAAGTCGATGTAGTTCTGAGCGCCACAACTACCGTCGGCGAAGGCGGCAATATCGTTTACACCGCCAGCCTTGTGGATAAAAACGGCGCGCTGGTGACCAACATCACCAACCCGTTGACCGTCACCCTGGATAACGGCAAAACCATCACCATCGGTGTGAACCAATCCAGCGGTACGGTCACCGCCGTGGCACCGAATGACGTCTACAAAGGCGATCAAACCGTCACGACCGCCATCAAAACCGTGACCGGTGGCGAGCACTTCGAGAACCTGGTGCCAGGCACTACAGCGGTCAATACCACCGTGACCGACACCCCTGGCAGCACCGATCTGACCAGTGTCACGCTGAGCGCGCCAAGCGCCGTCAACGAAGGTGGCCAGATCACCTACACCGCGACTTTGAGCAACAAGGCCGGCAGCGACATGGTGGTGCAGTTGGACAACGGTTCCAGCATCACCATCAAGCAGGGTGCGACCGTGGGCACGGTGACGGTTGCGGCACCAAGCGATGACGTGTTTATCGACAAGAGCACTCAGACCGTCAAGATCACCGGCACAACCGGTGGCAATTTCGAGGGTGTGACCGTTACTCCGGGTGGCGCGACTACCACGATCAACGACACCATCGACGATGTGACGGTGGTGCTCAAAGCCACGGGCTCGGTCAGCGAGGGCGGGCAGATTGTCTACACCGCGTCGCTGGTCGACAAGAACGGCGCGGCAGTCACCAACCTCGGTTCCGACCTGGTGGTGAAGCTGGATAATGGCTCGACCATTACCATCGGCAACGGCAAGTCGAGCAATTTCACCACGGCTACCGCGCCTAACGATGCGTATGTGGGCGCCAATGACGTCACGACCAAAATCAGCGGCGTCGTCAGCGGCGGCGACAAATATGAGCACTTGATGGTTGATGGCAGCACCGTCGTCACCAAAGTCACGGATGTGGTCACCAACACCACCCTTAGCCTCAGCGGCGACGCATCGGTGACTGAAGGCGGCACCGCGCATTACACGCTGAACTTGAGCAACCCGGCGCAAACCGATCTGACCGTCACGCTCAAGTACAGCGGCACGGCCACCGACGGCTCGGATTTCAACGGCGTGTACACCGTGAAGATTCCGGCCGGCGCCAGCAGCGTGCCGTTTGATATCCGCACGCTGGACGACAAAATCACCGAGCCGACGGAAAAAATCGTCATCACCATCGACAAGACCACCGGTGGCAATTTCGAGAACCTGGTGATCGACAAGGGTACCGTCAGTACCGATATCCTCGACAACGATGCGCCACCGGTCATCGACCTGGACGCCAACAATTCCAGCGGCGCCAGCGGCAACGATTACAAGACCACCTTCACCGAAGGCACCGCCGGGCAGGGTGTGTCGATTGCCGACACCGATATCAGGATCACCGACCCGGACAGCACAATGCTGACCGGTGCAACGGTCACCCTGACCAACGCGCAAGCCGGTGATAGCTTGAACCTGGGCAACAACGTCAATGGCATCAGCGTCAGCACCAATAACCAGACGGGCGCCATCACCCTGACGTTGTCGGGCAGCGCGACGCTGGCTGACTACATGCAACGCATCCAGAACATCACGTTCACCAACAACAGCCACGACCCAAGCACCACGCCGCGCACCATTACCGTGACGGTGACCGACGGCGGCAACTACTCCAACGTCGCCACCACCACCGTCAACGTGGTGGCGGTCAACGATGCGCCTGTAGCAACGGGCGGGGCCGTGACCGGTACCGAAGACACTGCGCTCGCGCTGACCTGGGCCAGCTTCGGCGTGACCGACGTGGACTCGCCACAAGCCAGCCTCGGCGTGAAGATCACCGACCTGCCGGTGGCCGGCAAGCTGCAATACCTGGCGGCCGACGGCATCACCTGGACCAACGTGACCAGCGGCCAGACCTTTACCAAAGCACAGGTCGATGGCGGTCAGTTGCGCTTTATGCCCAACGCCAACGAGTCCGGCGCGGACGGTTATGGCGGCACCGGCATCGGTAACAGGCAGGCCGATTACGCACAGTTCAAGTTCCAGCCTACCGACGGCAAGGACCTGGGCAGCAGCGCCACGGTGAAAGTCGATATCACCCCGGTGGCCGATGCACCGACCCTGAGTGTGGCTGACAATAACGTCACCTCGACCGGCCTGATCAAGCAGAGCTGGAGCAGCATCTCGGGCCTTGGCACCAACGGTAATGGCGCCGCACCGGACGTACTGAAAAAAGCCATTGATGGCGCCGGCACGCCCAACAGCAGCGCGGTCATAACCAACGTTGAGTCCACCGAAAACGTCAATGCCGGCTCGGGTGCCAAAATCTCCGGCCTGATGTACATGGAGGCCGGCAAGAACTACACCTTCAGCGGCGTCGCCGATGACAGCCTGGTGATCAACGTCGGCGGCAAGGAAGTGGCCAGCGGCCTGTGGGGCACCAACAGCGGCAAGTTCAGCGGCACGTTCACGCCAACGGCCAGCGGCTATTACAGCCTTGAGATCTACCAGGCCAACCAGGCGGGACCTGGCAGCTTCGACGTCAACCTGTCGATCAACGGCGGGACGGTGCAGAACCTGAGCACCGGCACCGTGCCGCTGTACACCGGTATCACCGACCTGACCAACGCCGGCGTGACTGTGTCCGACCTGCATGGCAGCAACGGTGACGGTTACTACGTGGGCTACAAGCTCAACGAAGGCCTGGAAAACGGCAGCGTCAAACTGTCCAAGATCACCAGCGCGCTGACCGATACCGACGGTTCGGAAACCCTGGCCGTGAAGATCGGTGGCATACCGGCAGGCTCGGTGCTCACCGACGCAGCGGGACACACCTTTACCGCGACCAAGACCGTGGGCGAAGTCAACGTCAACGGCTGGGACTTGGGCTCCCTGACCATCAAGCCGCCGACCTATTACAGCGGCCAGTTCAACCTCACCGTGACCTCGACGTCTACCGAAAGCATCGGTGGGTCGGCGAGCACCACCGCGCAATTGCCCGTCACCGTGTACCCCGCCATCTACAGTTCGGTCACCGGCAGCTCGGGCAGCGACTCGATCATCGGCACCGATGGCAACGACATTGTTGTGGCCGATATCGGTGGCCTGAACGTGGTGCAGGGCAAGAACTACAACATTGCCTTCATGGTGGACAGCTCCGGCAGCATGAGCACAGCGTCGATCAACGCGGCGAAGTCGTCGCTGACCACGGTGTTCAACTCGCTCAAAGACAGCCTGGGTGCCAACACCTCAGGAACCGTGAACATCTTCCTTGCGGATTTCGACACTCAGGTGAACAAATCCATTGCGATCAACCTCAATGATCCAAATGCGTTGACGCTCTTGAAGGCGGTGCTGGACTCAATGTCCTCAGGTGGCGGCACGAACTACGAAGACGTATTCAAGACCACGGCCAACTTCTTCCAGAGCGGCCTGGCCACTGGCAACACCGGTGCCACCAACCTCACCTACTTCATCACCGACGGCCAACCGACGTACTACCAGAGCGGCGAACAGACCAACCCGATGGTGGTCGACTTCTACAAGAGCAGTACTACCGATGGACGCCTGGACGACTACGTCAATGCCAACAATTATGTGTTGGGTAACACGTTCAGCATCAATGTGAATGGCACCAGCCTGCAATTGATCGACAGTGACGGCCAGGTACACCAGTGGGTGCAAACCCGCAACGGCGGCTGGTACGACAACGGCGTGTGGGGCACCGTGCATGCCCAGGGCGACGGCACATTCGAGGTCTCGTACCGCAACGGCAGCGGCAGCGGTACTGACACGGCAACCAGCGATAACGCCAACAGCGGTTTCTTGCTGCTCAAAGGCCTGTCGCAAGTGGAAGCGATCGGCATCAACAACGAGGTCAGCCTCAATGATTTGAAGCCGTACGACAGTGATGGCAAGCCGCAAAGCAACATCGATCCGAAGGACTTGGCCAACGCCATCCTCGGCCACACCGAAGCAACGCTGCCAGGCGCGGACACCGTCAGCGGTGGCGACGGCAACGACATTCTGTTTGGCGACCTGGTGAGCTTCAGCGGCGTGACCGGTGAGGGTTACAACGCGCTGCAGGCCTTTGTGGCACAGAAAACCGGTATGGCCGTCTCGTCGGTCACCACCTCGAACGTGCATCAGTACGTCACCGAGCATTACGCGGACTTCGACGTATCCGGCGCCAAGGACGGCAATGACACGCTGATCGGCGGCGGCGGCGATGACATCCTGTTCGGCCAGGGCGGCAACGACGTGCTGGACGGCGGCAAGGGCAATGACATCCTCTTGGGCGGCACCGGCAACGACACGTTGATCGGTGGCCTGGGCAACGACATCCTGGTCGGCGGTTCGGGTGCCGACACCTTCATGTGGAAGGCCGGTGACATCGGCAATGACGTGATCAAGGACTTCAAGGCGTCGGAAGGTGATCGGATTGACCTGCGCGACCTGCTCAAAGGCGAGACGGACAGCACCATCGACAACTACCTCAAGATCACCACGGTAGAAGGCGTGTCGACCCTGCAAGTGAGCAGCGAAGGCAAGCTCAACACCGCTGGCGGCGTGGCCAATGCGGATGTGACCATCAAGCTGGAAGGCAACGATTGGTCTCATACCAGCATCAACTCGCTGATCAGCGGTGCAGATCCGACCATCAAGATCGATCACACCGCCTAAGCTTGGTAAATCGGCCGCCCTCGAGGCGGCCGATTTATCCGGGCGATACGTTGCTGGCCCTGGCGGCCGGTTGCATCGCATACTCGCGTTTATCAACACACGGCCAGCCTAGGGGCTCAAGGTGTGTGGCTCATCTTCGAGGGGTTCTTATGTTTTACGTGCAACGTGATGCACAGGGCGCGTTGAGTCGCGTAGAGGCCGCCGCCTTTGCCGAATCCACCGACACACTGCCGGCCGATCACCATGAGATCCAGGCCTGGTACGCCAACGAAGTGGTGGAAACCAGCCTGGCTCAACTCAAGCAGAGTGACCTGGAGATGATCCGGGTGCTGGACGACTTGATCCAGGTGCTCACCCGCAAGGGCGTTATCAGCGTGACGGACCTGCCGCCCGCAGCCCAGGCCAAACTGATGGACCGTAACCAGGCGCGGGAAGCGTTGGGTGGGTTGAGTCAGTTGATCAATGATGACGAGAAAGGGCTTATCTGAGCCCTGAAGTTGCGCCGACTCTAAAATGTGGGAGGGGGCTTGCCCCCGATAGCAGTAGACCAGGCGATACTTAGGCGACTGATACACCGCTATCGGGGGCAAGCCCCCCCCCCACATGTGTTCTGCGTTATTTCCAGGGCGCCGGCTCGCCGAACAGCTGGCCCTGCACACCAAAAATCCCCATCTCGCGAATCACCTTCAGCTCACCCTCGGTCTCCACACGCTCGGCAATCAATGGCAGGTCGATACTGTGGGCCGCGCGCTGGATGGCTTCGATAAACAGGCGCTTGTCGCTTTCCTGGTCGATGGCGCGGATGTAGCTGCCGTCGATTTTCAGGTACGCCAGGCCCAGGCGCGCCAGGTTGCCGATCATGCTGAATCGCCCACCGAAACGCTGAAGGCTCAGGGAGAAGCCCAATTCGCGCAGGCGCTGGGTCATCTGTTCCAGCACAGGCTGCTCCGGCAATTGCTCTTCACCGATTTCCAGGGTGAGGCGCGAGCCCAGGTTGCTGTGCTGACGCAGCAGGTCATAAATGCGCTGCAGGGACTCTGGGTCCTGCAAGGTCGCGGCAGAGAGGTTCAGCGCCAGGTTATGGCTGTGGCCTGTCATCTGTTTAAGCACCTGCTCCAGCATCAAGCGGTCCAGGCGCGCCGACCAGCCGAAACGCTCAAGCCATGGCAGGAAACGCCCGGCGGGCAGGGTATGGCCATCAACGTCCTGCAAGCGCGACAGCACTTTGTAGTGCAGCACCAACTGCGGGTCCTGGCTGGCGACGACCGGCTGGAAATACAGCTCGAAACGCTGCTGCGTCAGCGCCTGGTCCAACAGTGTGTGCCAGGCATGATGATCGTCACCGACGCGGGCGGCGGCACTGTGATCGAGGCATACCCAAGTGCTGTCACCCTGCCCTTCGGCCTGCGCCAGGGCTTGATCGGCGAGGGTCAGCAGTGCCTGCGGCGCATCGCCATGATTGAACGGTGCCAGGCCGATATAGGCCACGGGCGCGACGTCGCTGGCGCCGGTGGCCTGCAGGCTGAGCAACGTACTTTCCAGGTTCTGCGCCAATTGCAGCGCTTCTTCACGCGTCAGCCCGGGCGCCAGCACGGCGAACTCGCCGCCACGGATACGGGTTACGAGGTTGTGGGTTTCCGGGTACGGTTCGCACTGGCGCAGCAGCTGTTCACCGACCGCTCGCAGCAACTGGTCGGTACGCTGGCCCCCCAGGCGCTGGTTCAAGCCGGCGAGGTCCTTGACGCGCAACACCAGCAGGTAGCCGGAGTTGGTTTCTTCGGGATTGCTGACGCGGGCGTTGAGCTGCATCTCGAAATAACGTCGGTTGGCCAGACCGGTGAGGTTGTCCTGGTAGGATTCGGTGCGCAGCTTTTCGCTGCGCTCGGCCTGCTCCTGGAACAGTGCCTTGAGCTTTTCCACCATCTGGTTCATCGCCTGCACCACCCGGCGCAGTTCCGGCGTGCGCGGCAGGTCGGGCAGGCTGAGGAATTCTCGACGGGCGATCGCATGGGACTGTTTGACCATGTAGTCCAACGGTTTCAATTGGCGGCGCAGCAACAACCCGCCAAGCACCACGCTGACCGCACCGCACAGCAGCAACCAGCCGAGGCTGCCCAGGGCACTCTGCCAGAGCTTGGCCAGGGCGAACATTGGATGGCTGACCACCTCGACGCGCGCCGCCTGCTCCCAACCGCGGCTCACCAGCGCATCGCCACCGGCCGGCTCCAGGCCGATCAATTTAACGAACCAGGCGGGCACGCCGTTGTTGTCTGGAATGCCGCTGCGCTCAACGATGGTTTTGTCCGTGGCCAGGTCCACCACGCGGATACTGGCGTAGTAACCACTGTCGAAGATCGAGCTGACCAGCAGCTCCACCATGGCCGGGTCATCGATGTTGGGGGTGAGCGACAGTGCCAGCGCCGTCGCGGCATCCTGCGCATGGGAGCGCAACTGGTTGACGTATTGCGTGCGCGAACTTTCCAGGCTGACCATGAAGCTGCCGCTGAAGGCGACCACCAGGAACAGACAGATTGCGATCAACAGCTGTTTGAACAAAGACATCCGATCAGTTACTCCTAGTTGTCAGGCTCGGCTGGAAAGCCTTCCGCACGCATTTTTCTCAACACATCCTGCCAGCGCGACAAGCGTTTGGTATCGCCGACCTTCTTGTTGCCCTTGGCGCCGGGCAGGTACAGGCCCTCGGCGTTGAATGAATACACCGGGATCAAATCGGTACGGCGGGTAGCCGGCAGGATGTCGTCCATCAGGCTGTCGAGCACCAGCGGGATCGCGTCGGGGGTGGAATAGTAGGTCAAGACCATGTGCGCGCGATTCTGACGCAAGGCCTTGACGTAGGTAATGCGCAATTTGTCGCTGGACACACCCAGGTGACGCAAACTGAAATACTTGGCGATCGCGTAGTCTTCACAGTCACCGGCGCCCTTCCAGAGGGCTTCGATGGGTGTCTCCCAATAATCGACCGCGTGCCAGAGATCGATGTCTTCGACGTAGGTCATTTGTTTGTTGAAAAACAAGTTAACGACCTTGAGCTGTTCTTGTTCGCTGACCTGCTTTTGACTGGCCAACAGCCGCTGCCAGGCATCAATACGCGGCTGGCCTTCGCCCAATGGCCCGTACAGGGCGCTGGCCTTGCGGCTGATCTGCGAGAAATCCCAATCGGCATGCAGCGCGCCAAGCATCAGGCCGGCCAATAAGATCGCTGATAACAGCCAGCAAAGAACTCGATAGGGAATAAAACTTACCGCCAAGGCGTTCAGTCCATGAAGAGAGACGGAATTTCAGCAGATGGTGAAGCTTCGTCCCGGAAAAAACAATGGCATAGTGAGATCATCGCTCGGTGGAGCGACTTTGTAACCCCATTATGTGAGACGCACAAAATACCCGCTGTAAGCCCTTACAAACGGAAACTCTGGTGGTTTGACAAGTGCTCGGGCCATCCCTAATGTTCATTGGATCCAATAAACACACTCTATTATTCAACAAAGGAGGCCAGCGTAACCGTGACGCCGAAGCCGAACCCTTTAAGCAGCATCAAGGTCAGCGGGCCTATTCCCGCTCATCTTGCCCGCGCCGTTATTGAAGAAACGTTGCGCAACGCCATTCTCGATGGACGGTTGCCCTGTGGCACCGCTATGCGCCAGCAAGAGCTCGCCAGCCTGTTCGGCGTCAGCCGCATGCCGGTGCGCGAAGCATTACGCCAGTTGGAAGCCCAATCCCTGCTGCATGTGGTGACGCACAAGGGGGCAGTGGTCGCCCCGTTGATTGAGGACAATTCGGCAGAGACCTATGCCCTGCGCATGCTGTTGGAGTCCGAGGCTTTGCGCTTGTCGATCCCATTGCTCACCGAGGCTGATATCGCGGAGGCAGAGGCCTGTATCAATGCGCTGGAGCGTGAGAAAGACTACAGCGAGATCGGCCGCCTCAATCGCTTGTTTCACATGGTCTTGTACGGCAAGGCGCCAAACCATCGCCTGCTCAAACTGGTGGAACATGGGCTGAATGAGGAAGAGCGGTTTCTGCGCTTCAACCTCGAGGCAATGGGGCTGGGCGAGACGTCACAAGAGGACCACCGCGAACTGCTCAGCCTGGTGGTGCAGAAAAAAATCGACGAAAGCATCCTGACATTGCGTAATCACTTGATGCGAGGCATGGAGGTCATCAATACATACCTCAATGGCCTGGGCACTGCGGATCAAGAAGGCACGTTATAAGGCGTGCGCAGCGCTCTTCCAGCCTCTACACCGCGCGGCACCTTTCCCTGTCCGGAAGCGTCCCGCGCCGGTAACGCCGTAAACACCTCGCAAGCTTTAACTATCGGCGTTAAATAAAGAAATCTCTCACACTTAAAATAACCATTTCTCTCGGAAGCTTTTTTCGAAAAAACATCTAATACATTAACAAGTTCATCCAGACGTTTAATCAGCTTACTATCGCTCGCCAACCCAATAAACCTATCAATCAGCAGGCCGCATAGTGAGCCCGCACTAGTGGCGTGGGCACACTTTAACGTTAATCTTTTATCTAACAACTACAACACTCCATCACTGCAACTAGAGCAGTCGCAACAACTTTATAGGCGTCAACCATGCACCATCATTTTCTTGAACAAAAAAAACTGCAACTGTGCAACCACCCGTTATTTCCAGAAATAACTTCACTTGGCAAACTGCAACACTTTATGGAGAGCCATGTGTTTGCGGTTTGGGACTTCATGACCCTGACCAAACGCCTGCAACAAGATCTTACTTGTACCCAGATCCCCTGGCTTCCGCCCGTCAATCCACAGGCCGCACGCCTGATCAATGAAATCGTGCTGGGTGAGGAGTCGGATGAGCACCCGACGCGGGGCCATTGCAGCCACTTTGAGCTGTACCTGGATGCCATGGTGGAGGTCGGCGCCGACACCCGCGCCATCGCACATTTCATTGATCTTCAACACCAGGGTGTTGAGGTCGGCGCGGCGCTGCAAAGGGTCGGAGCGCCCTCTGGAGTGCCGCGCTTTGTCGACAGCACATGGCAACTGGCACTCAGCGCCCCCACCCACTGCGTAGCGGCGGCCTTCCTGCACGGACGTGAAGGCGTTATAGCCTCAATGTTCGAGCGCCTCCTGAGCAGCAGCCCCTTCATTGCTCGTCAGGCACCCACCTTGTGTTACTACCTCAACCGCCACATCGAGCTGGACAGCCAGGAGCATGGCCCGGCGGCAGAACAGGTGCTCCAGCATTTGATCGACGCAGATCCGACTCGCCGGCAACAAGCCCACAGTGCCGCCCTTGATGCCCTGGAAAGTCGCATTGCGTTCTGGGATGACGTACGGGCCTCGATGCCTGAGGTACACCCATGAGCCCCATCGACTACCGCTCCTTCGCCGAAGACTGGGAACGTCGGGCAACTATCCGTACGCGTCCGCGCCGCATCATGGAAGACGACGACAGGCTGATCTATCCCCTGTGCCGCCAACCCCTGGTGCTGACTGCAACCTTCCTCGACCACTGCCCGCAATGGCGTGACTTCGTGCTGGCGCAAAGCTTTTATCGATTCATCCATGACATCGTGATTTTCGAAACCGAGATTGTCGATAAGACTGCCCGAAGTATTGCCAAGAATCGCTTCTCGCTGCCGCTGCCCCTCGCCTGCCGCTACGACGCGATGACCGTCGTGGTGGATGAGGATTACCACGCATTGGTAGCACTGGACTTCCTGCAGCAAGCCGTCGAGCTGACCGGTATCCAGCCGCTCGACCTGCCCGGGCAGATCGAACTCAGCCGTGCCCTGCCGGCAGCGCAGGCGCAGGCACCGGAGCACTTGCGCGATGCGGTGGAGTTGATCGTCGTGGCCATCGCCGAAAACACCGTCACCCATGACGTGGCGGCCTTTTCCAAGGACGACAGTGTCAAGGCGTCGGTGCGCGGGCTGATGGCCGACCATCTGTTTGACGAAGGGCGCCACGCACAGTTCTGGACACAGTTGGTACGCATCTATTGGCAGTCGGCAAGCGCGCAGGATCGGGACAGTATTGCGGCTGTGCTACCGACGTTCCTGAGCCATTACCTGACCAACGACCTGCAGAAAGGCTTCGACCTGCAGTTGATCGAACACCTGGACATCAGTGTCGATGTTCGTTCGGCGCTGCAGGATGAAATCGTGGCGCTGGACTTTCCCATCACCCGCCAGCACCCGCTGGTTGGCAACATCATGAGCTTCCTGCATCACAGCGGCCTGCTGCACACCTGCAGCGTGGCACGCGCCCTGGACGACTACTTGCCCGCGCCGGGGAGGCTGGCATGAGGCGCCTGACGATTGAATGGGGCGTTACCGTTGACGCGCTGGAAGCCCTCAGGCACGTACTGGAACAATACGGGCATGCCGTTGGGGGCGAGTCGGTCGACCTTGTGATCGAGGACGGTAGTCAGCCACCGTCAGCCCTGTCCACAGACGCGGCCTGGATGAGCCTGCGCCTGGTTATCGGCCCCCCGTCCGAACATCGGCTGCCCAGGCTGCAGTTTCGCTGCTACGACCGCGAGCGGCGCCTGGTGGCCGTACACGATGTTGCCCAGGAGCCCAGCGGCAACGGCCAGCAGCTGCGGCGTCGGGCGGCGCACGCCTTGGTGGAGTGGGCAGCGTCATTGGTCAGCGGATTCTCAAGGGATCCAGGCTTTTTCTGCCCAATGACCCACTCCGACGCACCGCCTGAACAGGGTTTGCAAGGGCTGGAGGCGCTGGCGTTCATGCATCGATTCAATCGTACGGCAGATACCGCGCTGCTTCGCGCGGCACAGGTGCCCATGATCGAACGCCTGCAGGCCAGCCTTGGCGCCTTCGCCAATCGCACAGCGCTGAATATTGCGGGTCGCGTGGTGACGTATCGCCAACTGCAGGAAAAAGCCATGGCGATTCAGCAACGCCTGCTGCCCCTGCTGGAGAGCAAAGAGACCCCATCGGTGGTGGGTGTGTGCCTGGAAAAATCTACCGAGCTCTACGCGAGCATTCTGGCCGTTCTGGGTTGCGGCGCGGTGTATGTGCCACTGGCCCCGGATCACCCGGTAAAACGTCAGCACCGCATGTTGATAAGCGCAAATGCCTGCGTGCTGCTGGAAAATGGCCTGCACCCGCTGCGAGATCATTTCGTGTCACTTGACGTGAGTGCGCTCGTCCCGCGCGACATCGCCCCTGCTCAACCGCTGATGCGCCATCGTCCCCATGCCAATGCGCCGTGCATGGCACTGTTCACCTCCGGCACCACCGGGCAGCCCAAGGGTGTGCTGCTCAGCCAACATAATCTGGCGCATTTCACCGCCTGGCTCAGTACCTGTGTGGCGCTGGATGAGGAGAGTCGCGTCCTGCAATTTTCACCGCTGAGTTTTGATTCCTCGCTGATCGATATTTTCCCCGCCTTGATGGCGGGCGCAGAGCTGATTGTCCCCAGCGCAGAGCAGCGTCAGGATCCTCAGCAATTGGTCGAGTTGATTCGCCTGCAACGTGTCACTCACGCTTTTTTACCACCGGCGTTACTCAGCATCCTGCCACTGGACCAGCCTCTGGGCCTCTGCCACCTGCTCACCGGCGGCGATTTTTGCGAACCCTACGTGATCGAGCGACTGGCAGGCCAATGCCAGTTGCACAATTTCTATGGCCCTACCGAAGCCACAGTACTGGCAACCCATCGAACATTTCGGCTCGGTGACAGCAATCGCAACATCGGTTTGCCCATTGCCAACAGCCAGGTCCTGATCCTCGACGACCACTTGCAACCGGTGGATGAGCAAGTGATGGGCGATCTGTACATCGCAGGCCCGGGCGTCAGCCAGGGTTACATGAACGATCTGCCGCACGCTGAATCGCCGTTCGTCAAGCTGACGCTGCCTGATGGACAATGGCTGCAGGCTTACCGTAGCGGCGATCTGGCGAAATGGACGCCGGATGGTATCGAGTTGGGCGGTCGACGGGATGATCAGGTCAAGATTCGCGGCTTTCGAGTCGAGCCTCAGGAAATCGAGCAGTGCCTGCGCAGCAGTCGGTTGTTTCGCCAAGTCGCCGTGGTAATTGATCAGGCCTGCAGAATCATTGGCTTCGCTGCCCAGCCCGAACCCGGTGCCACCCTGGCCAGGCTGAAGGATCATGCCCGACAGTGGTTGCCCGAGCATATGCAACCGGTCGCCTGGAGCGAGCTGCCGAGCCTGCCATCTTCAAGCAACGGCAAGATCGATCGCACGGCGTTGCGGGAGGTGCCGGGTACCCGCACCGAGAAAATCACTCGTCGCAGCACCCACACGCCAGTCCAGGCGCAGTTGGTGCAGTTGTGGGGGGAGTTGCTGGGGTTGTCTGCCGGCGAAGTATCGATCGACGACAGCTTTTTCAGCCTGGGTGGTCATTCGATTCTGTTGTCCACCTTGCTGCTGCGCTTGCGCGAGCAATTTGGCCGCAGCTTTTCCCTGAGCCAGTTTTTTGAAGCGCCGACGATTCGTACGCTTGCCTTACAGCTGGAGGGCGAAGCGCTGCCGGATACTTCTTTCAGCCAGATGGAAAGCGATGCATCCCGAGCCCTGAAGCTTGAGGTGCTGCCCGAGACCCGCGCCGGAGACCCACGCAAAGTGATTGTCACGGGAGCCAACAGCTTCGTCGGCGTGCATATCGTCCAGGCATTGCTGGCGGGTGGAGCGCAAGAAGTCGCGTGCCTGGTGCGAGCGCTCCCCGGCCAGTCGGCGGCGGACCGATTCACCCAGGCGCTGCGCGAATATCGCCTGGAACAATTGGACCTGCGCCGAGTGCAGGTGTACGCCGCGGACCTGCGCCAGCCGCGCCTGGGCCTATCCTGTGAGGCATTCGAGCACCTCGCCCGTCATCATGGCGTGCTTGTGCACAACGCAGCGCAGGTCAACCATGTGATGGACTACACAGCACTCGCCGGGGACAACGTCGAGCCGGTGTTTGAATGCCTGCGCCTTTGCGAGACCTACTGTAAGAAGGTCTTCAATTTCATTTCGACGCTGTCGGCCTGCAGTACCCTCGACACTGAGCGGTATGTGCTTGAAGCGCCCGCCAGCGGCGCGTTACCGCTCTATGTCAAAAATGGCTACAACCTCTCGAAATGGGTGGCCGAGCGATTGCTGGGGCGGGCAGTGGAGCAAGGGGCCTGGGTGAATATTCATCGACCGGGCAACATCAGTTTCAACAGTCGGAACGGCGTCTGCCAACCCGATAGAAATCGCTTGATGTTGATGCTCAAGGGGTCGCTGCAATTGGGTAGGGTCCCTCGAATGGAAGGGAATTTCGACCTGATGCCGGTGGACTTCCTGGCACGCTTCATTGCGTTTCACTGCCGGCGTTTTGTCGCGGGGCGAAACGTGTTCAATCTGCACAATCCACAACCGCTGAGCTGGGACCAGTACCTTGATGCGTTCAGCCAGGCCGGACACATTTTCGAACGGACAAGCCTTCAACAGTGGCAACGGGCGTTGCGAACAGTTGGCCATGACAATGCGTTGTTCGGCGTACTGGGCTTCTACCTTGATGGGGTGGGTGAGGACATCGGCGACACTTCGATGATCCATTACAGCAACGCCCAATGGGGGTTGGAGCAAATGGGCGCACACTATCCGCCAAAGAGCCCCGTGCTGTTACGCAAAGGCTGTGACTATCTGAAAGCCATCGGCTTTCTCTGAGCGGCACCAGGGCAGTCGGAACGGGAGGCCTCGCTCCGACTGCCGGCAGGATCAGATTTTGAAGCTATCGACCAATTGCTTCAATCGACTGGCCTGCTGGGACAGCGCATCGCAGTCCTTGAGCGTCTCGTTGAGATTGACCACGCCTTGCTGGTTCAGCAGGTTGATCTGGTTGATGTCGACATTGAGGGTTTCCACCACCGCCGTTTGCTCCTCGGTCGCTGCGGCGACCGATTGGTTCATGCCGTCGATCTCAACGATCCGCTGTGTCACGCTGACCAGACGCTCACCCGCCTGGTTAGCCACTTCAACGCTTTCTTCGCTGGAAACCTGGCTGGCGTTCATGGTGGTCACGGCTTCACGCGAACCCACTTGCAGGGAAGTGATCATCTTGTGAATCTCTTCAGCCGACTCCTGGGTACGGTGAGCCAGGTTACGCACCTCGTCAGCCACCACGGCAAACCCACGCCCGGCTTCGCCGGCACGGGCGGCTTCGATGGCCGCGTTCAGCGCGAGCAAGTTGGTCTGCTGGGAGATGCCCTTGATCACATCAAGGATGTGACCAATGTTGTCGGTACTGGCGTTAAGGGTCTCGATCTGAGTGCAGGACAGGCTGATTTTCTGCGACAGTTCCGACATCGCCTGGATGGTTTGCTCGACGACCTTGCGTCCATCGTCAGCTTGCTCACTGGCGCCGCTGGCATGCTGCGAGGCATCAGCGGCGTTACGTGCGATTTCCTGGGTGGCGGCGCCCAGCTCGTTGATCGCCGCAGCCACGCTGTTGGTACGTGCACTCTGCTCGTCGGAGCCGATGATCGACGCGTTGGACGATGCCATCACGCGCTGGGACAAGTCATGCACCTGGCGTGTCGCCGAGGACACTTCGGAAATCGAGGCGTGGATACGCTCTACAAACTGATTGAATGCGCTGCCGACTTCGCCGAACTCGTCTTTGCTCGTAACGTCGAGGCGCCGGGTCAGGTCACCTTCGCCCTGGGCAATATCCTTCATCGCGACGCCCATGGTGGTCAGCGGGCGCAACAATACCTGAATCAACAGACTCAGCAGCACGGCAATCGCCACCACGGCGATAAGCATTGCTATCAATGCTGAGGTGCGAAATTTACCCAGTGCGGCATAGGCTTTGTCTTTGTCGATAGACAGACCGATGTACCAGTCAGCCCCCGGCAAACCGCTGATTGGCGTAAACGAGAGAATGCGGTCCTGTCCATTGAGGACAACCTCCTGGTTAACCTTCTCGATGCGCACCTGGGTGCCTGGATAGATATCCTTGAGGTTTTTCATCACCTGGTCCTGGTCAGGACTGACGATGACTTGGCCATCACCACTGACCAGGAACGCATGACCAATACCGCCGAAATCCACCGAGTTGATGATCTTCACCAAGGTTTGCAGGCTCAAGTCTCCACCCACGACGCCCAACAACTCTCCGTTCTTCTTCACCGGCATGGCGATCGTCACGATCTGGCCACCCACAGCCGCCATGTAAGGCGGGGTAAGCATCGGTTTGTCTGCCGCTACGGCTTGCTTGTACCAAGGGCGCTGACGCGGGTCATAGCCTTCGGGCATCTTCGCATCGGGACGCTGGGTGAACACACCGTTGGTTTGACCCACGTAGGTAAACTGGAAGTTGGAGGTGAACGCCGGTTGATCGACCAAACCCGGCAAATCGGCGCCACTCCCTTGATGAGCAACGTTTTGTGCCAGGTTCTCCAGAACCAGAATGCGGCCGCTGAGCCAGTTCTGCACGCTGCTGGCGGTAAGCTCGCCGGACTGCTGGATGGAGGACGCCAGGTTTTGCCTGATCGTGTTGCGCTGCAGGTAATCGTTATAGAGCGTGAACAGCGCGAAGGCCAGAACCACGACGCCTGACGCCGCCAACAGAATTTTATGACTGAACTTAAGATTCATTTCATCGACTTCTTTTGCCAAAGGGGGGTGAGCGTGCCGAGTGGAACATTCCATGTAACGCGATAGGCGGACTCTGCGACCGCTCTATTTCGGTGCACGCATGGCTCGTCAGGCTTTCGGCCAGAAAACGATAAATCTTAGAATTTTGTGTGAATCTTCCTCTTTTAGAGCAAGGCGCCGACAGGCGGTAGAGACGCAGTCGATTATCAGCCTTTGGCGGCCTTAAACGACAAAACCCCTGTCTGCGTTAGCAGACAGGGGTTCCGGAATTCAATCTTGACGATGACCTACTCTCACATGGGGAAACCCCACACTACCATCGGCGATGCATCGTTTCACTGCTGAGTTCGGGATGGGATCAGGTGGTTCCAATGCTCTATGGTCGTCAAGAAATTCTGTGTACCAGGCCGTTGCATTGGCAACGTACCGGTGAAATTCATGAGCTTCTACATAAACAAAACCCCTGTTTGCGTTAGCAAACAGGGGTTCTGGAGTTTAATCTTGACGATGACCTACTCTCACATGGGGAAACCCCACACTACCATCGGCGATGCATCGTTTCACTGCTGAGTTCGGGATGGGATCAGG
>NZ_CVTN01000019.1:0-504 GCF_900004915.1 Pseudomonas sp. 31 R 17
ACGACAAGGGCCGACTGACCGTCGAGCAGGACCCGCTGGGCGCGGTGACGGCGTATCAGTACGACGACGCCGGACGCTTGGTCGCGCTGTTTCCAGGAGAGGATGAGCCGACGTCCTACGAGCATGACAATGGTTTCGTACGGGTCGTGCGGCGTGGTGAGGCGGTCTGGAAATACGAGCGTAATGAGCAAGGCGATGTCATCCGCAGGATTGATCCGGAGGGCAACGCGACGGATTACAGCTACGACAAGCGGGGACAACTGACGGGGGTCTGGTATCCCGACCACAGTTGTCATCGGCTGGTGTGGAATGAGCGCGGGCAGCTTGTTGAAGAACAGCTGCCCAATGGCGGCATCAAGCGCTATCGATATGACGACCTGGGGCGGCAGGTTGCGCGGGAGGACGAATACGGCGCGCTGACTCAGTATCAATGGGACGCGGTAGGACGTTTGGCTCGCTGGGTACTGCCGGACGGCGCTACACGGGAATTCAGCTACAACCCCT
>NZ_CVTN01000015.1:0-289 GCF_900004915.1 Pseudomonas sp. 31 R 17
GAATGGAATCCAGCAAAAATAGTGGCGATCTATAAGCGCCGTATGCAGATCGAAGAAGGCTTTCGAGATGTAAAAAGTGAGCACTTGGGATTAGGCCTGAATCTGCATCGAAGCCACTGTCCAAAGCGCATTGAGGTGTTGTTGTTGATTGCTGCTTTGGCCAACTACCTTCTGTTTTTAACGGGGCTGCAGGCACGAGAACGCGGCTTGGAGCGACGCTACCAAAGCAACAGCATCAAAGAAAAGCGAGTGCTTTCATTGTGGCGACTAGGCTTGGAATACTGGCGAA
>NZ_CVTN01000017.1:0-269 GCF_900004915.1 Pseudomonas sp. 31 R 17
GGGTTCCGCTTTTACAGCGGGTCACTTTTGGAAAAGAGCCCCAAAAGTAACCAAAAGGGCTCTTGCCCCACCACTCGGCACCTCGCCCAGGCTCGGTGTGCCCGCAATCCGACATTGATGTGGGGGGCCGCCGCCACGCGCCATCCATGGCGCGGGGCGGCTAAACCGGCGTCCTGCCGGTTTACCCCCCACATCAATATCGAATTGCGGCCAGCGTGGTTTAACGGGGCGCCTAAGATCAAAAGCAAGAGCGGCTCGCTTCGCATCGT
>NZ_CVTN01000034.1:0-28555 GCF_900004915.1 Pseudomonas sp. 31 R 17
TTCGAATACCTGCACCTGCTGCGTGAACGCAAGGACGACCTGGCGCGCATCATCGTCGCCGAACACGGCAAGGTCTTTACCGATGCCCAGGGCGAAGTCGACCGTGGCATTGACATTCTCGAATTCGCCTGTGGCATTCCCAACCTGCTCAAGGGCGAACATTCCGACCAGGTCTCCCGTGGCATGGACAACTGGACCCTGCGCCAGCCCCTGGGCGTGGTGGCCGGCGTGACGCCGTTCAACTTCCCGGTGATGGTACCGATGTGGATGTACCCGATTGCCATTGCGGCGGGCAACACCTTCATCCTCAAGCCAAGCCCCACCGACCCGAGCGCTTCGTTGTTCATGGCCGAGCTGCTGCGTGAAGCGGGCTTGCCCAAGGGCGTGTTCAACGTGGTGCAGGGCGACAAGGAAGCGGTGGACGCGCTGATCGAACACCCGGACGTAAAGGCCGTGAGTTTTGTCGGTTCCACGCCGATTGCCCAGTACATCTACGAGAGCGGCGCCCGCAACGGCAAGCGCGTACAAGGCCTGGGCGGGGCGAAAAACCATATGGTGGTGATGCCCGACGCGGATATCGAGCGCACGGTCGATGCGCTGATGGGCGCCGCCTACGGCAGTGCCGGCGAGCGCTGCATGGCGATTTCGGTTGCAGTGCTGGTGGGGGATGTGGGTGACAAAGTGATTGCGGCCCTGACCGAACGCGCCAAGACCCTGCGTATCACTGACGGCCGCGATGTGAAAGCCGAGATGGGGCCGATTGTGTCGAAGGTGGCGCTGGAACGCATCAGCGGCTATATCGAGCAAGGCGTACAGGCCGGCGCGCACTTGCTACTCGATGGCCGTGACTACGTGCCCACCGAACCTGGCCTGGAGAATGGCTTCTGGCTCGGCGCCACGCTGTTCGACCACGTGACGCGGGACATGAGCATCTACCGCGAAGAAATCTTCGGCCCGGTGCTGGCCTGTGTGCGCGTCAACGACTTCGCGGAGGCCGTGAAGCTGGTCAACGACCACGAGTTCGGCAACGGCGTCAGTTGCTTCACCCGCGACGGCCACATCGCCCGCGAATTTGCGCGGCGTATTGAAGTGGGCATGGTCGGCATCAACGTCCCGATCCCGGTGCCGATGGCCTGGCATGGGTTTGGCGGCTGGAAGAAGAGCCTGTTTGGCGACATGCATGCGTATGGCACCGAAGGCGTGCGTTTCTACACCAAACAGAAGTCGATCATGCAGCGCTGGTCGGAGAGCATCGAGCAGGGCGCGGAGTTTGCGATGCCGGTATCGAAGTAAGGTCTCACAGGCACTGTATGCCCGAATGTGGGAGGGGGGCTTGCTCCCGATAGCGGTGTATCAGTTGATCAATCTGTGACTGACCCACCGCCATCGGGGGCAAGCCCCCTCCCACAGTTTTGAGCGCGTTCAGGCAGTGGGTTTTGTGCAGGTCAGGCATTCGATGGAGCCTGGTCTTGGCAACTGCCAGCCAGTGCCACCAACCCCAATGTTGAAATGCAGACCAATGTGGGAGGGGGCTTGCCCCCGATAGCGGTGTATCAGTTGATCAACCTGTGACTGAACCACCGCCATCGGGGGCAAGCCCCCTCCCACAGTTTTGACCGCGTTCAGGCAGTGGGTTTTGTGCAGGTCAGGCATTCGATGGCGCCTGGTCTTGGCAACTGCCAGCCAGTGCCACCAATCCCAATGTTGCAATGCAGACCAATGTGGGAGGGGGCTTGCCCCCGATAGCGGTGTATCAGTTGATCAATCTGTGACTGACCCACCGCCATCGGGGCAAGCCCCCTCCCACAGTTTGAGCGCGTTCAGGCAGTGGGTTTTGTGCAGGTCAGGCATTCGATGGAGCGGTCGACCGTGGTCTTGGCAATTTCCAGCAGGTGCCATACCGCCAGGATCTTCGCCCGCTCGGGGCTTTGCAGAAGTTCGCCGCAGTCCAGGGCGGTGGCGGAGGCGCTGTCGAGCAAGCTGGCGGTGTAGAGCAGGGCGTCTTCGAAGCTCAGGTCTTCGTTGACCGAGTGAAAGCCTTGGGTGGGCAGGTAGTGGTCGATGGCGCGGTTGAAGGCGGCGCGGTCTTTTGCGGGATCGAGGGGTGGGTCGGGTAGGGCTTTGTTCATGGTGCAACTCCTTGTGTGGTCAGGTACCGACCCCCGTCGCGACTAAACGATGGGTGGCGGCTGTACGCAGGTTAGTCGACCGGCCACAAGGAAAATCCGGCGCACCCGAAGGTGCCCTGCGCACAGCCACCATAAAACTTGATGGACCATGCTCCTTGTGACATTCCGGGCGACTAAACCCGATCACTGAATTGGCAGTGACGGAGCGCAGACTAGCCAGCGATTCCAGCAGGCACAAGGCGGCAGGGATTGTCTAGGAAACGTCCTGCAATTTAAAGGGACATGCCTTGCTGGCCCTTTAAAAAACATGACCAAATGCCACCAATCCCAATGTTGAAAAATGCAATCAACTGTGGAGGGGGCAAGCCCAGATGCCAGTCAGTTAAGCGTACGCCGCCGTCTGTAGGAGCGAGGGGGCGCCTAGCTCTTGCTCGCGAAAAACGTCAACGATAACGCGTGTTTTCTGAATGAACGCGGTGCCTGCGAGTTTTTCGCGAGCAAGCTCGCTCCTACAAAAAGCCTTCACTGACTGGCATCAAGGAACCCCCCAACCACAGTTTTGACCGCGTTCAGGCACTGGGTCAGCGCCGGCCCGCCCGTGTACTCACATCCACCCACACCGCCAGCACCAAAATGCTGCCCTTGACGATCATCTGCCAGTAGCTGTCCACGTCGAGCATCGACATGCCGTTATCCAGGCTGGTAATCACCAGCGCCCCGAGCAACGCGCCATACACCGTGCCCGAGCCGCCGCGCATTGAGGTGCCGCCGATAAAGCACGCGGCAATTGCGTCCAGTTCGCCCATGTTCCCCGCCGATGGGGAGCCGGCGGCCAGGCGCGCGGTGTTGACCAGGCCGGCCAGCGCGCACATCACGCCCATGATGCCGAAGATCCACAGTTTCACCGCCTGCACGTTGATACCCGACAGCCGCGTCGCCTCCATATTGCTGCCCACCGCGTACACGCGACGGCCGAACACGGTCTGGCTGGTGACGTAGCTGAATACGCCGAGCAGCACCAGCAGCAGCAACACCGGCACCGGGATGCCGTCGTAGCTGTTGAGGGTGGTGACGAACCCGGCCAGCACTGCACCGATCAGCATCACGCGCAGTACGTCGCGCATCAGGGCGTGCGCGGCCAAACCATGCAGTGCGCGGTTGCGCCGCTGCCTCCAGGTGAGGAACAGGGTCAATGCAAACAGCAGGACACCCAGGCCAATGCCCACCGAATGCGGCAAGTACCCCTGGCCCACGTACACCAGCGACGGCGACACCGGCGCAATGGTGGTGCCGCCGGTGATCCCCAGCAGGATCCCGCGAAACGCCAGCATCCCGCCCAGGCCGACGATGAACGACGGGATGCGCAGGTAGGCCGTCATATAGCCGTTGGCCAGGCCGATCATCAAGCCGCACAGCGCGACCAGGCTCAGGTTGGCCAGCAGCGGGAGGTGATAAACCACGTCCAGGATCGCCGCCAGCCCGCCCAGCAAGCCCAGCAATGAACCCACCGACAAATCGATTTCGCCGCTGATGATCACCAGCACCATGCCGCACGCCAGTATCCCGGTGATGGACATCTGCCGCAGCAGGTTGGACAGGTTGCGCGGCGTGAGGAACCCGCCGTCGGTCTGCCAACTGAAAAACAGCCAGATGAACGCGACGGCGATCACCAGGGCAAGCATTTTGTAGCGGGTGAAAAGGTGTTTGACCTGATTCATCTACGCGGTCTTCCGATCATTATTGTTTTGGCTGAGCGCAGCGGCGAGTACCTGTTCCTGGGTGAGCCCCTGATTGATGAAGTCGCCACGCAACTGGCCGTCGCCGATCACCAGCACGCGGTTGGACACGCCGAGCACTTCGGCGAGTTCCGACGACACCATGATGATCGCCACACCTTCGGCCGCCAGCGCGCCCATCAGTTTGTAGATCTCGTACTTGGCGCCCACATCCACCCCGCGCGTGGGCTCATCCAGGATCAGCACCTTGGGCTTGGCCATGAGCATTTTTGCCAGCACGGCCTTTTGCTGGTTGCCACCGGACAGGCTGGTAATCGGCAGGAACGGGCTGGCGGTTTTCAGGTGCATGCGCGCGATCTGCTGGTCGATGCTGCCCAGTTCGGCCTCGGCGTCGATGCGGGTCAGGTGGGCATAAGTGTCGAGCACCGCCAGGGTGATGTTCTGGCCCACGCCCAGGTCGGGGATGATGCCCTGGCGCTTGCGGTCCTCGGGCACCATGCACAGCCCGGCGCGGATCGACTTGAGCGGCGTGCGCGTGTCGATCATCTGGCCTTCCAGCCACACCTCACCGCTGTAGCGCCCGGGGTAGGCGCCGAACAGCGCCGACACCAACTCCGTGCGCCCGGCGCCCACCAGCCCGGCAATGCCGAGGATTTCGCCACGCCTGAGCACGAAGGAAACATCGTCGACGCGTTTGCGCCTGGGGTTGTCGACGTCGTAGCAGGTAACGTTGCGCGCCTCGAACATCACCTCACCCACCTCATGGGGTTCGGTGGGGTAGAGGTTGCTCATCTCGCGGCCGACCATTTGCGTGATGATTTGCGCGATGTCCATGTCGGCCATGGCGGTGGTTGCGATGTGCTTGCCGTCACGAATCACGGCGATGGTGTCGCACACGGCGGCCACCTCATCGAGCTTGTGCGAGATGTACACGCAGGCCACGCCCTTGGCCTTGAGGTCACGGATGATGTCCAGCAGCACGTCGATTTCCGAGCGGGTCAGGGCCGAGGAGGGCTCGTCCAGAATCAGCAGGCGCGCCTGTTTGTTCAGGGCCTTGGCGATCTCCACCAGTTGCTGGTAGCCGCCGCCATACTGCGACACCGGCAGCGCCACATTCATGTCCGGCACCTTGAGTTCACGCATCAACGCTTCGGCGCGGTGCAGCATCGCCGGGTAATTCATGCGCCCACCGGGCAGGGTCAGTTCGTGGCCCATAAAGATGTTCTCGGCCACCGACAGGTCGGGCACCAGGGTCAGTTCCTGATGGATGATGACGATGCCGGCGGCTTCGGTTTCGCTGATGGACTGGGCTTTGAGCGGCTGCCCGTCCCAGAGGATTTCTCCTTCCCAGGTGCCGTACGGATAGACCGCCGACAGCACCTTCATCAAGGTGGATTTGCCGGCGCCGTTTTCGCCGCACAACCCGACGCATTCGCCGGGCCGCACCTTGATGTCGATGCCGTTGAGGGCGTTGACACCACCGAAGCTTTTGACGATGCCGTTCATTTGCAGCAGGTAGTCGGACATGGGAAAGGCTCACACAAATAGGCTGGCCCCCACCCCCGTAGGAGCGAGCTTGTTCGCGAAAAACGTCAACGATAATGCGCGCTTCCTGGATAAACGCGGCGCTCTCGGGTTTTTCGCGAGCAAGCTCGCTCCTACAGGGGGCGAGGTTTTATCGAGGCAATTATCATTGCCCGGCGATCTGCTCTTTGGTGTAGAACCCGTCCTTCTCCAGCACGTCAATATTGGCCTTGGTCAGCGGCGTCGGGGTGAGCAGGATGGTGTCGACCTGCTTGCTGCCATTGTCGTATTGCGAGCTGTAGGTGGGTTTTTCATTGCGCGCCAACTGCACCGACAGTTTGGCCGCCTCGGTGGCGATCAACTTGAGCGGTTTGTAGACGGTCATGGTCTGGGTGCCGTCGATCACGCGCTTGATCGCCGCGAGGTCCGCGTCCTGGCCGGAAATCGGCACTTTGCCCGCCAGTTTCTGCGCGGCCAGGGCCTGGATCGCACCGCCGGCGGTGGCGTCGTTGGAGGCGACGATAGCGTCGATTTTGTTGTTGTTACGGGTCAGGGCGTTCTCGACGATGCTCAGGGCTTCGGTGGGGTTCCACTCTTTCACCCATTGCTGGCCGACAATCTTGATATCGCCCTTGTCGATGGCCGGTTGCAGCACTTTCATCTGGCCTTCGCGCAGCACCTTGGCGTTGTTGTCGGTCGGCGCGCCGCCGAGCAGGAAGTAATTACCCTTGGGCGCCGCTTGCAGCACGCCGCCGGCCTGCATTTCGCCGACTTTTTCGTTATCGAAGGAGATGTAGGCATCGATGTCCGCATTCAGGATCAGACGGTCATAGGACACCACCTTGATCCCGGCCTTCTTGGCTTCGGCCACCGCGTTGGTGAGCACCGTGGCATTGAACGGCACGATCACGATCACATCGACGCCACGGGAGATGAGGTTTTCGATCTGCGAGATTTGCTTCTGCTCGTTGGCATCGGCGGACTGCACGAACACCTTGGCATCGAGTTTTTCCGCCGCTGCGACGAAGTAGTCACGGTCTCGGGACCAGCGCTCCAGGCGCAGGTCATCGATGGAAAAACCGATTTTCGGGTGAGCCGAATCGGCCATCACCGGCAGGGCGAGCAGGGCCAGGGCAGTGGCGAGCAGCGTACGTTTGAATGACTTCATGGTGGTGCGTCCTTTTATTGTTGTTGGAAAAGACACAGCGTGGTGCGCCTGAAACTGTAGAGCGTCCTTGGGCGCTCTGTGCATAGATTTGTCGCGCAAATGTCACAGCCCCCGGTATGGGCGTCAGGTGTAGATAAACCGGTTCACGATTCCTTCCAGCATTTCCTGCCGACCGCTCACGGCCTGCGGGTCCAGTTCGTTGGCAAACGCATGCTCAGCCAGGGATTGCAGGCTGAACTCGCCCGCCAGTACGGCTTTGCCCAGCGGTTGCTGCCAGCCGGCATAGCGCTGGTCCTTGAACTGTTGCAGCCGGTCGTTCTGCACCATGGCGGCCGCGCGCTCCAGGGCCAGGGCCAACACATCCATCGCCGCCACGTGGCCGTGGAACAGGTCCACCTCGTCCAGGCTCTGGCGGCGCACCTTGGAATCGAAATTGTAGCCGCCGTTCCTGAACCCGCCGGCCTTGAGGATTTCATAGGTGGCCAGGGTCATTTCCTCGACGCTGTTGGGGAACTGGTCGGTATCCCAGCCGTTCTGCGGGTCGCCACGATTGGCGTCGATGCTGCCGAAAATTCCCAGGGACACGGCGGTGGCGATCTCATGATGAAAGCTGTGCCCGGCCAACGTCGCATGGTTGGCCTCGATATTGACCTTGATCTCGTGCTCCAGGCCGTACTCATGCAGGAAGCCGAACACCGTGGCGCTGTCGTAATCGTACTGATGCTTGGTCGGTTCCTGGGGCTTGGGCTCGATCAGCAGGTCGCCGGTAAAGCCGATCTTGTGTTTGTGCTCCACCACCATGCGCATGAACCGGCCGAGCTGTTCGCGCTCGCGCTTGAGGTCGGTGTTGAGCAGGGTTTCATAGCCTTCACGGCCGCCCCACAGCACGTAGTTGGAACCCTTGAGGCGCAGCGTGGCGTTCATCGCGCTGAACACCTGGGCGGCGGCGTAGGCGAATACCTCCGGGTCGGGGTTGCTCGCGGCGCCGGCAGCAAAGCGCGGGTTGCTGAAGCAATTGGCGGTGCCCCACAGCAACTTGATGCCGGTCTGTTCCTGATGACGCTCCAGGTGATCGACCATCTGCGCAAAGTGGTTGCGGTACTCCTTGAGCGAACTGCCTTCGGGCGCCACGTCGGTGTCGTGGAAACTGTAGTAGTCGATGCCCAGCTTGGAGAAAAACTCAAAGGCCGCCTCCGCCTTGCCAATGGCCAGCTCCATCGGGTCACCGCTGCGCTGCCACGGTCGCTTGAAGGTGCCCACCCCAAACATATCCGCCCCCGGCCACACAAAGGTGTGCCAGTAACAGGCGGCCATACGCAGGTGCTCGCGCATGGGCTTGCCGAGGATCAGCTTGTTGGCATCGTAGTGACGAAACGCGAGGGGAGAGTCGCTGGCAGGGCCTTCGAAGCGAACCTGCTCGACACCGGGGAAGTACGGCATGGGGTTTTCCTTATTGTTCTTGGCGGTGTCTGGATACTAGCAACGGCACTGGGGCTGCTGATTATGAAAATCACCAAGGGGTGGTGCGATTTTGTGCAGTCAGGTCTAGTCTGTCTTCACCGGCCCGAGGACAAAAACAATGAAAACCCTACCGCCCGTGCACCGCATTGCCTTGCTCTTCAACGGCAGCAAAATCTACGACCGTGGCATCATCGCCGGTATCGGCAATTACCTGAGCAGCACCCGTGCGTCCTGGGATTTGTTCCTGGAGGAGGATTTCCTCTGTCGTCTGCGCGGCATCGAGCGTTGGCAGGGCGATGGGATCATTGCCGATTTCGATGACCCGCTGATTGGTGAGGCGTTGGCCGGGAGTCGGATACCGGTGGTGGCGGTGGGCGGCTCGTATGAGGACGTCAGCCTGTACCCCAAGGGGATTCCTTATGTGGCGACCGATAACCATGCCCTCATGAAGCTGGCCTACGAGCATCTGATCGAGGCCGGGCTGACGCGGTTTGCCTGTTTCAGCCTGCCCGAAGCCCAGGCCAATCGCTGGGCCCAGGAGCGTGAGAAGGCTTTTCGCGGCTTGATGCAGCGCGATGGTTTGCAGGTGGAGATCTATCGCGGCCTGGGGACCAGCGCGCCGTTGTGGGACAGCGCGGTGGAGCAGCAGATTGCCTGGCTGCACAGCCTGCCCAAGCCCATCGGCATCATTGCGGTGACCGACGCCCGTGCCCGGCAACTGCTGCAGGCCTGCCTGACCGCAGGCATTGCGGTGCCGGAGGAAGTGGCGCTGATCGGTATCGACAACGACCCGCTGACCCGCACGCTGACGCGGGTGCCGCTCAGTTCGGTGATCCAGGGCACCGAAACCATGGGCCGCACCGCCGCCGCGCTGCTGCATCAGATGCTGCATGGCAAACCCTGTGCGGGTACGCAGGTGCTGGTGCCGCCGGACGCGATCAACGTGCAGGCCTCCAGCCTGCATCAACCTTTGGGCAATCCCTATGTGATGCAGGCCCTGCTGTTCATTCGTCAATACGCCTGCCAGGGCATCAAGACCGCGCAGGTGGCGGCGTATGTCGGGGTGTCGCGTTCATCGTTGGAGTCGCACTTTCGCAAGGTGCGCGGGTGCAGCGTGCACGACGAGATCCTGCGCTTCAAACTCGCCGCCGCCGCCAGGGGCCTGGAAAACCAGGCGCTGGCGATTGCCGATATTGCGCAGACCTGCGGGTTCACCTCGGCGCAATACCTGCACACGGTGTTTCGCCGCGAGTACGGGTGTACGCCGCGGCAGTACCAGCAGGGTGCGGCTTAGAACACCGCCTTGACCTGCATACCCAGGATCAGCGCATTGTCGATACGCTTCCCGGAAAATGCCCCCGGTTCGATGATGTATTGCACATCCGGACGCAAGGTCAGCCACGGCGTGGCCTGATAGCCATAACTGAGTTCGATCAACTGCTCGGCGCTGTCCAGGGCAGGGTAGGGGTTGCCTGCATTGAAGGCCGCCAGTTCCTGTACATCGCGACTGCGCGGGTTCGGCACGGCGCGGCCATAGCCCAGGGCGACGGTGTCGCGCGGGCGGCCTTCGAACGGTTTGTACAACACCACGCCCGCGCCATACCACTTGCTGAACGGCGAAGCGGCTTCGCTGGCAGCGGAGTACTGACCGAAGGCATGCAGGCTGCGGCCCTGGGATGATTGCGAGGCCCACACAGCCTGGTCGATCAACAGGTAGTGACCGCCACGCCCGCTGACCTCTTTGTCGCTGCCGATGCGTTTGACATCGGAGCTGTCGTAGTAATAACCGAGCTTGTATTCACCCGGCAGGCTGCCGGTGTGTTTGTAGATCAGCTCGATGGGCACGACCGTGCCGGTGGTGTGTTTGGGCCCCAGGTGCCAGGCGCGGCTGGAATTGCCGTTACTGGACGGGTCGACATTGAACGCGGCCACGCGCAGTTGCCAGTTGGGCGAGAAGTCGTATTTCACCCGCGCACCCAGGTGCGCATTCGGGTAGTTGGCCCAGCCGCTGCCGCCCGACATGTTCAATGGGTGCCCGCAGAACCCGGCGTTCATGAAGTTGCACAGGATGCCGCTGTCCAGGCCGCCGAGGTCATTGCCCATGGCCATGTAGCCGAGCTTGAGGTTAAGTGCCGGGGTGAACAGCGTGCGTTCGTAGCTCAACTCGGTGAGGCGGGTGTAGAGGCCACCGTAGTTTTCCTGGATCGGCAGGCGGTTGCCCACCAGGTCTTCGGAGGCGCTGTTGCCGCGGCGGTCGTTGATGGTCAGCTGGATGCGGTCGCCGTTGTTGAGACCGTAGAGTTTGCCCAGGTCGAACTGCACACCGAGCTTGAGATTCTGTGAATAGCGCGCCGAGCGATGCCGGCCGCCGTGGGCGTTGTAGGCGGTCTCGCCGCTGTAGTCGCCGCTGAAGCGCACGCCCTGGTCGTCGAGTTCGCGGCGCAGGCCGCCCCAGTCGCCGGTCAGGGTGGTGTCGTCGGCTTGAACGGGCAGGGCGGCGGCAAAGGCCAGGCCCAGCGCCAGGCGCCCAAGGAACGTATGAGAAGTCAGGTTCATGGGGGATTTTCCAGACACAAAAGCGCGGTGCGGGCGCACCGCGCTAACAAGGGGTTGTTACGGCAAGGCGTAGGCGATCACGTAGTCGCCACGGTCGGTGGATTGGCGTGCACCACCGGCGGTGACGACGATGTACTGCTTGCCGGTTTTCGGCGACACGTAGGTCATCGGGCCGCCCTGGCTGCCCACCGGCAGGCGGGCTTTCCAGATTTCATCACCGTTGCCGCTGTTGAAGGCGCGCAGGTAGAAGTCCTGGGTGCCGGCGATAAAGATCAGGCCACCCTGGGTCGACAGCGTACCGCCGAGGGTCGGCAGGCCGACTTTGATCGGCAGGTGCATGCGGATGCCCAGGGGGCCGGTGTCTTCAACGGTGCCTACCGGTACTTGCCAGGCGATTTTCTGCGTCTTCATGTCGATGGCGGTCAAGGTGCCGAACGGCGGCGCCTGGCACGGGATGCCGGCCACCGACAGGAAGCGGTTCTTGTTCACCGCATAGGGCGTGCCCTTGAGCGGCACGGCGCCCATGCCGGTGTTCAGCGCTTCGCCACCGGAGGCCGCCAGGGCCTTGTTCTGCGACGGCACCATCTGGATCCACAGGCCCAGGCGCATGTCGTTGACGAAGATAAAACCGTGCACCGGGTCAGTGGAAATGCTGCCCCAGTTCATGCCGCCCAGGGAACCCGGGAAGCTCAGGGATTTATCGGTGCCCGGCGCGGTGTACAGGCCGTCGTAGCGCATGCCCTTGAAGTCGATGCGGCACAGCAACTGGTCATACGGCGTGGCGCCCCACATGTCCGATTCGGTCAGGGTTTGCGCGCCGATCTGCGGCATGCCCAGGGACTTGGGCTGGGTGGGGGAGTACGGCTCGTTGGGGATGTTCGCGGCTTTGACCGGCACTTCCTGCACGTCGGTCAACGGCTTGCCGGTGGCGCGGTCGAGTACATAGATCTGCCCGGCCTTGGTGCCGATCACCACGGCGGGCACTGCCTTGTCGCTGCCCGGCGGGGTGAAATCGATCAGGCTGGGTTGCATCGGCAGGTCGAAGTCCCACAGGTCATTGTGGACCGTCTGGTACACCCATTTCTCGGCGCCGGTGGAGGCGTCCAGCGCGAGCACCGAAGCACCGTATTTATGATTGAGCTGGGTGCGTTCCACGCCGTAGATGTCGGTGGACGAGCTGCCCATCGGCAGGAAGACCGTGTTCATCAGCGGGTCGTAGGACATCGGTGCCCAGCTGTTCGGGGTGCTGCGCACGTAGGTGCTGCCAGCGGCCGGCGCGTGTTTGTCTTCAGGGTTGCCGGGGTCGAACGCCCAGCGCATCTGGCCGCTGATTACATCGAAACCACGGATCACGCCGCCCGGCATATCGGTTTGCACGTTATCCGCGACGCGACCACCCACTACCACGGTGGTGCCGGCAATCAGCGGCGCCGAGGACAGCTGGTAGTAGCTGTCCGGGACATTACCCAGGCCGGCCTTCAGATCTACCTGGCCGTGGGTGCCGAAGTCTTCGCAGAATTTGCCAGTGTCGGCGTCCACGGCGATCAGGCGTGCATCGATGGTGTTGGTCAGCAGGCGACGCTGGCATTGCGCACCGGCGGCCACGCTGGCGGCAATGACCGGCGAGCTGCCTTGTTGGGTCGGCTGGGCAATCGGCGCAGTGGCGTCGAAGTAGGCCATGCCACGGCACCGCTGCCAGACCGCCGATTGGGCATTGATCTCGTTCTTCCACAGCTCCTTGCCGGTGTCGGCGTCGAGCGCGATGAGGTTGTTGTGCGGGGTGCAGATAAACACTTTGTTGCCGATCTGCAGGGGGGTCAGTTGGTCCTCGGCACCGTTGCCGTCGCTGATCGCCACGTCACCGGTGTGGTAGGTCCAGGCGACTTTGAGCTTGTCGATGTTGTCGCGATTGATCTGGTCCAGCGCGGCGAAGCGGCTGCCGCCTTCGGTGTTGCCGTAGTGGGCCCAGTCTTTCTGGGCATTGGCCGCAGCCACTGGGGTGATGCCTGGGCCTGCACCGGTTGGCGCTACATTTGGGTGAGCGACGAACATATTGCCCGCCGCCACTGCCACGCCGAGCGTCAGCACGGCAGCGACGCCGTAGGCACCACGTGCCGGTTTGCCGACCAGCAACGGATACACCAGCGCGACCACGATACCGATCACGGCGAACATGAACAGGCGCGAGAACAGCGGCCAGTACACCAGGCCCACATCCGCGACGGCCCAGACGGCCGTGCCGACCAGGAACGCGGCGAACAGCCAGGCACCCGCCGGGTTGCGCCGGGCAATCAGCAGCCCGGCAATGGCCATGGCCACGCCACCGACCAGGAAGTACCAGGAACCTCCCAGGCTGATCAATTTGGCGCCGCCGACGGCGAGCGCAAGGCCAAGCAGGGCGATGATCACGCCCAGGCCAAGGAGTAGAAATCTAGAGACGCCAGCGGCGCGCGATGCTCGTTTCATGTCGAAAGGACTCGAGTGAGAGAGGGCAAGGGCGCGATTTTAGCAAGATAAGTAACTGGTTAGTACATTATGCTCGTGCAATAGACTGTTACAGATGCTGCGATGATGGGCCGAGGGCAAGGAAAGTAGGAAGGGCAAGCACCGCCCTTTGTAGGAGCGAGCTTGCTCGCGAAAAACTCACAGACACCGCGTTGATTCAGGAAGCACGCGTTATCGTTGACGTTTTTCGCGAGCAAGCTCGCTCCTACAGAGGGCACCGGCAGTCGGTCAGCGAAACGCCGGCATTACCTGCTCGATAAACAGTGCCAGGGACTTCTTTTTCTCGGCATGGGGCAGGCTGTTGTCGCACCAGAAGCTGAACTCATCCACGCCCAGTTCCTGGTAGTACCGAATGCGCGGGATGATCTCTTCTGCGGTGCCGATCATCGCGGTTTTGTGCAGGCTCTCCAGCTCGAACTCTGGCCGCGCGGCAAACTTCTCTTCCGGGCTTGGCTCGAGAAAACCATTGACCGGCACGCTCTTGTTGCCGAACCAGGCATCGAAGGTGCGGTAGAACTTCGAGATCGCCTTGGCCCCGACTTTCCAGCCCTGGGGATCATCAGCGGCGTGCACGTGGGTGTGGCGCAGCACCATCAATTGCGGGCGGGGCACGCCAGGGTTGTTGTCCAGGGCAGCCTGGAATTTGTTTTTCAGGTCCAGGACTTCTTCGTCGCCTTTCATCAGCGGCGTGACCATCACGTTGCAGCCGTTGGCCACTGCAAAATTGTGGGAGTCGGGGTCGCGGGCGGCGATCCACATCGGTGGGGTGGGCTGCTGGATCGGCTTGGGCACGCTGGTGGAGGTGGGGAATTTCCAGATGTCGCCGTCATGGGCGTAGTCGCCTTGCCACAGGGCGCGCACCACCGGCACCATTTCGCGCAGGGCCTGGCCGCCGCTCGAGGCGGGCATGCCGCCGGCCATGCGGTCGAATTCAACCTGGTAAGCGCCTCGGGCCAGGCCCACTTCCATGCGCCCGTTGCTGATCACGTCGAGCAACGCGCATTCCCCCGCCACCCGCAGCGGGTGCCAGAACGGCGCGATGATGGTGCCGGCGCCCAGGCGAATCGTGGTGGTCCTGGCCGCAAGGTAAGCCAGCAACGGCATCGGGCTTGGCGATATGGTGTATTCCATCGCGTGGTGTTCGCCAATCCACACGGTGCTGAAGCCACCGGCTTCGGCCATCAGGGTCAGTTCGGTCAAGTCTTCGAACAACTGACGGTGGCTGACGCTTTCATCCCAGCGTTCCATGTGTACGAACAGCGAAAATTTCATGACGCGTACCTCGGATCTATTGTTATTTTTCCGCAAAAAACGGGTTGAGCGGGGTGTCAGGCAGGCACCGGCAGGGTACCCATCTTGCCGTGGCAATACACCAGGGGGTTGTTCGGCTGCGCCGGCACGATCAGGTTCTCGACGGCGCCCACCATGATTGCGTGGTCGCCGCCTTCGTATTCGCGCCACAGCTGGCATTCAATGACCGCCGTGGCGTTGGCCAGGATCGGATTGCCCAGTGCACTCAGGGTCCACTCGATGCCCTGGGCCTTGTCCTTGCCTTTGCGCGCAAAGGCATAGGCTTCGCTCTGCTGCCCGCCGGACAGCACATGGATGGCGAAGCGCTTGTTTTTGATCAGTATGGGGTAGGAGTCGGAGCTGTAGTTGGGGCAGAAGAGCACCAGGGCCGGGTCCATGGACAGCGAGCTGAATGCGCTGGCGGTGAGGCCGACGATTTGCCCGTCGTCGTCCAGCGTAGTAATCACGGTGACCCCGGACGGAAACGAACCCATCACTTGTTTGTAGATGGCGGCATCGATCATGGGATGGTCCTCTGCTATGAAGCGGTTTTTTTAAATTTATAGGTCTGATGGTATACCGTAATACAGGAGTTGCAAGGGCTTTTTTGGACAGGCGATAAACGTGCCCAGGACCCGCCAAAGGCCTTTATTACGGGGATTTATCCCGTGATGGCGGTTGTTCTCGGGGCGCGATTGCCGGATCAGAGGCGGGCTAAAACAGCGGATCAGCCTTGTTAAAATGTTGGAATACCATAATATGGTGTTCGTCTTAGGGGCGGCCATCGAGCGCCCTCCGGATGGCGTCAAACAACTATAAGATCAGACAAACGCGAGTTATCCCTATGCCTCAGATGTCCCGGCAAGACCCCCTGATCGAGCATCACACGGTCGATTACGTCCCCCTCGCAGAGCGCCACGGGAAGGCCCGCGACCTGTTCACGTTATGGTTCAGTACCAATATCGCGCCGCTGCCCATCGTCACCGGCGCGATGGTGGCCCAGGTGTTCCATCTCAACCTGCTGTGGGGGCTGCTGGCGATTGCCCTCGGGCATCTGCTGGGCGGCATCGTGATTGCCCTCGCATCCGCCCAGGGCCCGCGCATGGGCATCCCGCAGATGGTGCAGAGCCGTGGCCAGTTCGGGCGCTACGGCGCGCTGCTGATCGTGTTTTTCGCGGCGCTGATCTACATCGGCTTTTTCATTTCCAATATTGTGCTGGCCGGAAAATCCATCGTCGGCCTCGTACCCTCGGTGCCGGTGCCGGCGAGCATCCTGATCGGCGCGCTCAGCGCCACGGCCATCGGCGTGATCGGCTACCGCTTTATCCATACCTTGAACCGCATCGGCACCTGGGTGATGGGCAGCGCATTGCTTGCCGGTTTTGTCTACATCTTTGCCCATGACCTGCCGGCCGACTTCCTCACCCGTGGCGGTTTCAACGCCGCCGGCTGGCTGGCCACGGTGTCGCTCGGGATCATCTGGCAGATCAGCTTCTCGCCCTACACCAGCGACTATTCGCGTTACCTGCCGGCCGACATCGGCATCACCCGGCCGTTTATCGCCACCTACCTGGGCGCAACCCTGGGCACCATCCTGTCATTTGCCTTCGGCCTGGTGGCGGCGCTGGCCACACCGGAAGGCACCGAAGCGATGGTCGCGGTCAAGCAGGCCACCGGCGCGCTGGGGCCGATCCTGATGGTGCTGTTCCTGCTCAATATCATCAGCCACAACGCACTGAACCTGTACGGCGCGGTGCTTTCGATCATCACCTCGATCCAGACCTTCGCCAGCCGCTGGACCCCCAGTATCAAGGTGCGCGTGGCGCTGTCAGGCGTGATCCTTGCCGGTTGCTGCATGGTGGCGCTGGGCGCGTCGGCGGACTTCATCGCGCAATTTATCGGGCTGATCCTCGCGCTGTTGCTGGTGCTGGTGCCGTGGGCCTCGATCAACCTGATCGATTTCTACGTGATCAAGCGCGGCGTGTACGACATCGCCTCGATCTTCCAGGCCGATGGCGGGGTGTATGGCCGGTTTAACCTGCATGCGATCGTGGCGTACTTCATCGGGATCATCGTGCAACTGCCGTTTGCCAATACGTCGTTGTATGTGGGGCCGTGGGCCAACCTGGTGGAAGGCGCGGACTTGTCGTGGCTGGTGGGGTTGGCGGTGACGTGTCCGTTGTATTACTGCCTGGCGACGCGCAAGCAAACGCAGAAGGTCCGGGCGGCGAAGCTGGGTTATTCGGACTGACCCTCACGTCACATCAAATACCCGGCGCTTGCCGGGTTTTTTTGTAGTCGGTTTTTCCCGGTGACGTAGGCAACTTCTCTATTTTTCTTTTCGCTTTCCAGCGTGTGTCCGGGCCGTATTCGCTTGCTTATATTCCGATGCCCTCTCTATTGGACGCGGGATGCAGGGCATGGCGCAGGGTTATATCAACGACCACACAATCGACTACAGCAGCTTGAAGTCCCGTTTGATGGGAGGCGGTTTGAGCCGCCCGCGCTCCGACCATTTTGATGTGCTCAACCGGCACCTGCGCCATGGGCTGGTCACGCCGGGGCAATTGGTGATTATTCCCGATGCATACAGCGTGGAATGCTCCAGGGACGAAGCCTGGTTGATGCGTCATGCCGAGCGAGTGCGGCGCGATTTGGAACAGAGCTCATCGGCCGGGGCCGCCGTGGTCAATGACTATGACTTGCTGCAGAGCTTGCTGACCTATGGCTCGATTGGCGTCGGCAGCGCGACATCTGCCTGGGCGCGGCATTTGGACGAAATAGTGCATACGTTGGAGGAAATCGAGCGCTTGCATCAACGGATGAAAGCGGGCGGGCTGGATCGCAATGCCTTCATTGGCCAGCGGCAGATGCTATTTGCATCGCTGGATATCCAACTGAGTGGCGTGGCCAGATTGGGTACGGGCTTGCGCGGTAATCAGTCGTTGAAGAAGATCCTCGGGGTCTCCACCAGAAGCTATTTGCATAAGGGTGAGATTGCCGGGTATGCCCAGCGGATTGCGGCAATTGCCCGGGTGTCGAAGTGGTTGGGCAAGGGTATGTATGTGGGCCTGGCGATGGACGTGGGGGCGGCGGGATTGGAGATCAAGGAGGCGTGTATGACGGGGAGGGAGGCGCAGTGTCGGCGGGCCAGGTATGTGGAGACGGGGCGGTTGGCGGGTAGCGTGGCGGGGGCTGCCTGGATTGGCAATTTCGGTGCAAAGGTTGGGGGCAGCCTTTGCCGGATAGCTTTCGCGGTCGCCACCAAGGGGCGTGCTGAGTTGGCCTGTGGAATTATCGGTGGCGCTGCGGGAGGGTATGCAGGAGGTTCTTCTTTGGGAGATGTTGGTGCTTTCATGGGTGGAGAGATCGTAGAAGTCGATGGTGTTTTTTTATTTCAATCAGAGGGGGCTTAATAATGTCGCTCTTTCTTGTCTATAGCATCGTGCTGATGGCGGGGGTGTTCATCCTTCTGGGGCTGATGCTATACGCCGAATACAGAAAACTGGACGAGCTGGAAAGCTATTTCAGTGAGAACGAATGTGTTCGTAGGCACAAACGTTTTTGGAAAAGAAACCAACGGATCGATAAGTTTTACCGCATGGGGCTTATGATTGATTTCCTGTCCGACTCCAAGCGTTTTGTGAAAGCTGGCCTGGTCACCGAGGACGAGTTGGCATTAGTTCCCCTAGCGCTCAGAAGATGGGCCCTGTGGCCCTATCGCATCAGTCATATCTGGGTGGTTGGAACCGTCATCTGGGCCATTTGGTACAGAAGTTGATGCGATGCTCCGATGGCGCAACGGCCAGCTATAAACCAGCTGGCACTCTCCCGGCCGCTGCCGCATGAAGCCTTCCAAGGCGGGCTCAATGCGCCCCGGCCGCCTTGTTCAAATCACTCTCGGCCCACTGCGTATACACGCACGCATCCGCCGTGGCCCAGCGCACCCGCACCGGGTCGCCGGCCTTGAGCGGCATGCCCGCCGCCGAGAGCGCCTTGACCGTCATCGACGTACCGCCCAGGGTCTTCACCGCGCAGGTCTGGCTCTCGCCCAGAAACAGTACCTCCCCGACAATCGCCGAGACTTCATTCCAGCCCGCCGCCAGCGGTTGCTCGATGGCCTGTTCGACGCTCAGCGCCAGGGCCTTTTCCGGGCGCACCATCAGCAATACATCCTGCTCGGTGTGCAGCCCGCTGGTCAGGCGGATCGACAGCGACTGGCCTTCGAACGACGCTGCCGCGTTGCCCTGGGCCTTGAGCTTGAGGAAGTTTGAATTGCCCAGGAACGAGGCGACGAACGCGTTCGGCGGGTTCTGGTACAGGTCGAAACCGCTGCCCAGGCCGACGATTTTGCCGTGGCTGAAAATCGCGATGCGCTGGGACAGGCGCATGGCTTCTTCCTGGTCGTGGGTCACATAGACAATGGTGATGCCCAGGCGCCGGTGCAATTGGCGCAGCTCGTCCTGCAGGTCTTCACGCAGTTTCTTGTCGAGGGCGCCGAGGGGTTCGTCCATCAGCAGGATGCGCGGCTCGTACACCAGCGCGCGGGCGATGGCGACGCGCTGTTGCTGGCCGCCGGAGAGTTGCGAAGGGCGGCGATGGGCGAACGGTTCCAGCTGCACCAGCTTGAGCATGGCGTCGACGCGTTTCTCGCGTTCGGCGCTGGCCAGTTTGCGGATGGCCAGGGGGAAGGCGATGTTGTCGCGCACCGACAAGTGCGGGAACAGCGAGTAGCGTTGGAACACCATGCCGATGTCGCGCTTGTGCGGCGGCACATTGACCAGGGATTGCCCGCTCACCAGGATCTCGCCGCTGCTCGGCGTTTCAAAGCCGGCGAGCATTGACAGTGTGGTGCTCTTGCCCGAGCCGCTGGAGCCGAGGAAGGTGAGGAACTCGCCGTCCTGGATGTCCAGGGAGATATTGTCCACGGCGGCAAAGTCGCCGTAGTACTTGTTCAAGTTGCGCAGGCTGACCAGGGGTTGGCCAGGGTTGCGCACATCTTGGATCACTGCACTCATGTTCTGCTCCTGGGCGCTTAGGCGCTGGTTTCAGTGCGCCGACGAAGGGCGGCGGCAATCACCATGACCAGTACCGACAGGCCGATCAGCAACGTCGAGGCGACGGCGATCACAGGCGTCAGGTCCTGGCGCAGGGTGGTCCACATTTTCACGGGAAGGGTTTGCAGGGTCGGGCTGGCCATCATCACGCTGAGCACCACTTCGTCCCACGAGACGAGAAAGGCGAACAGCGCACCGGCCACCATCCCTGGGCGAATCGCCGGGAAGGTCACCTTGAACACCGCCTGCAAGCGCGAGGCGCCGCAGATCACCGCCGCGTCTTCAATCGACTGGTCGAACAGCTTCAGCGAGTTGATGATCGAGATGATGGTGAACGGCAGCGCGACAATCACATGGCTGACCACAAAGGCGAACATCGTGCCGGTGTAGCCGAGCTTGAGGAACAGCGCGTACACCGCCACGGCGATGATCACCAGCGGCACGATCATCGGCAGGGTGAACAGGCCGTAGAGCAGCTCGCGGCCGGGGAAGCGCCCGCGCACCAGGGCAAACGCGGTCGGCAGCCCCAGGGCAACGGCAAAGAACGTGGTCAGCACCGCCACCTTGAGGCTGGCCATCGCCGCGTTCATCCAGTCGGGGTTGGAGAAAAACTGGCCGTACCATTTCAGTGTCCAGCCCGGTGGCGGGAACACCAGCCATTGCGACGAACCGAACGACAGCAACACGATAAACACGATCGGCAAGAGCAGGAACAGGCCAATCAAACCGGTGGTGGTGTAGAGGCCCAGGCGCAGCCTGCGGCTCATGGCGTTGGGAGTCAGGAGCATGACGGCTTACCTCGCGTTGCTGGCGCCAACCGGGGATTCCGGCTGGAGCTTCAGGTAGAAGTAGAACAGCACCAGCGTGATCAAGATCAGCAACGCCGCACCGGCACTGGCCAGGCCCCAATTGAGGAACGACTGCACCTGCTGGATGATGAACTCCGGCAGCATCATGTTCTGCGCACCGCCCAGCAGGGCCGGGGTGACGTAGTAACCGAGGGACATCACAAACACCATCAACCCGCCGGAAAACAAGCCCGGCCGGCACAGCGGCAGGAACACCCGGAAGAAGTTGGTCCACGGGCTGGCGCCGCAGATGGAACCTGCCTGCAGGATCATCGGGTCGATGGCCTGCATGGTCGCCTGCAGCGGCAGCACGATGAACGGAATCATGATGTAGCTCATGCCGATCACCACGCCGGTGAGGTTATGCACCATCTCCAGCGGTTGATCGATGATGCCCATGGCCATCAACGCCTTGTTGATCACCCCCGAGGCTTGCAGCAATACCAGCCAGGAATAGGTGCGGGCGAGCAGGCTGGTCCACATCGACAGCAGCACGATACTCAGGATCCAACGACCCCAGCCGCGCGGCACCAGGGTAATCGCCCAGGCCAGCGGAAAGCCCAGCAGCAGGCTGAACAGGGTCACCAGGCCGGCCACTGAAAAGGTATTGAGCAACACCCGCGCATACGCCGAGTTGGCAAACAGCTGTTCGTAGTTGCCCAGGCCCGGCACCGGCTCCAGCACGCCGCGCAGCAGCAGGCCGATCAGTGGCGCCAGGAAGAACAGGCCAAGGAACAGCAGCGCCGGAATCAGGTTGCCCGATCCGCGCCAACGCTGTGCCAGGGACGGCGCCCCGGCCCTGGCGCCAACGGTACCGCCGAGGGCGCCCCCGGCCGGCGTGGTTGCCGTCATTTTCATTTGACTAGCCATTCATTCCACCGTGTCGCAATGGCCGGACCGTTCTTGGCCCAGTAGGCGAAATCGAGGGTGATCTGGTCTTTGGCGTAAGCGGTCGGCAGGTTGGGCGCCAGGACCGAATCCAGGCGCTGCACGCTGTCGATGTTCACCGGCGCATAGGCGGTCAGGTTGGAGAAATCCGCCTGGCCCTTGGCACTGCTGGCATTGGCCAGGAATTTCATCGCGGCGGCTTTGTTTTTCGAGCCTTTGGGCACCACGAGGATGTCGGCCATCACCAGGTTCTGCTTCCAGCTCACGCCCACCGGTGCGCCATCTTCCTGCAAGGCGTGGATGCGACCGTTCCAGAACTGGCCCATGCTCACTTCGCCGGAGGCCAGCAACTGTTGCGACTGCGCGCCGCCGCCCCACCAGACGATGTCTTTCTTGATCGTGTCGAGTTTCTTGAAGGCGCGGTCCAGGTCCAGGGGGTAGAGCGTGTCGGCGGGTACGCCGTCGGCCAGCAGCGCCAGTTCGAGCACGCCCGGGCTCGGCCATTTGTAGAGGGCGCGTTTGCCGGGGTAGGTCTTGGTGTCGAACAAGGCGCTCCAGTCCTGCGGTTTGCCGGCGCCGAGCTTGCCTTCGTTGTAGCCGAGCACGAAGGAGAAGAAGAACGAACCGACACCATGGTCGGAGACGAAGCGCGGGTCGATCTTGTCGCGCTGGATCACCGCGAAGTCGAGGGGCTCGAGCAGGCCTTCGGCGGCGGCGCGCAGGGCGAAGTCGGCTTCGACATCCACCACGTCCCACTGCACATTGCCGCTTTCGACCATGGCCTTGAGTTTGCCGTAGTCGGTGGGGCCGTCCTGGACGACGGTGATGCCGCTGGCCTTGCTGAAAGGATCGGCCCACGTCTGCTTCTGCGCATCCTGGGTGCTGCCGCCCCAGCTGACGAAGTTGACGCTTTCGGCTGCCATGGCCGCGTGGGTGGCCACGCTCAACAGTCCCGCGAACAGCGCCGCGGTTGCACCTTTATTCAACACCATGTTTACGCCCTCATTGTTGTGTTTATGAGCGGGGCTTTGCAGTGCCCGCCTGTCGGGAGCAGTCGGTCCGGAGCATCTGATAAAGTCGTCCGGCCTATGGAATATCATATTATGGTATTCCAAACTTTGCGCAAGCACTTTGCCATACCGGCTATCTGCCGACGCTGGGTTTTCAGCCTCAGATGAAAGGGATGCTTTCCACGACTTCCAGGTCGTAACCGGTCAAGCCTGCGTATTTCAGCGGTGGCCCGAGGTGACGCAGTTTGCCTGCGCCCAGGTCCTGCAATATCTGCGCGCCGGTACCCACTTCCGAGTAAATCCGCGACTGCGACCGGCTGAATTGACGCGGCGCCTGGGTCAACTGCGGGACGCGTTCGAGCAATGCCTGGGACGATTCATGGTTGGCCAGCACCACCACCACGCCGCAGCCTTCTGCCGCCACGCGTTGCAGGGCGGCCCACAAGGTCCAGTTGGACGGCCCGCTGTAGTCGGCGCCGACCAGGTCGCGCAGCGGGTCGATCACGTGCACACGTACCAGCGCCGGTTCATCGCGGCGCAGTTGACCCATGACCATGGCCATGTGCACGCCGCCGTCGATGCGGTCTTCAAAGGTGATCAGGCGAAAGGTGCCGTGCACCGTGGGCAGGTCGCGCTCGCCGATGCGCACCACGGTGCGTTCGGTGCTGAGACGGTAGTGGATCAGGTCGGCGATGGTGCCGATCTTGATCCCGTGCTTGCGGGCAAAGGCTTCCAGCTCGGGGCGGCGGGCCATGGTGCCGTCGTCGTTCATCACTTCGACGATCACCGAGGCCGGTGTGTGCCCGGCCAGGCGCGCCAGGTCGCAACCGGCTTCGGTGTGGCCGGCGCGGGTCAGCACACCGCCATCCCTGGCGCGCAGCGGGAAGATATGCCCCGGCTGCACAATGTCGGCGGGGCCGGCGTTGCTGTCCACAGCCGCCGCCACCGTGCGTGCGCGGTCGGCGGCGGAGATGCCGGTGGTCACGCCGGTGGCGGCTTCGATGGACACGGTAAACGCGGTGCTGAACACGCTGCCATTGCTGGGCACCATCTGCTCCAGGCCCAGGCGTTGGCAATGTTCATCGGTGAGGGTCAGGCAGATCAGGCCACGGGCTTCGCGGGCCATGAAGCTGATAGTCTCGGCGGTGCAACACGCTGCAGGCAGCAGCAGGTCGCCTTCGTTTTCCCGGTCCTCGTCGTCCACCAGCAGCACCATCTTGCCCTGGCGGTAGTCTTCGATGATGTCGGCGATGCTGTTGAAGGGCATGGGGAGTGCTCTGCTTGTTGGTTGTATGTATTATGGTATACCACAAATTACAAGCAAGAGGATGTCGCGATGAAGGCCTATTGGATTGCCCATGTGGACGTGTCCGATGCAGAGCAATACACCCAGTACACCCAACGCGCCCCGGCGGCGTTTGCGAAGTTCGGCGGGCGCTTCCTGGCCAGGGGCGGGCGCAGTGAGGCACTGGAAGGCGGGCCGGCACGGCAGCGCAATGTGGTGATTGAGTTTGAGAGCTATGAGCAGGCGGTGGCGTGCTATGAGTCTGCCGAATATCAGGAGGCGAAGGGGCACAGAGCGGGGGTGGGGGAGGCGCAGATCATTATTGTGGAAGGGCTGGCGCCCTAGGTATACCTGGCCGAGTGTGGTCCAAATGTGGGAGGGGGCTTGCCCCCGATGGCGGTGGGTCAGCTATAAACAAGCTGGCTGAAAGACCGCTATCGGGGCATAGGTATCTACACAACTCTGTAGCGCCCAACCGCGTAACCACGATGCGAAGCGAGTCGCTCTTGATCTTGATCTGCTTTTGATCTCAGGCGCCCCGTTAAACCACGCTGGCCGAACGCAGGCTTGAATCCGTGGGCAACCCGGCAGGACGCCGGGTTAGCCGCACTGGGCCATGGATGGCCCATTGCGGCGGCCCACGGATTCAAGCCGGAGAGAGGGCACACCGAGCATTAGCGAGGTGCCGAGTGGTGGGGCAAGAGCCCTTTGCTTACTTTGGGGCTTTTCCAAAGTGAGCCGCCGTAAGGGCGGAACCCTAAGTGGCCGTTACCGCAGAAACGGATATGTACTCGATCTGATCCAACATCCTGGCCAGCCCAGAGGCCGCCATCGGGGGCAAGCCCCCTCCCACATTAGGCTTAAGATCAGCGCATGAAGTGAATCTTGCCGCTGTCATCATTCCCCATGTAAATGCCATACACCCCCGAATGGCGCTCTTCGATATAGCGCTCCAGAATCTGCCGGATCGCCGGGTAGTAGATGCTGTCCCACGGGATGTCCTCGGGGGCGAAGAAGGTGTAGGCCAGGGTTTCCGGGCCGAACTGGCCGGTGATCTCCAGCGCGATGGCGCGGAAGATGATGTACACCTCGCTGATCTTCGGCACGCTGAAAATCGAGTAGGGCGACACGATCTCGGCGCGCACGCCGGTCTCTTCCCAGACTTCGCGCAACGCCGCCTCTTCGGTGGTTTCGCCACCTTCCATGAAGCCCGCCGGCAGCGTCCAGGTGCCGGGGCGCGGGGGGATTGCGCGCTGGCACAGCAGGTATTTGCCGTCCTGCTCGATGATGCAGCCGGTGATGATCTTGGGGTTGATGTAGTGGATGTAGCCGCAGCCCCGGCACATCAGGCGCTCGTGGGTGTCGCCCGGTGGCAGTTGATGACCGAGGTCATGGCCGCCGCAGGTCGGGCAGAAGCTGGGGCCTGGCACGGTCAGTGACCTATGCGCGGTTCTTTGAGCGCTATGGGCAGGGTGATCTCGGGGAGCTTGCCGGTTTCTTCCTGTTTGCGCTTGAGGTAATCCAGGGCCACGGCTGCCGCGGCACGCACGTGATCGACGCAGGCCTGGTGGGCGGCGAGGGGGTCGCCGCTCTTGATCGCCTGGACCATGCGCTCCATTTCCTGGTTGCTGGCGCCCCGTCGGTTCTGCTGGGACACCGAGGTCGCGCGCAGGTAGCTGATACGCGCCTGCAACTGGCGCAACTGCGTGGCGGCCACGTGGTTGCCGCAGCCTTCGAGCAACACATCGTAGAAACCCTGCACGGAGTCGATCACTTGCTGCAGTTCGCCTTCCTTGAGGGCCTTGCGGTTTTCCTCCAGGGCTTTTTCCAGGGCCTTGATGTCCTTGGCCTTGGCGCGCAGGGTGAACAGCTGCACGATCAAGCCTTCGAGCACGCAGCGCAGTTCATAGATATCGACGGCATCGGCCAGGGTGATGATCGCCACCTGCGGGCCCTTGGCATCGGCGAATTCCACCAGGCCTTCGGACTCCAGGTGGCGCAAGGCTTCGCGCACCGAGGTGCGGCTGACGCCAAGGCGGTCGCACAGGTCGCGCTCCACCAGGCGGTCACCGGGCAGCAGCTGGAAATTCATGATGGCGCTGCGCAGTTTCTCCAGCACGATTTCGCGCAGGGTGACCGGGTTGTGATTGACCTTGAAGCTGTCGTCGAGGGGCGCGCGTTTCATGGGGTTTGCTCTGAATGTGGCGGTTAACTGGAGGCCTCGGCATCGGCTTCGGCGAAGGCTTCACGGGCCAGCCGGAAGCTGTCCACGGCAGCGGGAACCCCGCAGTAAATGCCGACCTGAAGCAGAATTTCGCGTATTTGTTCACGACTCAGTCCGTTGCGCAAGGCGCCACGCACGTGCAGCTTGAGTTCGTGAGGCCGATTGAGGGCCGAAATCATTGCCAAGTTTATCATGCTGCGTTCTTTAAGCGACAAACCCTCCCGGCCCCACACATGGCCCCAGCAGTACTCGGTGACCATCTCCTGCAGCGGTCGCGTGAAGTCGTCGGCGTTGTCGATTGAACGCTGTACGTAGGCTTCACCCAGGACTTGCGTACGGATTTTCAGGCCCTGTTCATACTTGTCGTTGCTCATGGTTCAGTGCTCCTCAGGCCAGGGTCGGCAGCGCGCCGAGCTTGCCTTTGTGGTAGATCATCGGCGTGACCGGCTGTGTGGGCAGGATCAGGTTCTTCACCGCGCCGACAATGATCGCGTGGTCACCGCCGTCGTATTCGCGCCACAACTCGCACTCGATGATGGCCGTGGCGTTGGCCAGCAGTGGGTTGCCCAAGTCGCTGAGGTGCCACTCGATGCCCTTGGCCTTTTCCTTGCCTTTGCTGGCGAAGGCGTAGGCTTCGGCGGTCTGGCCGGCGGACAGCAGGTGGATCGCGAAGCGCTTGCTGTCGCGCAGGATCGGGTAGGTGTCCGACGCGTAGTTGGGGCAGAACAGCACCAGGGCCGGGTCGATCGACAGCGCACTGAATGCGCTGGCGGTAATGCCGACGATGCCGCCGTCCGGGTCGAGGGTGGTGACCACCGTGACGCCCGAAGGAAACGAGCTCATGACGTCTTTGTAAATGCCGGGTTCGATCATGGGTGTGGCCTCTTAACGCATCACAAAGGGATCAGGCATGGGCGCCTGGGACAGGTTGATCCACACCGTCTTCAGCTCGGTGTAGGCCAGCACCGAATCGATGCCGCTTTCGCGTCCGTAGCCGCTGTTCTTGAAGCCGCCGATGGGCGCCATGGCCGAGACGGCGCGGTAGGTGTTGACCCAGATAATCCCCGAGCGCACGTCCCGGGCCAGTCGATGGGCGCGGCCCAGGTCGCGGGTCCAGATGCCGGCAGCGAGGCCGAACTGCGAGTCGTTGGCAATCGCCAGCGCTTGGGCTTCGTCCTTGAAACGGATCACCGAAGCCACCGGGCCGAACACTTCTTCCTGCATGATCTTCATTGAGTTGGCGTCGCACTCGAACAACGTCGGCTCATAGAACCAGCCTTCACCGAGGTGCTGCGGGCGTTTGCCACCGGTGCGCAGGCGTGCGCCTTCGGCGATGGCATCCGCCACCAGGCCTTCGACCACGGCCAGTTGCTGGGCGGTGGCCATGGGGCCCATTTCGCTGGCATCGTCCAGGGGGTTGCCGATGCGGATGCGTTCGGCGCGCTGCACCAGGCGCTCGACAAATTCGTCGTAGATGTCGTCCTGCACCAGCAGGCGCGAACCCGACACGCAACTTTGCCCTGACGCCGCGTAGATACCGGCAATCGCACCGTTGATGGCGCTGTCGAGGTCGGCGTCGGCAAAAATGATATTCGGTGACTTGCCACCCAGTTCCAGCGACAGCTTGGCGAAGTTCTCCGCGCTGCTGCGCACCACATGCCGTGCGGTGGCCGCGCCGCCGGTGAAGGCGATTTTGCGCACCAGCGGGTGACGGGTGAGGGCGGCGCCGGTACTTGGGCCGTAGCCGGTCACCACGTTGACCACGCCCGGTGGAATCCCGGCTTCGAGGGCCAGGCGCGCCAGTTCCAGGACAGTCGCTGAAGCGTGTTCCGAGGGCTTGATCACGATGGTATTGCCCGCCGCGAGGGCCGGCGCGAGCTTGATTGCGGTCAGGTACAGCGGGCTGTTCCACGGAATGATCGCGGCGACCACGCCCATGGCTTCGTGCACCGTGTAGGCGAACAGGTCCGGTTTATCCAGCGGCAAGGTGCCGCCTTCGAGCTTGTCGGCCAGGCCTGCGGTGTAGTGGAAGAACTCCGGCAGGTAGCTGACCTGGCCGCGGGTCTCGCGGATCAGCTTGCCGTTGTCGCGGCTTTCCAGCTGCGCCAGTTGTTCGGTGTTCTGGGCGATCAAATCACCCAGGCGGCGCAGCAGTTTGCCCCGCGCGGTGGCGCTGAGGCCACGCCAGGCCGGGCTCTCGAAAGCCGTTTGCGCGGCCTGTACGGCGCGGTCCACGTCGGCTTCATCGGCATCGGGCAATTGCGCCCAGGGTTCGGCCAGGGCCGGGTTGAGGCTGTCGAAAGTCTTGCCGGACAGGGCATCGACCCATTCACCGCCGATGCACATCTGGAAGCGTGCGAGTGTCATGCAACGATCCCCTTTATTGGATTATTTTGGGTGTACACGGTGTCGAGGAACCCCAGCAGCAGGCTGTTGACCAGGCGCGGTGATTCCACCGGCATCATATGCCGTTGCTCGGCCAGCACCGCAACCGTGGCACCGGGAATACAGTCGGCCAGTTGCCGGGCCATTTCCGGCGTCGAGCCGGGGTCCAGTTCGCCGGTGGCGACCAGGGTGGGCACGCGCAGGCCCTTGAGGTCGTCGGCGCGGTACATGTCCTGGGTCGCAAACAGCTCATAGGTGGTGAGGTAGCCCTGGGGATCGTTGCCCGCCAGGGTCTGGCGCAGCGCGGCGATCTGCGCCGGGTTGGCCGCCTGGTATTCAGGGCTGAACCAGCGCGACAGCGCCGCTTGCGCGTTCGCATCCGGCCCGTGCTCGGCGGCCTGTGCCGTGCGCGCGATCACGCCGGCACGCTGCTCGGGGCTGCGGTTGAACACACTGTTGAGCACCACCAGGCTTTTGAGGCGGTCGGGG
>NZ_CVTN01000034.1:28592-49134 GCF_900004915.1 Pseudomonas sp. 31 R 17
AATGCAGGGCAAACGCCCGTGCGACCAGGCCGCCCATGGAGAACCCGATCACCGTGGCCTGGGGCACTTGCAGGTGGTCGAGCAGCTCCAGCAACTGGTCCGCATAGCCGAGCAACGGCGTGCCGGCGGCCGGGCGCGGGCTGGCGCCGTGGCCGAGCATGTCATAGCTGATCACATGGTATTTCGTGGCCAGGCCAACGACTTGCCCGCCCCACATTTCTTTGTTCAGGCCCACGCCGTGGATCAAAACCACAGGCTGGCCTTGGCCGGTCGCCAGGTAACTGGTGCCGGCCGGGGTGCGTTCAGCGGTGAGCCGAATCATGGAGCGCTCCTGCATGCTTTTTGTCATGGCCGGTGTTGCTTACTGGGCTTGTTCAGCCGCCAGCTCTTCCAGGTCGATGTAACGGTTGCCGATCCGTGGGTGCAGGCGACCGCCATCGGCGCAGCCCAGCACGACGACGATTTCGTCGGCGCGCGGCGCGTCTTCGATCTGCATTTCCAGGGTGATGTAGTGCGAGCGCAGGCCTTCGTCGTCCTTGTGCATCATCGGAATCTGGATCGAGGTGCCCGGGCCGCCGCGCTTGTTGGTGAAGCTCAAGTAGCTTTTGGCTTTGACCGCTTCGCGGTAGTGGTTGCCGAAACGCAGGGTATGGATGATTGCGCTGGCGTGTTCGATCTCGCCGTCGGCACCCACCACGGCCGCTTTGCCGTAGGCCTCGATGTTCTCGGCGCCGCCGATGATGGCGACCAGGCGCTCGACCATCAGCGCGCCGAGGTCGGAGCAGTTGGCACGAATTTCCGGCTTCAGGTCTTCGACGAAACCACGACCCAGCCAGGGGTTTTTCAGCACCACGGCCAGGCCGACCATTTTCACGGGCGTGTCGGAGGCTTTGCCGCCCTCGATAAAGGTCTCTTCTACATAACTGACGATCTTGCGGATTTCGAAACTCATGGGCTGCTCCGTCTAAGTGAGGGTCTGCGTATGATGGTATACCATAATACGAGAAGCGCAATAGCTGGAGGAGCGAGCGTGCTCGCGAAAAACTCACAGGCACTGCGTTCGGTCAGGAGGCACGCGTTATCGTTGAAGTTTTTCGCGAGCAAGCTCGCTCCTACAGTTGCTCGCTGGCAGTGCTTGAGGGGGGGAAGGGGGCAGCGATCAGGCGGTGAAGGGCTCACCGCCTGCCTTGGGAGAGGACGTCAGAACTTGAAGCGGCCCACCAGACCGTTGAGCTGACCGGAAATGTCGGTCAAACGCCCCGAGCCGGTCTGCGCCGTATGCGCAAACTCTTCAACCAGCTGCGCATCGGCATGGATCTGCGCGATGTGCCGGTTGATCTCTTCGGCCACCTGGTGCTGTTCTTCGGCGGCCGTGGCAATCTGGGTGTTCTGGTCGCGAATCGAGTCCACCGAGCCACGGATCTTTTCGAAGCTGTCGCGGGCCTGCTGGATACGCTCCACGCTGGTGTGCGACACCAGCAAACTGCCTTGCATTTGTTGGGTGACTTCCTGGGTGCGGCGGGCAAGATTGCCCAGCAGGCTGTCGATCTCGCCGGTGGAGTCGGCGGTGCGCCGGGCCAGGGCGCGCACCTCGTCGGCCACTACCGCGAAACCACGACCCTGGTCGCCGGCGCGAGCCGCCTCGATCGCGGCGTTGAGCGCCAGCAGGTTGGTCTGTTCGGCAATCGAACGGATGGTGTCGAGGATGGTGTTGATGTTCTGGCTGTCCTGCTCCAGCAACTGCATGGTCTGGGTCGACTTCTGCAAGTCTTCGCTGAGCTTGAGCACGCTGCCGGTGGCTTCGCCGATGTGCTGCTGGCCGTTGTGTACGTCGCGATAGCCTTCGTCGGCACTCACCGCAGCGGCGCTGCAGGAACGGGCCACTTCATTGGCGGTTGCCACCATCTCGTTGAAGGCGGTGCTCACCAGTTCCACCGCTTCGCGTTGGCGACCGGCGGCCTGGTTCATGTTGCTGGCCACTTCGCTGGTGTCGGCGGCGGCGGTTTGCAGGTCCGAGGACGCGTTGCCGATGCGTTGCACCAGTTGGGCAATCATACCCAGGAACTGGTTGAACCAGCCGGCGAGGACGGCGGTTTCGTCCTTGCCTTGCACCTTGAGCTGACGCGTGAGGTCGCCTTCACCTTCGGCGATTTCCTGCAGGCCATCGGCCACGCCGCTAATCGGGCGCACGATCACGCGGGCGAAACTGGCGCCGACAATGGCGAACACGACGGCCAATACCGCGGCGATGGCCGCGATCAACCAGGTCAGGCGGGTGGCCCCGGCCATTACTTCATCGCGCTTGATCAGGCCGATAAAGCGCCAGCCCAGGTCTTTGGAGCTGACCACGTTGGCCATGTAGGCCACGCCGTCGATGTCGACCTGAGTCACGCCGTCGCCGCCCTTGGCCAGTTCGGCGTAGTTGGGGCCCAGGTCGGCCAGGGGCTTGAAGTTGTGCTTGGCATCGCTGGGGTCTACCAGCACGTTGCCGTTGTCTTCCACCAGCATCAAGTAGCCGCTGTCGCCCAGCTTGATGGTGCGCACCAGTTCAGTGAGTTGCTTGAGCGACACGTCCAGGCCGACCACGCCGAGGATATTGCCCGTGGCATCGGCGACGGCGCGCACGGTACCGATCAGCACCACATCGTCCGGTGCCCAGTAGTAGGCACCGGTGCGCACGGTCTTGCCCGGGGCAGCGACGCCTGCCTGGTACCACGGACGCACGCGTGGGTCGTAGTTGTTCAGCTTGGTGTCGTCCGGCCAGCTGGCGTAGCCGCCATCGCGCAGGCCCAGGGACAGGTAGGCGGTGCTGGGATGGCTTTTGGCGAACTGGTCGAATATCGCCAGCAGCTCGATATTGGTCGGTGTCAGGGGGACTTTCGCCCCATCCGCGCCGGCGTAGCTTTTCAGGTCCTTGGCCGCGACAACGCGCGGGTCCTTGGCCACGAATTCCACGTTCTGGCTGATGCCGTCGAAAAACTGCTTCATGCCATTGTCGATCTGGCGGATCTCGCGCCCGCTGCTGTCGAGAAAGTTGGCAAGGGCGCCTTCGCGCACATTCAACACCACAATAACGGCGACCAGGATGACCGGCACGCACGCGATGGCCGCAAACGCCCATGTCAGCTTCTGCTTGATATTCATGACTTCACCCGCGGGTATTTATAGTTTTGGCAAGGGGAAACGGTCGTGCTAAGCGTCGCATGCGTTGTTATGGGGCCGAGGCCATGCGTACCCTCGGTTTATCGACCGAGGGCGCCGGCACTTGAGGGGGAAGGGCGGGGACTCAGCCGATTTGATCGCCGGCCAGGGCGTCGCGGCGCATTGACTGCAGGTTCTTTTCGATGGTTTCGCAGATGGCTTCCATTTGGATCTGATGTTCGCTGGAGCGAAACGGGCTTTGCAGGTCGGTGCCGATACGCTCGATGGCCAGCAGCATGAAGCCCACCACCGTAGAGGCCAGCGGGGTGAACCAGCCGAGGGATTCCACCAGGCCCACCGGTACGATCAGGCAAAACAGCGAAATGAACAGCCGTGGGAAATACACGTAGGGGTAGGGCAGCGGCGTGTTGGCGATGCGCTCCATGCCGCCCTGGGCATTGGACAGGTCCACCAGGGTCGACTCCAGCCGCGCCAGGCGGATGCTGTCCAGATGGCCGGCCTTGTATTCCCGGGCGAGCAAGGCGGCCGAGCCGGTCAGGATGTCGTTGGCGAAGTTGTTGGTGGCGCCATTGCGCGCGAATTCCTCGTCAGGGATGAACGCGCGCACTTCCTCCGGGCAGGGCTCGCCCTTGAGGTGCGCGGCCAGGCAGTTCACATAGGCCACATGACGGCGCAGCAGGGTGGATTTGATCGGGTTCACTTCGCTGCCGGGGTCGTCCAGCAGGGTCAGTACCTGGCGCGCGAAGCTGCGCGAGTTGTTGACCATCGAGCCCCATAAAGTGCGCGCTTCCCACCAGCGGTTGTAGGCGCTGCTGTTACGAAAGCTGATCAGCACCACCAGCGCCGAACCCAGCAAGGTCAGGGGCATCAGCGGCAGGTTGATCTTGGAGTTGAGGAACAGCATGAAATCCACCGTGACGGCGATATCCCACAGCAACAGCCAGAACAGGGCCCAGCCCACATAGCCCATGGTCTTGATGATCAGGCGGTATTTCTTGAGAAGGGCAGCTTTCAAACGAGAACCTCGCGCGTGCGTTTGGCGACAATGCCAGGTTACGACGCCGCAGGCGGATGAAGGTTCGCCCAACGAGACCCGGCTGGGTGTTTTAGTCAATGCAAGGCGCGACGCCGGTGTGGATGTAACAGGAAGTGTCTTCGAACTGCCGATGGCAGGCGCACCGGGAAACTGGAACAACTTTGGTACTGATGACGTCTTGCGCAGCAATCGCTGTACATTGCGTTCGAGGCAAAAAGCCATTAACCGCAGGGTTTACCACGTGATTTGTTTTGGGGCCGGGCTGCAGGGATTTCGTAGCTGAGATCAGGAATCAAGTTGGATGATCAGGGCTCTTTCATGCATGTCAGTTCGTTGAAGTCGGCTATGTGGAGTACCGCGCAAGCAATCGAACGTCATAAGGATTTTGAATCGTGCTTGAGAGCGCATTACCACGTGCTGCTCGTGCCCTATTCCAGACGACCGTTTTTCTATAAGAGTGCACTTAAATACAGTCGTCTGATGGTGTCGTTTGCGTTATTGAGTGAGTACTTCGCCACACCGTTACCGTTGTTGTCCGAAGTTAAAACCCTGTGCGTGACGCGCAGGTATTGTTCAAAAAACAGCCTGGAATCAATGTTTCTGTTATTACGCGCGCTGGGTTTCATGGAGGTGGCGCCGCATCCGGAAGACAGTCGTTTCCGAGTGTATGCGCCTTCGGATGAAGCCTGCCGTGAAGCACGCTTGATGTTGAACTCGCTCACCGAGTCGTTGGCGCGGCTGTACCCTGACCGGGCGATATTCCGGAAGATGCGCGAGCTGGATGATCGCGGCTTCCTGGCCCTCTACTTCAGGGGTTTTGCCATCATTCTCGACGCCGACCTGACGGTCGATGTATTGCTGCCCGAGTGTTACTGGCTGGTGAAAAGAGACGCCGGGCACCTGTTGATGCTGGCCATTTATAACGACGCCTTTGCGCCGGAAAATGATCGGGCAACGTTCAGGTCATCGTCTTATCTTGCATTGGCCAAGCAACTTTAGGTGTCCAAGACCCACATTATCCGAATGGTTCAGGAGGGCGTTGAAAAGGGCTATTTCAAAGCGCACTCCAAGACCCGCCTGGAAGTGCTGCCACCCTTCGTCAGCCTGGTAAAGCGGTTCATGGCCTTTTCATTTGCGGTGGGCCTGCATGCTATTGAAATGGGAGCGTAAGGATGCCGGCTCACTTGAAGTTAAGACCCAGGATGCGCAGGTTGTTGTCGCCTGCGGTCACGCAAGCCGAATGGATAGGCATCATTGCCTGGACAGGTATCGGTTGGATGCAGGCAACGCTGTTGGACCTGTATATGTTGAGTGTCACCCTTGCCCTGTTGCTTGTTTGCCGTGTTCATTCGCTGACGACGAACTTTCTACTGTGGCGCTTGCTGGGGGTGACCTACATCGTGCTGTTGTCAGTGGGGTTTGCCTATGTGATTCACTTGAATCCGCAATTGCGTATCTATGGCTTGCCCTTGGCGGTCACCCTGGTGGTCGGCAGCGCCATCCTGTTTATCAGCGTTCAGGACTATCTGGTCGGCGCGCTGTCGGTGTGGCTCATCCTGTGGTCGCCCATGCAGGCCGAGCTGTATGCCTCAACCCAAGGCTACCTGTTGATATTTTGCGCCTCGTCGGTGTCGATCGGTTTTATCCTCAGTTACTCGTACCTGAAGAACCTGCGTTCGGTGTTGCTGGTGGAAAGTGAGTTTCGCGCCTTGGCCGAGACCGATTACCTGACGTCTATCCTCAACCGGCGCGCGTTCATGCAGAGCTTCGAAAAGCTGCTCGACAGCGGCCACGGTGGCTATTTCATCATGCTCGATATCGACAGTTTCAAGGCGATGAACGACCGGTATGGCCACGACGTTGGGGACAAGATTCTGCGCGCCATGGCGCTCTGCCTGAAAAACGCCAAAGGCAGCTACAGCTTTGGAAGGATCGGCGGGGAAGAGTTCGGCGTGCTGTTGCAGGGCGATGACCCGGCGTTTGCCTGCGAGTTTGTGCTGGATTTGCTGCAGGCGATCCGTTGCAGCGTCGCGGCCCCGCACAACTATACGTGCAGTGCCGGCATGGCGCGCTTTGCCTCAGGTGACGAACTGTCGATGGTACTCAAGATCGCCGACAAGAACCTGTATGGCGCCAAGCGCAATGGCAAGGACTGTGTGCATCTGGATGGCGCGCTGCTGCGGCCCGTCGCGGCCTGAAGCGCTGCCGGCGTGATTCAGCGCTGGGCCAGTACGCTGGCCAGCAACCCGGGGAAACGCTCCTCGAGTTCATCACGGCGCAATGAGTTCATGTGGGTGGTGCCCACATTGCGCGTGTTCACCAGGCCGGCGTCGCGCAATACCCTGAAGTGGTGGGACACGCTGGATTTGGGTCGCCCACCGTCCAGTTCACCACAGGTGGCTTCGGGCACATCGGCCAGGCAGCGCACGATTTCCAGGCGCACGGGGTCGCTGAGGGCGTAAAGCAGACGCTCCAGCGTGAGTTCTTGCAGGGTAGGGTGTTTGAATGCGCGCATGGAGCAAATCATAACAGGGGGGTAGCACTGAACACCATAGTTCGATTACCATCGAACTATCGAATCAACCACCTTTCTCTCGGAGTATCTGATGTCCGCATTATTCGAACCGTTCAAACTCAAAGACGTTACCCTGCGCAATCGCATTGCCATTCCACCGATGTGCCAATACAGGGCCGACGACGGCATGGTCAATGACTGGCACCACGTGCACTTGGCCAGCATGGCCCGTGGCGGTGCCGGCCTGCTGGTGGTCGAGGCCACCGCCGTCTCGCCTGAGGGGCGTATCACCCCAGGCTGCGCCGGTATCTGGAGCGATGCCCATGCCGAGGCGTTCGTGCCCATGGTCAAGGCCATCAAGGCGGCGGGCTCCGTACCGGGTATCCAGATCGCCCACGCCGGTCGCAAAGCCAGCGCCAACCGCCCATGGGAAGGCGACGACCACATCCCTGCGTCCGATGCCCGTAGCTGGGAAACCATCGCCCCGTCGGCGATTGCGTTCGGCGAGAACCTGCCCAAGGTCCCGCGTGCCATGACCCTGGACGATATCGCCCGGGTCCGGCAGGATTTCGTCGACGCCGCCCGTCGCGCCCGGGATGCCGGTTTTGAGTGGATCGAACTGCACTTCGCCCATGGTTACCTGGGCCAGAGCTTTTTTTCCGAACACTCCAACCAGCGCACCGACGCCTACGGTGGCAGCTTCGACAACCGCAGCCGCTTCCTCCTGGAAACCCTGGCCGCCGTGCGCGAAGTCTGGCCGGAAAACCTGCCGCTTACCGCACGCTTCGGTGTAATCGAATACGACGGTCGCGATGAGCAGACCCTCACCGAGTCCATCGAATTGGCGCGCCGTTTCAAGGCCGGTGGTCTGGACCTGCTGAGCGTCAGCGTCGGGTTCACCATTCCCGACACCAACATCCCGTGGGGCCCGGCTTTCCTGGGCCCGATCGCCGAGCGTGTGCGCCGCGAAGCGGGTATTGCGGTGACGTCGGCGTGGGGCTTTGGTACGCCGCAACTGGCCGAAGGCGCGCTGCAGGCCGGGCAACTTGACCTGGTGTCGGTGGGCCGTGCACACCTGGCCGATCCGCATTGGGCGTACTTTGCGGCCAAGGAGCTGGGCGTGGACAACGCCTCCTGGACCTTGCCGGCGCCTTATGCGCACTGGTTGGAGCGCTATCGCTGAGGCCAGTAAAAAGCGTTTTTGTGCATATCTAAATGTGGGAGGGGGCTTGCCCCCGATAGCAGTGGCTCAGTCTCGATATTTTTGACTGATACACCGCCATCGGGGGCAAGCCCCCTCCCACATTTGTTTTTCATCCACCAGACAATCCGCGTCACTTCGTACAAAGCTGATACACGAAAAATAACAAATGAGAACGGATATCAAACGAGAATGCATTGATATATGATGCGCGGCGAATTCTTGGCAGGTTTGCCGCCCCATCTGGCTCATTCACTAGGTTCAACATCCATGCGTCGTACCCTGATTTCCATCTGTGTGCTGCAGGCGTTTTCCCCGTTCAGTTGGGCAGATAGTGCCCCCACCGAAAAAACCAGCCTTGAGTTGCAAGCGACCACTGTGACCGGCACGGCGGATTTCGAGACGGCTCAAGGACCGGTCAAGGGCTACCACGCCACACGTTCAGCCAGTGCGACGCGTACTGATACATCCATCCATGAAACACCGCAGTCCATCACCGTGGTCTCCAAAGACGTGGTCGAGGACATCGGTGCGACCCGTCTGCAAGATGCGCTCGATTACGCGGGCGGGGTGGGCCGGGCGAATAACTTCGGCGGCCAGGGCCTTACCAATTTCACCGTGCGCGGTTTTACCACGGCAGAGTTCTATCGCAACGGTTTCCCCGTCAACCGCGGCTACCCGGCCATGCCCGACGCCAACACGATCGAACGTCTTGAAGTGTTGCGTGGCCCGGCGACCATGCTCTACGGCCGGGGCGATCCCGGCGGCACCTTCAACGTGGTGTCCAAGCAGCCGTTGGCCGAGCGCACGGTCACACTGGGCAGCCAACTGGATGATCAAGGCATGAAGCGTGGCACCCTGGATGCGTCCGGCCCGCTGGATGAAGAAGGCCGCCTGGCCTATCGCCTGAATGTGGTGGGCGAGGGCGGCGATACGTTCCGCGACCATGTCTCCACCGAACGCTACGGCGTGGCCCCGGTGCTGACCTGGCAAGCGACCGATGAGACCAAGGTGATCTTCGAAGGCGACTTCATACGCAACAACCACCCGCTGGATCGCGGCCTGACCCGCTTTGCCAACCAGCGCGGCACGCCGTCGCGCGACACCTTCTGGGGTGAAAAGTACGCCGGTGACCTGCACAACGATAACAACACAGCCCAATTGCGTTTCGAGCATCTGCTCAACGACAACTGGACCCTGGGCGGTGGGTTCCAGTGGCTGGACGGCACGATGAAGGGCGATGGCGTGGAGGCCAATAACGCGAGCAGCCTGGGCGCTGACGGCCGCACCCTGCAGCGCAACTTCAACTACCGCAAGCTGGAATGGTCCGACAAGGATTATCAGCTCAACCTGACCGGGCACTTCGCCACTGGCGGTTTCGAGCACACCTTGTTGACTGGCATCGAGTACGAGGATTACGACTACAAGTCGATCATCCAACGTTCCAGCGCTGCTTTCCCGATCGATATCTTCAACCCGGTCTATGGCCAGCCACGTCCGGCGCTGACCCGCACGCCGACCCACGATAAAGAAAACCTCAAGACCTATGCGGTCTTCGTCCAGGACCAGGTGGCGGTGACCGAACGTTTGAAAGTCCTCGCCGGCGCACGCCTTGAGCGCTTCGAGCACCAGTACGATTCCTACGTGTCGGGCGTCAAACCCTGGAACGCCGCCGACAACGCCGTCACCCCGCGCGTCGGCGTGATGTATGACCTCACCGACACCGTCGCGGTCTACGCCGATGCCGCGCGTTCCTTCAAGCCGAACACCGGTGCCAGCCGTCAAGGTGGCGGGTTCGAGCCGGAGAAAGGCAAGTCCTATGAGATGGGCGTGAAATGGGAAGCGCTGGATAAACAGCTGAGCGTCGACGCGGCGATCTACCAGATCGAAAAGAAGAACGTCCAGGGTGTCGACCCGCTCAACGCCGATTTCAAGGTCGCGACCGGCGAGGTGCGCAGCCGTGGTTTCGACCTGAACGTGGCCGGCAACCTGACGCCTGAATGGCGGATGATCGGCGGCTATGCCTATGTGGATGCCGCCGTCACCAAGGACACTACGATTCGTACCGGCACGCGTCAGGCCAACATCCCGCGCAACAGTTTCAGCCTGCTCAACGTGTACGAGTTCCAGGATGGCGCACTCAAGGGCCTGGGCCTTGGCGCCGGTGGCAAATACGTGGCTGATCGTGCCGGGCAGACCGCCAATTCCACCTTCACCATGGACGCTTACACGGTGGTCGACCTGCTCGGTTACTACAAGGTCAACGAGAACGTGCGGCTCAACCTGGATGTGAAGAACCTGTTCAACCGTGAATACGAAGAGGGCTCGTTCCTGAACTTCTATGCCTACCCGGGCGAGCCGCGCACGGTGCAGGTGGGCATCGCCTACACCCTCTAAATGTGAACGCACATCCAAATGTGGGAGGGGCGGTGCGACGATTCGACTTGCCCCCGATGGCGGCCTCAGGGCTGGCCAGGATGTTGGATCGGATCGAGTACATATCCGTTTCTGCGGTAACGGCCACTTAGGGTTCCGCTTTTACAGCGGCTCACTTTTGAAAAGCGCAAAAGTAAGCAAAACGCTCTTGCCCCACCACTCGGCACCTCGCTTAGGCTCGGTGTGCCCGAACGCAGGCTTGAATCCGACCGGTATCGTGTGTCGATCCCGGTGCAAATGTGGGAGGGGGCTTGCCCCCGATGCGGTATGTCAGCCAGCTCTGTTGTCGCTGACCCACCGCCATCGGGGGCAAGCCCCCTCCCACATTTGATTCCATTTATTCCCTGGACGCGCTACAACGGCGTCAACACATTCATCACCGTATCCAGCGCCACGCGGGTGTCATCCAACTGCACCAGCGAGGCATGCCGCGCGCCCAGCGCGTCACGGTTTTTTATCGCGGTCAGAATTGCTTTGTGCCGGGGCAGGCTCAACCCCTGGATATCCGGGCGACGGTTGGTGATGTTGATCGACTCGCGCAACGGCAGCGACAGCATGTTGCACATGTAGGCGAGCAGGTCGTTGCGCGTGGCGTCGGCAATCGCACGGTGGAAATCCAGGTCGGCCTGCAACAGTTCTTCGTGGGTCTTGGCGGTTTCCATGCCCTGGTAGGCGCGTTCGATGATGGCGATGTCTTCATCGGTGGCGGTGGTCGCGGCCATGGCGGCGATTTCCGGTTCGAGAATGCGCCGCACGCCCGCCAGCGTGTTGAAAAACTCGCTGTGGGGCGTGGACTGCATCAACCAGGACAGCACGTCCGGGTCGAGCAGGTGCCATTTCAAGCGTGGCCGCACCACCGCGCCCACCCGGGGCTTGGAATACACCAGGCCCTTGGCGCTGAGCACCCGCGTCGCCTCGCGGAGCACCGAACGGCTGACCTTGTATTCCTCGCAGAGCGTGGCCTCCATGGGCAGACGTTCTTCGGGCTTGAAGCGGCCGGAAACGATGTGCATGCCCAGGTCCTGAACGATCTGGGCATGCTGGCTCTTGCGCGGCTTGGGCGGCTGGTGATCCATAACGACGGGAAGGCTCTGACTTAGATTCGCGGCATCATAGCATCCCAATTAGTGGGAATGCCGTGGGACTTCAGCCCCTCGGCAACCCACCAGGAAGTCGAAGTCGCAGCCCTGGTCGGCCTGCAGCACATGGTCGATGTACAGCTGGCGATAGCCGCCGACGATGAGTTTTTCAGGGGGCGCCAGGTCGGCCATGCGCGCTGCCAGCTCTGCGTCGGGGATGTCCAGGTGCAGGCGCCCATTGGCGCAATCGAGCTCAATCCAGTCGCCTTCCTTCACCGCAGCCAACGGCCCGCCGGCCGCCGCTTCCGGCGCCACGTGCAACACCACCGTGCCGTACGCCGTGCCGCTCATGCGCGCATCGGAAATGCGCACCATGTCGGTCACCCCCTGGGCCAGCAACTTGGCCGGCAGGCCCATGTTGCCCACTTCAGCCATGCCCGGGTAACCCTTGGGCCCGCAGTTTTTCATGACCAGGATCGAGTTGGCGTCCACGTCCAGCTCCGGGTCGTTGATGCGTGCCTTGTACATGTCGAAGTTTTCGAACACCACCGCGCGGCCACGGTGCTGCATCAGCTCGGCACTGGCGGCCGACGGCTTGAGCACCGCACCGAGTGGCGCCAGGTTGCCGCGCAGTACGCAGATACCGCCGTCGGCGCGGATCGGGTTGTCGAGGGTGCGGATCACCTCATCCTGGCCGTAGATCGGCGAGTCCTTGGTGTTCTCGCCCAACGACTTGCCGTTGACGGTCAAGGCATTCGGGTGCGGGATCAGGTTGGCTTCACCGAGACGGCGCAACACGGCGGGCAGGCCACCGGCGTAGTAGAACTCCTCCATCAGGAAGCGCCCCGACGGCTGTAAATCGACAATGGTCGGCATGCCACGGCCGATGCGCGTCCAGTCATCCAGATCGAGCTCGACGCCGATGCGCCCGGCGATGGCTTTCAAGTGAATCACCGCGTTGGTCGAACCGCCAATGGCCGCGTTGACGCGAATCGCGTTTTCAAACGCTTCTTTGGTGAGAATCTTCGACAGTTTCAAATCTTCGCGCACCATCTCCACCGCGCGCATGCCGGACATATGCGCCAGCACATAACGCCGCGCATCCACCGCCGGAATCGCCGCGTTGTGCGGCAGGGATGTGCCCAGCGCTTCGGCCATGCAGGCCATGGTCGACGCGGTGCCCATGGTGTTGCAGGTACCCGCCGAGCGCGACATGCCGCCTTCGGCCGCGAGGAAATCATCCAGGGTGATGGTGCCGGCCTTGACCTGTTCGCTGAGCTGCCACACCACCGTGCCCGAGCCGATGTCCTGGCCCTTGTGCTTGCCGTTGAGCATCGGCCCGCCGGTGACGACGATGGCCGGCACGTCGCAGCTGGCGGCGCCCATCAGCAGCGCCGGGGTGGTTTTGTCGCAGCCGGTCAGCAGCACCACGCCATCGATCGGGTTGCCGCGAATCGCTTCTTCCACGTCCATGCTCGCCAGGTTGCGCGTGAGCATGGCGGTAGGGCGCAGGTTCGATTCGCCGTTGGAGAACACCGGAAATTCCACCGGGAAACCACCGGCTTCGATCACGCCGCGTTTGACGTGCTCGGCGATCTGGCGGAAATGCGCGTTGCACGGGGTCAGCTCCGACCAGGTGTTGCAGATGCCGATGATCGGCTTGCCATGGAACTGATGGTCGGCAATGCCCTGGTTCTTCATCCAGCTGCGGTACATGAAGCCGTTCTTGTCGGCAGTACCAAACCACTGGGCGGAGCGTAGGCCGGGCTTTTTATCAGACATGATCGATTCTCTTATTGTATGACTATATGTTCTAACCGTAGCTAAACATAAGCGCAAAAACCAAGCTTTGGAAGAGTTGTTTTGTAAATAGTCCTACTATATAGTCTTTCTCAACTGAGGTATGACCCTGGCGGATTTTCGCGAGAGGCGTCCCCCGAGCTTCTATAAAAACAACAATCGGAGATCGACCCCCATGAGCCAGGAACTGCGGCTTATTCGGCGCATCACGCTGAAACTGATTCCCTTCCTGATCCTGCTGTACCTGATTGCCTACGTGGACCGCTCCGCCGTGGGCTTCGCCAAGCTGCACATGGGCGCCGACGTCGGCATCGGCGATGCGGCCTATGGCCTGGGCGCCGGGTTGTTCTTCATTGGCTACTTCCTGTTCGAGATTCCCAGCAACCTGATGCTCGACCGCTTCGGCGCGCGGCGCTGGTTTGCGCGCATCATGATCACCTGGGGCACCATCACCATCGGCATGGCCTTTGTGCAGGGGCCGCACAGCTTCTACGTGATGCGCTTTCTGCTCGGCGCGGCCGAGGCGGGGTTCTTTCCGGGCGTGCTGTACTACATCACCCAATGGTTCCCGGTGCGCCATCGCGGCAAGATCCTCGGGCTGTTCATTCTGTCCCAACCCATCGCCATGATGATCACCGGCCCGGTGTCGGGCGGCCTGCTGGGCATGGATGGCATGCTCGGCCTGCACGGCTGGCAGTGGCTGTTTATCGTGATCGGCACCCCGGCGATCCTGCTGACCTGGCCAGTGCTGCGCTACCTGCCGGACGGCCCCAAGCAGGTCAAGTGGATGAGCGAGGAAGAAAAGGCCTGGCTCACGGGTGAGTTGAACAAAGACTTGCAAGCCTACGGCCAGACCCGCCACGGCAACCCGTTGCATGCATTGAAAGACAAGCGCGTGTTGCTGCTGGCGCTGTTCTACCTGCCGGTGACCCTGAGCATCTACGGCCTGGGCCTGTGGCTGCCGACCTTGATCAAGCAGTTCGGCGGCAGTGACCTCACTACCGGCTTCATCTCCGCCGTCCCCTACCTCTTCGGCATCATCGGTCTGCTGATCATCCCGCGCAGTTCCGACCGCCTGAACGACCGTTATGGCCATCTCGCCGTGCTCTATGTGCTGGGCGCCATCGGCCTGTTTTCAAGTGCCTGGCTGAGTGCGCCCGTACTGCAAATGGCGGCGCTGTGCCTGGCCGCATTCGCCCTGTTTTCCTGCACGGCGGTGTTCTGGACCTTGCCGGGGCGGTTCTTCGCCGGCGCCAGTGCGGCGGCGGGTATTGCGTTGATCAACTCGGTGGGCAACCTCGGCGGCTACATCGGCCCGTTCGTGATCGGTGCGCTCAAGGAATACACCGGCAATCTGGCTTCGGGCCTGTATTTCCTGTCGGCGGTGATGGTGTTCGGGCTGGTGTTGACCGGCGTGGTCTACCGTGTGCTGGAGCGCAAGCATGTGCTGCCCGTCGACCAATTCGCCGCCAGCGCCCGTGGCGCCACACGACCTTAATCTGGGAGAAAATTCATGCGTTTAGTTCAGTTCGAGTCAAGCAACGGCGAACGCCGCGTCGGCGTCGTCGAGGGCAGCCAACTGCGTGAGGTGCGCAGCGCGCGCAGCGTGCGCGAGTTGGCCCTGGCCGCCATCGAAGCGGGGGTGGGCCTGGAGCAGCAGGTGAACAGCCTTGGTCTGGGCGACAGCCACGACTATGCGAGCCTGCTGGCCGACCTGAAGGTCCTGCCGCCGCTGGATCATCCGGACCCTGCGCACATGTTCATCAGCGGCACCGGGCTGACCCACCTGGGCAGCGCTTCGGCACGGGACAAGATGCACCAGGCCGGCGACGAGACCGCCTTGACCGACACCATGCGCATCTTCAAATGGGGCGTGGAGGGCGGCAAGCCGGCGGCCGGCCAGGCGGGCGTGCAACCGGAGTGGTTCTACAAGGGCGACGGCAGCACCGTCGTGCGCCCGGGCGCTGCCTTCCCGGTACCACCGTTCGCCGAAGATGCCGGTGAAGAGCCGGAAATCGGCGGCCTCTACGTGATCGGCCCGGACAGCAAGCCCTATCGTGTGGGCTTTGCGGTGGGCAACGAATTCTCCGACCACATCATGGAGCGCAAGAACTACCTGTACCTGGCCCATTCCAAACTGCGCAGTTGCAGCTATGGTCCGGAAGTGCGCGTGGGCGAGTTGCCCCAGCACTTGTCGGGCACCAGCCGCATCCTGCGCAACGGCGAGGAAATCTGGCGGAACGAATTCCTCAGCGGCGAGGCCAATATGTGCCACAGCCTGGAAAACCTCGAGTACCACCACTTCAAATACCGCCAGTTCCTCAAGCCCGGCGATGTGCATATTCACTTCTTCGGCACCGCCACACTGTCATTCGCCGACGGTATACGTACCCAGGCCGGCGATGTGTTCGAGATCAGCCAGGCTGAGTTCGGCGCGCCGCTGGTCAACAGCGTCGGCAGCAGCGATGCGGCATTCGAACCCGGTAACGTCATCACCCTTTAAAGGAGAGCCCCATGACCCAGTTCCTCGGCCACAACTACATCGGCGGCCAGCGCAGCGCCAACGGCAGCGTCAAGCTGCAAAGCGTCGACGCGACCACAGGCCAGGCCTTGCCCCAGGACTTCTATCAGGCCACCCCGGAGGAAGTCGACGCCGCCGCCAGGGCCGCCGCGCAGGCGTATCCAGCCTACCGCGCCTTGAGTGCGGCGCGGCGCGCGCAGTTCCTGGATGCGATCGCCGACGAACTGGATGCGTTGAGCGATAACTTCGTTGAGTTGGTGTGCCGCGAAACCGCCTTGCCGGCTGCGCGTATCAAGGGCGAGCGTGGGCGCACCAGCGGCCAGATGCGCCTGTTCGCCAACGTGTTGCGCCGTGGTGATTTCTACGGTGCGCGCATCGACAAGGCACTGCCGGATCGCCAGCCGCTGCCGCGTCCGGACCTGCGCCAATACCGCATCGGCCTCGGCCCGGTCGCCGTGTTCGGTGCAAGCAATTTCCCCCTCGCGTTTTCCACGGCCGGTGGCGATACCGCGGCGGCGTTGGCGGCAGGCTGCCCGGTGGTGTTCAAGGCCCACAGCGGTCATATGGCGACGGCTGAACAGGTCGCCGATGCAATCATTCGTGCTGCGCAAGCGACCGAGATGCCCGCCGGTGTATTCAACATGATTTTCGGTGGCGGCGTCGGCGAAGCGCTGGTCAAGCATCCGGCGATCCAGGCGGTGGGCTTTACCGGCTCGCTCAAGGGCGGCCGTGCCCTTGGCGACATGGCCGCAGCCCGCCCGCAACCGATCCCGGTATTTGCCGAGATGTCGAGCATCAACCCGGTGATTGTATTGCCCCAGGCCCTCAAGGCACGGGCCGAAAGCGTGGCCCGCGACCTGACCGCCTCGGTGGTGCAAGGCTGCGGTCAGTTCTGCACCAACCCAGGCCTGGTGATCGGCATCGCTTCCCCCGAATTCAGCGCATTCACCCAACAAGTGGCGCAGCTGATCGGCGAGCAACCGGCGCAGACCATGCTCAACGCCGGCACCCTGGGCAGCTATGGCAAGGGCCTGGAAAAACTCCTGTCCCACCCTGGCATTGAACACCTGGCCGGCAACGCGCAATCGGGCAACCAGGCGCAGCCGCAACTGTTCAAAGCCGATGTACGCCTGTTGATCGACGGCGACGAAGTGCTGCAGGAAGAAGTCTTCGGCCCCACCACGGTGTTTGTCGAAGTCGCCGACCAGGCCCAGCTCAGCACCGCCTTGCACGGCCTGCACGGGCAGTTGACGGCCACGATCATTGGCGAGCCGGCCGACCTGCAACAGTTCGCCGAGCTGACGCCGCTGCTGGAGCAGAAAGTCGGGCGCATCCTGCTCAACGGATACCCCACCGGCGTGGAAGTCTGCGATTCGATGGTGCACGGCGGGCCGTACCCGGCCACCTCCGATGCCCGTGGTACCTCGGTCGGCACCTTGGCCATCGATCGTTTCCTGCGCCCGGTGTGCTTCCAGAACTACCCCGACAGCCTGCTGCCCGACGCGCTGAAGAACGCCAATCCGCTGCGTATCCAGCGGCTGGTGGATGGCGCGCCGTCTCGCGAATCGCTGTAAGTCACCCGGAGGCTTCATGACATTGAGCGCAGTCACCTCACACCGTGCCCGGTTGGGCGAAGGGCCGTTCTGGGATGTGCGGTCCCAGGCCCTTTACTGGGTGGATATCGCCGCCCGGCAGGCGCTGCGCCTGATGGGCGGGCAGTTGCGGGTCTGGCAATTGCCCGAGCACGTCTCGGCGTTCATTCCCTGTGAAAGCGGCGATGCACTGGTGACCCTGAGCAGCGGTGTGTACCGGCTGGACTTGAGCACCGAAGCCTTGACCCTGCTGTGCGTCGCCGACCCGCAAGCGGGCAACCGTGGCAATGAAGCGCGCTGCGATGCCCAGGGCCGACTGTGGCTGGGCACAATGCAGAACAATATCGGCGAGCAGGGTGAAGACCTGCCGATCACACGACGCTCCGGCGGCCTGTTTCGCATCGATGCCGATGCGACGGTCACGCCGTTGCTCAGCGGCTTGGGCATTCCCAATACCTTGCTGTGGAACGAGGAGGGTAGCCAGGTGCACTTTGGCGACAGCCTGGATGGCACGCTCTATCAGCATTCGATCCACGCCGATGGCCGGCTGGCACCCGCACAGGTGTGGTTCGGCCCGCACGAACGCGGCGGGCCGGACGGCTCGGCCATGGACACTGAAGGCTATATCTGGAATGCGCGCTGGGACGGCGGTTGCCTGCTGCGCCTTGCGCCTGACGGTCAGGTGGACCGCATCATCGAACTGCCGGTCAGCCGTCCCACCAGTTGCGTGTTCGGTGGAGCGGATCTCACCACCCTGTATATCACCAGCGCCGCGAGCCCCCTGGGTCACCCCCTGGACGGTGCGGTGCTGGCCCTGGAAGTTGATGTCCCTGGAAAACCTTGCACTCGCTTTGCCGGATAAACCCTGTAGGCGCGAGCTTGCTCGCGAAAAACGTCAACGATAACGCGTTCATCCTGGATGAACGCGGTGCTCTCAGGTTTTTCGCGAGCAAGCTCGCTCCTGCACAAAAACACAAAACAACAACAAGGAGTCACCCGTATGAATCGTCGTCGTGGTTTGCGTTCCCTGTGCTGCGCCGCTGTGGCGGTCTCGGCCATGAGCTTGAGCGGGCTGTTGCTGGCCGCTGAAGAAGTGAAGATCGGCTTCCTGGTCAAACAGGCCGAAGAACCCTGGTTCCAGACCGAATGGGCCTTCGCCGAAAAAGCCGGCAAGGAGCACGGTTTCACCGTGATCAAGATCGCCGTGCCGGATGGCGAGAAAACCCTGTCGGCCATCGACAGCCTGGCCGCCAACGGCGCCAAGGGCTTTGTGATCTGCCCGCCGGATGTGTCCCTCGGCCCGGCGATTGTCGCCAAGGCCAAGGTCAACGGCCTCAAAGTGATGGCCGTGGACGACCGCTTCGTCGACGCCAAGGGCAACTTCATGGAGGACGTGCCGTACCTGGGCATGGCCGCGTTTGAAGTGGGCCAGAAACAGGGCGCCGCCATGGCCGCCGAAGCGAAAAAACGCGGCTGGGACTGGAAGGACACCTACGCGGTGATCAACACCTTCAACGAACTCGACACCGGCAAGAAACGCACCGACGGTTCGATCAAATCCCTGGAAGAAGCCGGCATTCCCAAGGACCACATCCTCACCGCCGCGCTTAAAACCCTCGACGTGCCCGGCAGCATGGACGCCACCAACTCGGCCCTGGTCAAGCTGCCCAGCGGCGCGAAAAACCTGATCATCGGCGGCATGAACGACAACACCGTGCTCGGTGGCGTACGTGCCACTGAAAGCGCCGGCTTCAAGGCCGCCAACGTGATCGGCATCGGCATCAATGGCACCGACGCCATCGGCGAATTGAAGAAAGCCGACAGCGGCTTCTTCGGCTCGATGCTGCCAAGCCCGCATATCGAGGGCTACAACACCGCGCTGGCGATGTACGAGTGGGTCACCACCGGTAAAGAGCCCGCCAAATACACCGCCATGGACGAAGTGACCCTGATCACCCGCGCCAACTTCCAGGAAGAACTGACCAAGATCGGGCTGTGGAAATGACCGCTGCGGCCCTGCGTTTTGACGGTATCGGCAAAACCTTCCCTGGGGTCAAGGCGCTCGATGGCATCAGCTTCACCGCGCACCCGGGGCAAGTGCACGCCCTGATGGGCGAGAACGGTGCGGGTAAATCGACGCTGCTGAAGATCCTCGGCGGCGCCTATATTCCCAGCAGCGGCACGGTGCAGATCGGCGAGCGGGTCATGGCCTTCAAGAACGCCGCCGACAGCATTGCCAGCGGCGTGGCGGTGATCCACCAGGAGCTGCACCTAGTGCCGGAAATGACCGTGGCCGAAAACCTGTTCCTCGGGCATCTGCCGTCGCGTTTTGGCGTGGTCAACCGCAGCGTGCTGCGCCAGCAGGCGCTGGCGTGCCTCAAGGGCCTGGCCGATGAAATCGATCCCCAGGAAAAGCTCGGCCGCCTGTCCCTGGGCCAGCGCCAATTGGTGGAAATCGCCAAGGCGCTGTCCCGTGGCGCCCACGTGATTGCCTTCGATGAGCCGACCAGCAGCCTCTCTGCGCGTGAGATTGATCGCTTGATGGCGATCATTGCGCGCCTGCGCGATGAGGGCAAAGTGGTGCTCTATGTCTCGCACCGCATGGAAGAAGTGTTCCGTATCTGCACTGCGGTGACGGTGTTCAAGGACGGGCGCTTCGTGCGCACCTTCGAGGACATGAGCGCGCTGAGCCACGATCAGTTGGTGACCTGCATGGTCGGCCGCGATATCCAGGACATCTACGACTATCGCCCGCGCGAGCACGGCGAAGTGGCCCTGAAGGTCGACGGCCTGCTCGGCCCCGGCCTGCGCGAGCCGATCAGTTTCAACGTGCGCAAAGGCGAAATCCTCGGCCTGTTCGGCTTGGTGGGGGCAGGGCGCACGGAACTGTTCCGCCTGCTCAGCGGCCTGGAACGCGCCAGTGCCGGCAGCCTGGAGTTGTGCGGTGAGCCGCTGCAATTGCGTTCACCCCGCGATGCCATCGCGGCCGGCGTGCTGCTGTGTCCGGAAGACCGCAAGAAGGAGGGCATCATTCCGCTGTCCAGCGTTGCTGAAAACATCAACATCAGTGCCCGTGGCGCGCATTCGGCGTTCGGCTGGCTGCTGCGTGATGGCTGGGAAAAGGGCAACGCCGACGGGCAAATCAAGGCGATGAAGGTCAAGACGCCCAGCGCCGAACAGAAAATCATGTACCTGTCCGG
>NZ_CVTN01000014.1:0-216 GCF_900004915.1 Pseudomonas sp. 31 R 17
GTGGTCTGACCCTGAGGGATCCCCACAAATTCACCCTAAGCTCTGCGCTTGATGGCGCACCTCATCACGCAGAGCCCGCTCCAATATTTCCATGTGTTCTCGTCCTCCAAAATCTGTGCAGATTCGCCAGTATTCCAAGCCTAGTCGCCACAATGAAAGCACTCGCTTTTCTTTGATGCTGTTGCTTTGGTAGCGTCGCTCCAAGCCGCGTTCTCG
>NZ_CVTN01000021.1:0-1890 GCF_900004915.1 Pseudomonas sp. 31 R 17
GTGGCACCGAATGACGTCTACAAAGGCGATCAAACCGTCACGACCGCCATCAAAACCGTCACCGGTGGCGAGCACTTTGAAAACCTGGTGCCAGGTACTACAGCGGTTAACACCACCGTTACCGATACCCCAGGCACTGCTGATACCACTACCGTCACGCTCACCGCGCCAAGTGCCGTTAACGAAGGCGGCCAGATCACCTACACCGCGACCTTGAGCAACAAGGCCGGTACTGACGTCACGCTGAAACTCGATAACGGTTCGAACATCACCATCAAAGCTGGTGAAACTGTCGGCACCGTCACCGTCCCTGCGCCAAGCGATGACGTGTTTATCGACAAGAGCACTCAGACGGTCAAGATTACCGACGCAACGGGCGGCAACTTTGAGAAGTTGGAAGTTGCCGGCAACGGCGCAACTACCGCGATCAACGACACCATCGACAAGGTCGACGTTGTACTAACCGCTACCACCACCGTCGGCGAGGGCGGCAACATCCTCTACACCGCCAGCCTTGTGGATAAAAACGGCGCGCCGGTGACTAACATCACCAATCCGCTGACCGTCACACTCGATAACGGCCAGAGCATCACTATCGGTGTAAACCAATCGAGCGGCAGCGTTTCGGTTATTGCACCGGATGATGTGTACAAAGGCGACCAAACCGTCACCACTGCTATTAAGACCGTCGTTGGTGGCGAGCACTTCGAAAATCTCGTTCCAGGTACCGATAAAGTCACAACAACAGTGACTGACACCCCAGGTACTGATAACACCACCACTGTTACCCTGACCGCGCCGAGCGCAGTCAACGAAGGTGGCCAGATCACGTACACCGCCACGCTCTCAAATAAAGCAGGCAGTGACGTCACGCTGAAGTTGGATAACGGCTCAAACATCACTATCAAAGCCGGTGAAACCATCGGCACCGTGACCCTCCCTGCGCCAAGCGATGACGTGTTCATCGACAAGAGCACGCAGACGGTCAAGATCACAGACGCAACGGGCGGCAACTTTGAGAAGTTGGAAGTTGCTGGCAACGGCGCAACCACCGCGATCAACGACACCATCGACAAGGTCGATGTAGTTCTGAGCGCCACAACTACCGTCGGCGAAGGCGGCAACATCGCCTACACCGCCAGCCTTGTGGATAAAAACGGCGCGCCGGTGACCAACATCACCAATCCGTTGACCGTCACCCTGGATAACGGCAAAACCATCACCATCGGTGTGAACCAATCCAGCGGTACGGTCAACGTCGTGGCACCGAATGACGTCTACAAAGGCGATCAAACCGTCACGACCGCCATCAAAACCGTCACCGGTGGCGAGCACTTTGAAAACCTGGTGCCAGGTACTACAGCGGTTAACACCACCGTTACCGATACCCCAGGCACTGCTGATACCACTACCGTCACGCTCACCGCGCCAAGTGCCGTTAACGAAGGCGGCCAGATCACCTACACCGCGACCTTGAGCAACAAGGCCGGTACTGACGTCACGCTGAAACTCGATAACGGTTCGAACATCACCATCAAAGCTGGTGAAACTGTCGGCACCGTCACCGTCCCTGCGCCAAGCGATGACGTGTTTATCGACAAGAGCACTCAGACGGTCAAGATTACCGACGCAACGGGCGGCAACTTTGAGAAGTTGGAAGTTGCCGGCAACGGCGCAACTACCGCGATCAACGACACCATCGACAAGGTCGACGTTGTACTAACCGCTACCACCACCGTCGGCGAGGGCGGCAACATCCTCTACACCGCCAGCCTTGTGGATAAAAACGGCGCGCCGGTGACTAACATCACCAATCCGCTGACCGTCACACTCGATAACGGCCAGAGCATCACTATCGGTGTAAACCAATCGAGCGGCAGCGTTTCGGTT
>NZ_CVTN01000033.1:0-8386 GCF_900004915.1 Pseudomonas sp. 31 R 17
CCGAACTCAGCAGTGAAACGATGCATCGCCGATGGTAGTGTGGGGTTTCCCCATGTGAGAGTAGGTCATCGTCAAGATTAAATTCCAGAACCCCAATTGCGAAAGCAGTTGGGGTTTTGTTTTGGGCGCTCGAAAAGTATCAAGGCGCTCATGGCAATGGTCTTCAGTGCTAAAGTCCAAGCCTCGATTTTTGCTTTTCCAAGGAAACCGTTATGCCGGGTGCGATGTCCCTCAGCGCAGGATTCATGGTGGTTCACGGTAACCGCCTGGACGAGTTGCGCAGCCTGGTAGTCAGCTGGATGCGTCGTTATCCCCTGGCGCCCCTGGAGAATGAAATTGCTCTGGTCCAAAGCAATGGCATCGCTCAATGGCTCAAGCTTGCCCTGGCCGAAGATCCGCAGGAGGACGATATGGGGGGCTGTGGCATCGCCGCGGCAATCGATGTGCAATTGCCCGGCAGTTTCATGTGGCAGCTCTATCGCATGGTGCTGGGTCGTGACGAAATCCCCCCCAAGTCTCTGCTGGATAAGGCGCCGCTGACATGGCGACTCATGCGTCTGCTCCCGGAGCTTATCGATCAGCCCCATTTCGAGCCGTTGCAACGTTTCCTGACCCACGACACCGACCTGCGCAAACGCTACCAGCTTGCCGAGCGGCTGGCCGACTTGTTCGACCAATACCAGGTGTATCGCGCCGATTGGCTGGAAGACTGGGCGGCGGGGCGCCATCAATTACGCAACGGGCGGGGCGAATCCAAACCCCTCAACCCCGCCAACTGCTGGCAGGCTGAATTATGGCGCGCGTTGCTGCTCGACGTCGGGGAGCAGGGCATGGCCGAGAGCCGTGCCGGCGTTCATCAGCGGTTTATCGAACGCATCAACACACTCGAGCAAGCGCCGCCCGGCTTGCCTTCCCGCGTGATTGTTTTCGGCATTTCATCGCTGCCCGCCCAGGCGCTCGAAGCACTGGCGGGCCTGGCTCGTTTCAGCCAAGTGTTGCTGTGCGTGCACAACCCTTGCCGCCATCATTGGTCGGACATCGTGGCCGACAAAGACCTGCTGCGTAACGAATACAAGCGCCAGGCGCGCAAAGCGGGCATGCCTGTCACCATTGATCCTCACACCTTGCACCAGCACGCTCACCCGCTGCTCGCCGCCTGGGGAAAGCAGGGGCGTGACTACATCAGCCTGCTGGACAGTTATGACGACCCCAACAGCTACCGCGCCGCCTTCCGTGATGGTCGTATCGACCTGTTCAGCGAGAGCCAACCCACCACGCTGCTCAACCAGCTTCAGGACGACATCCTGGAATTGCGCCCACTCGATGAAACCCGTGAGTTCTGGCCGGCGGTCGACCTCACACGCGACGCATCCATTCGCTTTCACATCGCCCACAGCGCCCAACGCGAAGTGGAGATTCTCCACGACCAATTACTTCAACGTTTCAGCGCTGACCCCACCTTGCGCCCTCGGGACATCATCGTCATGGTCCCCGACGTCGACAGCTACGCACCGCACATTCGCGCGGTGTTCGGTCAACTGGAAAGAAACGACCCACGCTTCATTCCGTTCACCCTGACAGACCAGGGGCAACGTGGTCGTGACCCACTGTTGATCGCGGTCGAGCACCTGCTCAAACTCCCCGACAGCCGTTTCCCGGTCAGCGAAATTCTCGATCTGTTGGATGTCCCGGCCCTGCGCGAACGTTTCGCCATCAATGAGCGCGACCTGCCTACACTGCATCGCTGGATTGAAGGCGCCGGCATCCGCTGGGGTCTCAACGCCGAACAGCGTGCGGGCCTGGGGCTGCCCGCAGAACTTGAGCAGAACAGCTGGCGATTCGGCCTGCGGCGGATGCTGCTGGGCTACGCCGTCGGCACGGGTGTGGCGTGCGAAGGCATCGAGCCCTACGACGAGATCGGTGGGCTTGATGCGGCGCTGATTGGTCCATTGGTGGCCTTGCTCGATGCTTTGAATGACGCGCATCAGGCGCTGTCGCAACCCGCACCTCCCCATGTGTGGGGCGAGCGTCTGCAACGCTTGATGCAACTGTTTTTCCTGCCCGGCAGCGAGCACGATGACTACCTGCTTGGCCAGCTTGAACAGTTAAGAGAGACGTGGCTGGAAACCTGTGAATCCGTCGGCCTGCAGGATGAATTACCGCTCACCGTGGTCCGTGAGGCCTGGTTGGCCGGGCTCGACCAGGGCCGCCTGTCCCAGCGCTTCCTGGCGGGCGCGGTCAATTTTTGCACCTTGATGCCCATGCGCGCGATCCCGTTCAAACTGGTCTGCCTGCTGGGCATGAATGACGGCGACTACCCGCGTGCCCAGCCGCCACTGGACTTTGACCTGATGGGCAGCGACTACCGTCCCGGCGATCGTTCACGCCGTGAGGACGATCGCTACCTGCTGCTCGAAGCCCTGCTGTCCGCGCGCGACCAGCTCTACATCAGCTGGGTCGGCCGCAGCATCCGCGACAACAGCGAGCGCCCGGCCTCGGTGCTGATCGGCCAACTGCGTGACCACCTCGCCAGTGGCTGGCATAACGCCCAAAGCGCCGAACCCCTGATCGACGCAATGACCCAGGAACACCCGCTCCAACCGTTCAGCGCCCGCTACTTCCATGAAGGCGACCCGCTGTTCAGTTACGCTCGCGAATGGCAGTTGCTGCATGAGGCCCCGGCCGCACTGGTGCACGACCACGCGCTGGCACCGCACCATCAGGAAGAGCCCCTGAGCCTCGGCCAGTTACAGGATTTTCTGCGCAATCCTGTCAGGCATTTCTTCAGCCAACGCCTGAAAGTGTTCTTCGAAGCCGCCGAAGTACCGCTGGCCGACGAAGAACCCTTCGTCCTCGACGCACTGCAACGCTACACCCTCAGCGACAGTCTGCTCAACGCAGCACTGGCCCGCCCCGACCAGCTTGATCAGGCCCTCAATGCCCAAGCCTTGCGCCTGCAAGGCAGTGGCCTGCTGCCGATGGTCGGCTTCGGTGAATGCCTGCGCAACGAGCTGATCGAGCCATTGCCGGACCTGTTGCAGCGCTATCAGCACCTCCTGGCGCTCTGGCCAACGCCGCACATTGGTGCGCAACCGATCAGCTTCGCGTACCAGGGCATTCAGCTCGACGGCTGGATCAGCGGCCTGCATCGGCGCGGTGATGGCGGTTTGTTAAGCGTGACCACCATCCCCAACAGCATCGGCTCGATCAAGACGCGCAAATGGCACCGCCTGATTCGCCCCTGGGTCAATCATGTGGTCGCCTGTGCCTGTGGCGTGCCGTTGAGCACCGGCCTGGTGGCCAGTGACGACACCTTGCTGCTGGCCCCGCTGGACACTGCCACCGCTCAGAACCTCCTCGGTGACTTGCTGCTCGCCTGGCACACCGGCATGAGCAAACCGCTGCCCGTCGCGGTAAAGACCGCCTTTGCCTGGCTCGGCCAGACCGATCCGGCCAAAGCCCACGCCGCTGCCAGCAAAGCCTACGAGGGCGACGGTATCACCACCGATGGCGAACGCCGCGAAACGCCCGCGCTCACTCGCCAGTTCCCCAACTACGCCACGCTGGTCGCCAGCGAAGAGTTTGAAGGCTGGTGCGAAACCTTGTATCGCCCCTTGCTCAACGCCCCCTGGCGCTCACTGTCCAGCGAGGAGGCCGGCGCATGACCAGCAAACCCTTGGCCCTGGCCTTTCCGCTCAAAGGCAGCCAGCTGATTGAAGCCAGCGCCGGCACCGGCAAAACCTTCACGATTTCGGCCCTGTACCTGCGGCTGGTGCTCGGCAACGGTGGCGATGAGTCCGGCTTCGGCCGTGAACTGCTACCGCCGCAAATCCTCGTGGTGACCTTCACCGACGCCGCCACCAAGGAGCTGCGTGAACGTATCCGTATCCGTCTGGCGGAGGCCGCGCGGTTTTTCCGTGACGAAATCGAGCAGCCCGACGCCTTGATCGCCGACCTGCGTCACCAATACACCAGTGAACAATGGCCCGCCTGCGCTAATCGGCTGGACATCGCCGCGCAGTGGATGGACGAGGCAGCCGTCTCGACGATTCACAGTTGGTGCCAGCGCATGCTGCGCGAACACGCGTTCGACAGCGGCAGCCTGTTTACCCAGACCCTGGAAACCGACCACAGCGACTTGCTCGGTGAAGTGCTGCGCGACTACTGGCGCCTGTTCTGCTACCCGATGCATGACGATGCGCTCAACTGGGTGCGCAACAATTGGGGCGGCCCGGCCGCGTTGATGCCACGGGTGCGCGCGCTGTTTGGCAGTGAGCGGCCCGCCGAAGACAGCCGCGAGCCCGCCGAGATAATCGCTGCCTGCCTGCAAGAGCGTCGCGAGGCACTGACCAGCATCAAGGCCCCCTGGCAACAATGGGCCGTCGAGCTGCGTGATCTGTGCCTGCAAGCTGTGGCCGCCAAAGCGGTCGATGGGCGCAAAATGCAGGCGCGTTACTTCGAACCCTGGTTCGAAAAAATCAGTGCCTGGGCCACTGATGAAACCCTGGAACAACTGGATATCGGCACCGGCTTTACCCGCCTGACTCCCGAGGGTATGGCCGAAGCCTGGAAAGGCGAGCCGCCACGGCATCCCGGCATCGACGCCATGGCCGGTCTGAAAGCGGCCCTTGACGCACTGCCCACCCCGGACGCCGCGGTGTTGCAACACGCCGCCGCCTGGGTGGGCAAGCGCTTCGAAGAAGAGAAGCGGCGTCGCGCTGAAATGGGCTTCGACGACATGCTGATCCGCCTCAACGCCGCGCTCCAGGCCGACGGCGGCGAGCGCCTCGCCAGCGTGATCCGCGAGCAATTCCCGGTGGCCTTGATCGATGAATTCCAGGACACCGACCCGGTGCAATACAGCATCTTCGACAGCATTTACCGTATCGAAGAAAACCACCTGGACAGCGGCCTGTTCCTGATCGGCGACCCCAAGCAGGCGATCTACGCCTTCCGGGGCGCGGACATCTACACCTACCTGCGCGCCCGGCAATCCACCACCGGTCGCCACCACACGTTGGGCACCAACTTCCGCTCCAGCCACGCGATGGTCGAAGCGGTAAACCACCTGTTCCAGCGCGCGGAAACCGGCCGCGGCGCGTTCCTGTTTCGTGAGCCCGACGGCCATAACCCGGTGCCGTTCCACTCGGTGCTGTCCCAGGGCCGCAAAGAACAGCTGCAGGTCGACGGCCAGACGCTGCCGGCAATGAACCTTTGGCATTTAGCCACCGACCAACCGATTTCCAATGTGCTGTATCGCCAGCAACTGGCGGCTGCTTGCGCCACGCAGATCGTCGAATTGCTCACGGGTGGGCAGCAGGGCAGCGCAGGCTTTGCCAGAGACGACACGTTCAAAGGCGTGCTGCCGTCAGACATCGCCATCCTCGTGCGAGACGGCAAGGAAGCCCAGGCCGTGCGTGCCGAGTTGGCGGCACGGGGCGTGCGCAGCGTGTACCTGTCGGACAAGGACTCGGTCTTCGCCGCCCAGGAAGCCCACGATCTGCTGGCCTGGCTCAAGGCCTGCGCCGAGCCGGACGTCGAGCGCCCGCTGCGCGCGGCCCTGGCCTGTGTCACCTTGAACCTGTCACTGACGGAACTGGAGCGTCTGAACCAGGATGAACTGGCGTGGGAAAGCCGCGTGATGCAGTTCCGGGGCTACCGCTCGATCTGGCGCTCCCAAGGCGTGCTGCCGATGCTGCGTCGCCTGCTGCATGACTTCAAGCTGCCGCAAACCCTAATCGCCCGCAGCGATGGCGAACGTGTGCTGACCAACCTGCTGCACCTCAGTGAGCTGCTGCAACAGGCCGCGTCGGAGCTGGACGGCGAACAGGCATTGATTCGCCATCTTGCCGAGCACCTGGCGCTGTCGGGCCAGGCCGGTGAAGAACAGATCCTGCGCCTGGAAAGTGATGAACAACTGGTCAAGGTGGTGACGATCCACAAATCCAAGGGCCTGGAATACGACCTGGTGTTCCTGCCCTTCATCTGCTCGGCCAAACCGGTGGACGGCACTCGCTTGCCGCTGCACTACCACGACGCGCAGGGCAAATCTCAGGTCAGCCTGCGGCCCACCGCCGAGCTGATCGCCCTGGCCGACGATGAGCGCCTGGCCGAAGATCTGCGCCTGCTGTACGTCGCCTTGACCCGCGCCAAACACGCCTGCTGGCTGGGCATCGCCGACCTCAAACGCGGCAACAGCGGCAGCTCCGTGCTGCACCTGTCGGCGCTGGGCTATCTGCTGGGCGCCGGTGCGCCGCTGGGTGAGTCCGCCGGCCTGGCGCGCTGGTTGCTGGATGTGCAGCAGGGCTGCCCGGCCATCAGCTATGCCCAGGTGCCGCCAGCGCAAGACATCGTGTTCCACCCCCCGCGCAACGAAGCGACCTTGCGGGCTCCGCTGTTGCCCAAACGCAAGGCGGCGGAGAACTGGTGGATCGCGTCCTACAGCGCCTTGCGCATTGGCGACAGTATGAGCGCCGCCAGTCTCGAAGCGCCTGAAAGCCCGCAGGCGCAGAAACTGTTCGATGACGAACGCCTTGATCCCGACGCACCGCGCGAAGTGGTGGCGTCCGGCGGCGATATTCATCGATTCCCACGCGGTCCGAATCCAGGCACTTTCCTTCACGGCTTGTTGGAGTGGGCCGGTGAAGAAGCATTCAACGTCAGCCTCGAGGCCATTGAAAAAGCCGTCGGGGCGCGTTGCAATCGGCGCAATTGGGAAGGCTGGATCGTCACCCTCAGCGCCTGGCTTGACCACTTGCTGCACGCGCCGCTGCCTCTGTACGACGGCCGGGTCAGTTTCAGCGCGCTGGCGCACTACCAGATCGAAATGGAATTCTGGTTCGCCAGCCATAAGGTCGACGTGCTCGCCCTCGACAAACTGGTGTGCCAGCACACCCACCACGGCGTCTCGCGCGTGGCGGCCGAACCGGTGTTGCTCAATGGCATGTTCAAAGGCTTTATCGACCTGACCTTCGAGCACGATGGCCGTTATTACGTGGCTGACTACAAATCCAACTGGCTCGGGCCTGACGATTCGGCCTACACCATGGACGCCATGGAACAGTCGATCCTCGAGCATCGGTACGACCTGCAATACGTCCTTTACCTACTGGCCCTGCATCGCCAACTCAAGGCGCGCCTGCCTGATTACGACTACGAACGCCACGTCGGCGGCGCCCTCTATCTGTTCCTGCGCGGCACGCAGTCGGCGACCCAGGGCGCGTACTTCACCCGGCCGCCGCGTGAGCTGATCGAAGGGCTGGACCTGTTGTTCCAAGGCAAGCCTATTCCGCCAAAAGCCGAGCCCGCCTGGGAACAAGGAGTGTTGCTATGAGCTTGTCGCCGCTGCTGCTGGATCAATTGTCGCCGCTCAGTCGGGCCGCCGACCTGGTGCAACTGCTGGAGCGCTGGGTCGAGCGTGGCTGGCTGCGGGCCCTGGACAAAGCGTTCGTCGGCTTCCTGCATGAGCTTGACCCGCAGGCCGATCCCCTTGTGCTATTGGCGGCGGCATTGACCAGCCATCAATTGGGTCACGGCCATGTGTGCCTCGATCTGTTCGAAACCCTGCAGGCGCCGGACTTTGCCCTGTCGTTGCCGCCCGAAGGCGACCTGCAGACCGGCGCGATGCTGCTGCCGTCGCAATTGCTCGAGGGGCTGGACGGCGCCCACTGGTGTCATGTCCTGGCTACCAGCCGTTTGGTCGCGCCGGCGTTCGATGACAGTGAGTCGGCGCGGAGCCGCCCGTTGGTGCTGTGCGGAAAACGCCTCTATCTGCGCCGCTACTGGGCTTATGAACGGCGCATCGACAGTGCCTTGCGCCTGCGGCTGGCCAGCCACGAAAGCGTCGCCGCCGATTTGCCGCAGCGCCTGAATGGTTTGTTCGATCAACCGGCGCCCGATGGCGTGATCGACTGGCAAAAACTCGCCTGTGCCCTGGCCACCCGGGGCGCATTCAGTATCGTCACCGGCGGCCCCGGCACCGGCAAGACCACCACCGTGGTGCGCCTGCTCGCGCTGTTGCAGGCGCCTGCCGTGGAGAGCGGCAATCCCCTGCGCATCCGCCTGGCCGCGCCCACCGGTAAAGCCGCCGCGCGTCTGACCGAATCCATCAGCCAGCAAGTGCTGTCGCTGAAAGTGCCCGACAGCGTGCGCGAAAAAATCCCGACCCAGGTCACCACGGTTCACCGGTTGCTGGGCAGCCGCCCGGGCACTCGGCACTTCCGTCATCACGTCGGCAACCCGTTACCGCTGGATGTGCTGGTGGTGGACGAAGCGTCGATGATCGATCTGGAAATGATGGCCAACCTGCTCGACGCCCTGCCACCCCATGCTCGCCTGGTGCTGCTGGGGGACAAGGACCAGCTCGCCTCGGTCGAGGCGGGCGCGG
>NZ_CVTN01000033.1:8438-50027 GCF_900004915.1 Pseudomonas sp. 31 R 17
CCCGCCAATGGCTGCAAGCGGTCAGCGCCGAAGACCTCGGCAACAGCGGCTTGCAGGAAGACCTTGACGGCAGTCATCCGCTGGCCCAGCAGGTGGTGATGCTGCGCTACTCGCGTCGCTTCGGCGAGGGCAGCGGCATCGGCCAACTGGCGCGCTGGGTCAACCAGCAGAACGCTGAGCAAGCGCGCATGTTGCTGGCCGCGCGCAGTCATGACGACCTGTTCTGCCTCAGCCTCAAGGGCGAGCATGATCACGCGCTTGAGCGCCTGGTGCTGGACGGGCAGGGCGAAGGTGCCCAGGGCTATCGCTATTACCTGAACCTGCTGCAGTCGGCGCGTCCTGCGCCGCAGACCCCGCGTGACGATCACGCCTGGACCCACTGGGCGCAACAACTGCTGCAAGCCTTCGACGCGTTCCAGTTGCTCTGCGCCGTGCGCAAAGGTCCCTGGGGCGTCGAAGGGCTGAACCTGCGCATCACCGCCGCCCTGCGCAAGGTGCGGCTGATCGAGGGCGACGAGCAGTGGTATGAAGGGCGTCCGGTGCTGATGACCCGTAACGACTACGGCCTGGGCCTGATGAACGGGGATATCGGTATCGCCCTGAAATTGCCCGAGAGCGACGGCGGCCCTCAGGTGCTGCGCGTGGCTTTCCCGCGCAATGACGGCCAGGGTGGTGTGCGCTTCGTGCTGCCCAGTCGGCTCAATGATGTGGAAACCGTCTATGCCATGACCGTGCACAAATCCCAGGGGTCGGAGTTCGCCCATACCGCGCTGATCCTGCCGGACGCGTTGAACCCGGTACTGACCAAAGAACTGATCTACACCGGCATCACCCGCGCCAAACGCTGGTTCAGCCTGATCGAACCCCGTGCCGGCGTCTTTGAGGAAGCCGTACGGCGCCGGGTCAAACGCTTGAGCGGGCTGATGCTGGAGCTGGACGCCATGGCCGAGGAAGCTGACTGAACGGTCATGCGATATTTTTGATTCAGATGTCTGATTTTTCTGAAAAAATACTCAGCACTGTGGAAAGCCTCGCGTCATGGGGTTTTCCGCTGCTGTGCTATCGTTGCGGCATCACCATCGAATTTCTTGAGAGAATTGCTGCATGAACGTGGCTGTCTCGCTCTCAGAGCGCAGTTTGAGCTGGAGACGCCTGTTGCAGGTGGCGGTGCTATGCCTGCTCGCTCCACAGGCCTGGGCTCAAACGCCCAGTTTGGCCGAGCAGCGCGCCCAGACGGTCACCCAAGTCGTGCTGGGGATTCTCAGTTATGCCCGTTGGCCGGTGGAGCCTGTGCAACTGCGCTTGTGCATCGTCGGGCCCACCCAGTACACCGACGACCTGATCAAGGGCACCACCCAGGCCACCGGCCGACCGGTGGCAGTGCGACGCTTGCTGGCCAACCATCCGGACATCGTCAGTGCCTGCGACGCCGTCTACATCGGCAAACTCAGCGCTGACGAACGCACCGCGTTGTTTGCTTCATTGATCGGCCATCCGGTGCTCAGCATCAGCGAAGGCGGCGATCAATGCACCGTGGGCAGCCTGTTCTGCCTGCGGGTGAGTGATGCGCAAGTGTCGTTTGAGGTGAACCTGGATTCCGTTGCCCGCAGTGGCGTACGCATTCACCCCAGCGTGCTGCAACTGTCGCGCCGTCGAGCGCCGACGCCATGAGGCCGGCCAAGACGCGACCGACCCTGAGGTCGGTCATCGGCAGAGGGCACATGATCCTGGCCCTGGTGGCGGTGGCGCTGGCCAGTGTGTCCCTGACCCTGCTCGGCGTGCTGGCGCTGCGGGTGTACGCCGAGCACAACCTGCACTTGATCGCACGCTCGATCAATTACACCGTGGAAGCGGCTGTGGTGTTCGACGACAGCGCCGCCGCCACTGAAGCCTTGAGCCTGATCGCTTCGACCGAAGAGGTGGCCCAGGCCGAAGTCTTCGATGCCAGTGGCAAGCTGCTGGCGCAATGGGTGCGGCCGAACAACGGGATGTTGTCGCGGGTTGAACTCGAACTGGCGCATGCCTTGCTCGAGCAACCCATCAGCCAGCCGATCCTTCACCAGGGGCAAACGGTCGGCAGTATCCACCTGACCGGTCATGGCGGCAGCCTGTTGCGCTTCCTGCTCAGCGGCCTGGCGGGCATTGTGATCTGTACCGCGCTCAGCGCCTGGGTGGCGCTGCATCTGGCGCGGCGTCTGTTGAATGGCATCACCGGGCCGCTGCAAAGCCTTGCCGCCGTGGCCCACGCCGCCCGCAGCGAGCGCGACTTTGACCGGCGCGTGCCCCCGGCCCAGATTGCCGAACTCGACAGCCTGGGCAGCGACTTCAATGCCCTGTTGGGCGAGATGGAGGCCTGGCAAAGTCATCTGCAAAGCGAAAACGAAACCCTCGCGCACCAGGCCAGCCACGACAGCCTCACCGGCCTGCCCAACCGTGCATTCTTCGAAGGCCGGTTGATTCGAGCCTTGCGCAGCGCCGCCAAAGTCAACGAACGGGTAGGCGTGCTGTTTCTCGACAGCGATCGTTTCAAAGACATCAACGACAACTTCGGCCACGCCGCCGGCGATGCCGTACTGGTGGCCGTTGCCGAGCGCGTGCGGGCACAGCTGCGCGAAGATGACCTGGTGGCCCGCCTGGGCGGTGACGAATTCGCCGTCCTGCTGGCGCCGCTGAACAAAATCGAGGATGCGCAACGCATTGCCGACAAGATCATTGCCAGCATGGACCAACCGATCCCGCTGCCCGGCAACACCCAGGTCTTGACCTCCCTCAGTATCGGCATCGCCATTTATCCCGATCATGGCGCCACGCCCGGCACCCTGCTCAATGCCGCCGATGTGGCGATGTACCAAGCCAAGCGGCTGTCTTCGGGCAGTCAGCAAACGGCGGAGCCTGTGCACTCTGTCGTCAATGTCCAGCACAGGAGTTAATCCCTTGTTCTCTCACCCGCGCGTTGTATTCATCAGCTTGCTTCTCGCCTGCCTGGTCCTCGGCGGCTGCCAGACCTCACCGCCCAAAGGCCTGAGCCCGGCACAAGTGGCCGTGCTCAAGCAGCAGGGTTTCGAGCTGACCGACGAAGGCTGGGCCTTCGGCTTGTCTGGCAAAGTGCTGTTTGGCAGCGACGTCGAAACCCTCAACAAACCGAGCACCGACATCGTCGAGCGCATCGGCAAGGCCCTGGTGGGCGCAGGCATCGAACGTGTACGCGTCGACGGCCACACCGACGCGTCGGGCAAGGAACTCTACAACCAGGCCTTGTCCCTGCGCCGTGCTGAAAGTGTGGGCAAGGTGCTGAGCAGCGTGGGCATGAAACAACAAAACATCCAACTGCGCGGCCTGGGCAGCAGCGAGCCCGTGGCGGAAAATACAACGGCGGCGGGGCGCACCGAAAATCGACGCGTGTCGATTGTGGTCATCGCGGACTAAGGCCTTCACCGTCCTCAATCTGAAACGCATTCAAATGTGGGAGGGGGCTTGCCCCCGATAGCAGTGTGTCAGCCAATACAACTGGCAACTGACACTCCGCCATCGGGGGCAAGCCCCCTCCCACAGTTGTACTGCATTGTGCTTAAGACTGTGTTCGCTCAACGGCTCGGCGTCATCGCCTGCGTCAAGTCATCCACTACCGCCTTGCCCATCTCACACAGATAATGCGCGGCCCAAGCGTACTGCTCGCCGCGCACATCCATGGCGGCTTCCATTGCGAGTTTCTTGGAGTAAAAAAGCAGGGTAGAGGCGTGCTCCAGGGCTTCCTCAACCGGTATGCCGGCATTGACGCGGAACAATGGTTTTTGGTTTTCGCCGTAGTCGCCGAAGGTGACGACGCCCAGGGTAATGATCGAGGAAAGCGGTGGATCGGGAACGATCTTGGACATGGTTTTTCCTTAGGTTAATAAGTAGAAACCGCCACGGCACGTCGCTAAACATGGAGAGGTGGCAGCTGTACGCGGGTTAGCGAACCGGTAACCTAGGAACCCGGTAGACCCGAAGGTCTCCCGCGCACAGCCGCCATAACACAATGAGGCAAGCAAAAGTGGCCAGCCAAAGTAATTGAGGGCGTTGAACCTACGTTTCTCGGGTCGCTAAACCCAGTCGCCGTTTTGCAGCGACCCGAGGAGGCTAGACACTCAAATCCTATGGCGCAATAGGCCATGGATTCTCTAGGAAACGTCCTGCAATTTAAAGGGAATCGTCGTTGATGGCTCTTTAATCTGCGAACGTGATCTCCCGCGTCTCCCCCATCAACAACCCCTGATTCTGTTCCGTCACCCCCCGGATGTAATCCCACAACAACGTCTCGCGTAAGGCTTTAGTGTCTTAATGGTCGGCGAGCAGGTGCTATGGCGCTGACAAAGGCGTTCGCAAACTGTGGCGTTTATGGAGAGCTTGTAGGTGTTGGGATCAGCATCATTTTCGGCCCTAGCATTTTCTCAATTTATACCCAGCGGCAAGAAGTCCGAAATCAGAAGGGAGCCGATTATCGCGTTGTGGATGAGTAAAAGGCCATTAGTCGATACTACATTGACATCATCAGCGCGAGTCACCGACACTGAGGCGAATAACCATCACATCGATAAGGACATCTGCAATGAAAAAGCGCTCATTTCTGGTTCCCTTGGCCACTTTGGCTGCAGCCGTTGCTACAGAACAAGCTTCCGCTCTAACTACCTATGAGGTTGTAGAGCCCAGCTCTGAAGCCAAGAACACATTTCAAGCTGAAGCCCAAAGCGAGAACCTTTCGGTCCGTGGTGGCAACGATTTGTTTGCCTTTGTTCTCAAACGCGGCGATCACGGGCAGATGATGGCTTATCACAGCTCCCATAGCTCTCACTCTTCGCACAGTTCCCACAGCTCCCACTATTCGGGTCGGTAATGGATTTCTCTCATAAGCTCGTTTTTGATGAGCGGCTTTATGACGCGCAGGTTTTGCAGAAAGCTGCATATCGATCGATCAACGCCCTGACGGTTGATATAACCCCTGATGGGGGGCAGTTCGTCTGCGCTTTGTCATCGAATATCGGAGTGGACGAGCAGTCCTTTCTGTGTGCGGTCCAAGAGTTCAAAAAGGATGCGCTCGATTATCAGCTTCGTCACCGACTGGCAGTTGAGACGCAACCGATCAAGAACCTGATACTCGGACTGGCCTTTTCAAAAACCGGACTGATTAGTGAGTAAATTCCAAAAGCTGGAGTTCTACGCGCAGCAACGTCCCTACGAGTTGCTGCCCTTTAAGTTCGACCGTCTGAATGACGATGAGTACGTCATTACCAACATGGCAGGCGAATTTCATGTCATACCTGTGCCGATGCTTGAACCGATCATTAGCAAGACGCTTCCGCTCTCATCAGAGCTGATCCCTACGCTTCGATCCAAGCAGTTCATTCGCTTCACCAATGAGCAAGCGCCACTTCAGCTTCTGGCTCTAAAAATTCGTACGCGATTATCCAGGTTGGCAGAGTTCACCAACCTGCATATCTTTGTAGTGACTCTTCGGTGTGACCATAGCTGCCCGTATTGCCAGGTTTCGAGGCAGTCGGAGAGCAAAGGCGAATTCGACATGACCACAGAGATGGCAGACAAGTCGTTAGATTTCGTTTTTATGTCACCCAATCCCGCCATCAAAATTGAATTTCAGGGTGGAGAGCCGCTGCTGAACTTCGAGATGGTGAGGTACGTTGTTCTTGAGGCCAAAAAACGTAACGTCAAGGAAGGGCGCGACCTACAGTTCGTCATTGCAACCACGCTTTCGCTACTGACCGATGATGTGCTCGACTTCTGTAAGCAGCACAATATAGTTCTTTCATCTTCGCTCGACGGACCAATGGATCTGCATAATGCAAATCGTCCACGCCCGGGCAGAGATAGTCATCAGCGTTTCGAGGAAGGCTTGAAGAAAGCCCGTGCAGCCCTCGGCTATGACCAAGTGTCAGCCCTGATGACAACCACAGATAAGAGCCTGATACGAGCACGCGACATAATTGATGAGTACTTGCGCCTAGGCTTTGATGGCATCTTCCTCCGCACGCTCTCCCCTTACGGTTTTGCGATAAAGACTAAAAAATTCATGTCGTATGATACGGAGCGCTGGCTGGAATTTTACAAGGAGGGCCTTGAGTACATCATTGAACTAAATAAGTCCGGCATACGATTTGTAGAGCAATATTCTTCGCTCGTGCTGACAAAAATGCTGACATCAGGGGACCCTGGTTTCGTTGATTTGATGAACCCTGCTGGCGCTGGTATCGCAGCCATCGTGTTCAACTACGATGGATCGGTCTACGCCTCAGATGAAAGCCGTATGCTTGCTGAAATGGGAGATCATACGTTCCGTCTGGGCAGCATTCTTGAACACTCATATGAGGAAATCATCCTCTCTGATCAGCTTCTGGATGCACTGGAAAATTCTTTCACCTTAAGCGCTCCAATGTGCTCTGATTGTGCATTTGAACCTTACTGTGGAGCGGAGCCTGTCTACCATCACGCCATTCATAAGGACTTTGTAGCAAGAAAACCTGAGTCCTCTTTCTGCAAGCGAAATATGGCGATTTTTAAGCATCTCATTGAACTGATGGAAAGTGATGAGCAAACAAAACGGATTTTTATGGGTTGGGCCAACCGATGCTGAAACTCGGCGGAAAGATTATCCGCATCCATGCGGTTGATGTTCATAGGGAACTTACTCTGCTCAAGGTGTCGACCAGCCGGAGTTTGCCAGAAGTCTTGCGACGGGAAGTAGCCTACTTGGTTTCCGATCAGGAGATCCCCCGAGGATTCGCGCACTACCTTCTGCTTGAGAAACATCGACAGTTGGTTGAGGTACTGCCGTCCGACTCCGATTACTCGCTCTTACCGAATGACTACAGCTACATCGGTGATGGTGACATCATCCGACTTTCAGCTGGTCGTCAGAGCATTAGCGTGCTGTTTCGAGCATCGTCGCCGCACAACAGCATCTTGGTCACCGAGCAATGCAATCATTACTGTCTTATGTGTTCACAACCGCCTAAAGCAGCTGATGACTCGTGGATACTTGACGAAATCGAGAGTCTGATTCCGCTTATTCCCAAAGATACCCGCGAGTTGGGGTTTACTGGGGGCGAGCCGACAACCAATCGGGAGCGCTTCCTTAAAATTATCAGTCTGACAAAAAGTTACCTGCCGAGAACCGCAATCCATATCCTCTCAAACGGGCGCAGCTTCAAAGACCCAGCATTCGCTGAAAAATATGCGCGGATTGAATTGCCCGACGCGATGATCGGAATCCCTGTCTATTCAGACGATCCTACGCTACATGACTACATCGTCCAGGCCCAGGGTGCCTTCGATGAAACCATTCAGGGCATCCTCAATCTGAAGCGCTTGGGTCAGAAGGTTGAGATCCGAGTTGTCATTCACAAACTATCAGTGCAGCGCCTGCCTGAACTGTGTGAGTTCATTGCACGCAATCTGCTGTTTGTTGACCATGTTGCGCTAATGGGCCTTGAGATGATGGGTTTCACCAGGGCCAATCTTGATGAGCTGTGGATCGACCCTGTCGAATACAAAGACACGCTCAGCAAATCGGTTGGTATTCTGGCCAAATACGGTATGAATATCTCGGTCTATAATCATCAGCTTTGTTTGGTGAATCCGGACATTCAGCCCTACTACCGGAAGTCAATCAGTGACTGGAAGAATGAGTACGCGCATGAGTGCCAGAGCTGCACAAAACAGCGTGAGTGCGGGGGCTTTTTTGCATCAGGTGTTAAATTCGGCTACAGCAAGCATCTAATCCCATTCTGACTTTGGCTTCAAATCTGCAAGCCGCAATGTCTTTGATGCAAACAACAGCCTTACGCTTAAAATTTTCATAGGCGGTTTTTGGGCGCTCTATGTAACGCTCCAACTGAGGAATGCTTAAGGGGAAAATCTGTTAGATCTACTCTTAAAATGGGAAGTCATCGCGGCCGCAGTTAAAGTATTCCGGCAAGTCCTCCTCGGATTGGCTGCTCGGAACATTTGGTGTGGCAACCCTCCAGAAATCTGGCCAAGCGGGAATTCGGAGATTCGATCCGCGCTGGCTTATCCAGAAACCCGGTAGGCTTATTGACTGGCAAACCGCATCTCCCGCGTCTCCCCCATCAACAACCTCTGATTCTGCTCCGTCACCTCCCGGATGTAGTCCCACAACAACGTAATTCGCTTCAACTTCCTCAAATCCTCCCGGCAATACATCCAGAACTGCCGCGTAATCGCGATCTGCTCCCCCAGCACCGGCAGCAGTCGCGGGTCCTGCGCCGCCAAAAAACACGGCAATATCGCCATCGACCGGCCCTGCTGCGCGGCGACGTATTGTGCAATCACACTGGTACTGCGCAGGCTGGCGCTGGCGCCCGGTACTACGTTCGCCAAGTACAGCAACTCCGAGCTGAACGCCAGGTCATCCACGTAGCTGATAAACGGATGCTCGGCCAGATCCGCCGGGCGCTGGATCGGCGGGTGTTGGTCGAGGTAGTCCTGTGTGGCGTACAGCTGCAGTTTGTAGTCGCATAGTTTGCAGCACACGTACGGGCCGTGTTCCGGGCGTTCCAGGGCGATGACGATGTCGGCTTCGCGCTTGGACAGGCTGATGAAGTGCGGCAGGGGCAGGATGTCCACCGAGATCGCCGGGTAGGTGTCGACGAAGTGGCTCAGTTGCGGGGTGACGAAGAAGCTGCCGAAGCCCTCGGTACAGCCCATGCGCACATGGCCGGACAGCGCCACGCCGGAGCCGGAGACTTGTTCGCACGCCATGTGCAGGGTGCTTTCGATGGATTCGGCGTAACCCAGCAAACGCTGGCCCTCAGCGGTCAGGACAAAACCGTTGGTCCGGGATTTTTCGAACAGCAGCGTGCCCAGCGACACTTCCAGCGAGCTGATGCGCCGCGACACCGTAGTGTAGTCAACCGCCAGGCGCTTGGCGGCGACACTGGCCTTGCGGGTGCGGGCCACTTCGAGAAAAAACTTCAGGTCATCCCAGTTCAGGGAGCCCAGTGATGTAATGTTTTTTTGCATATTGGACCGGCTTTTATGTGCGTTCTTATTAGAGATTTGCACATCTATACTCCAAAAACAGTCCGAACGCCTCCTTCTTCAAGGCGATTCACTCTCTGCATAACAACAAGATCCGGAGACCCTCATGAACGCATCTGCCGATATTTCCGTACAACAGGTCAAGTTGCTGATCAACGGCGAGTGGGTCGAGTCCAAGACCACCGAATGGCAAGACATCGTCAACCCGGCTACCCAGCAAGTACTGGCCAAAGTCCCGTTCGCCACGGCCGATGAGGTCAACGCGGCCATCGACGCCGCCCATCGCGCCTTCCAGACCTGGAAGCTGACGCCGATCGGCGCGCGCATGCGCATCATGCTCAAGCTGCAAGCCTTGATCCGCGAACATTCCAAGCGCATTGCCGTGGTCCTCAGCAACGAGCAGGGCAAGACCATTGCCGATGCCGAGGGCGATATTTTCCGTGGCCTGGAAGTGGTGGAACACGCCTGTTCCATCGGCACCCTGCAAATGGGCGAATTCGCTGAAAACGTCGCCGGTGGCGTGGATACCTACACGCTGCGCCAACCCATCGGCGTGTGCGCCGGTATCACCCCGTTCAACTTCCCGGCGATGATTCCGCTGTGGATGTTCCCGATGGCGATCGCGTGCGGGAATACCTTCGTCCTGAAACCGTCTGAGCAAGACCCGCTTTCGACCATGCTGCTGGTGGAGCTGGCTCTGGAAGCCGGTGTCCCTGCTGGCGTGCTTAACGTGGTGCACGGCGGCAAGGACGTGGTGGATGCGCTGTGCACCCACAAAGACATCAAGGCCGTATCCTTCGTCGGTTCGACCGCCGTGGGCACCCACGTCTATGACCTGGCCGGCAAGCACGGCAAGCGCGTGCAATCGATGATGGGCGCCAAAAACCACGCGGTGGTGCTGCCGGATGCCAACCGCGAACACACCCTCAATGCCCTGGTCGGTGCCGGTTTCGGCGCGGCGGGCCAACGTTGCATGGCCACCTCGGTGGTGGTGCTGGTGGGCGCGTCCAAGCAATGGCTGCCGGACCTCAAGGCGCTGGCGCAAAAGCTCAAGGTCAACGCCGGCAGCGAGGCGGGTACGGATGTGGGCCCGGTGATCTCCAAGCGCGCCAAGGCACGTATCCTGGAACTGATCGAAAGCGGCGTGAAAGAAGGCGCCACGCTGGAGCTGGACGGCCGCGACATCAAGGTGCAGGGCTTCGAGCAAGGCAACTTTGTCGGCCCGACCCTGTTCTCGGGCGTGACCACCGACATGCGCATCTACACCGAAGAAATCTTCGGCCCGGTGCTGGTGGTGCTGGAGGTCGACACCCTCGATCAAGCCATTGCGCTGGTCAACGCCAACCCGTTCGGCAACGGCACCGGCCTGTTCACCCAGAGCGGCGCGGCGGCGCGCAAGTTCCAGAGTGAAATCGATGTAGGCCAGGTCGGCATCAACATTCCGATCCCGGTGCCGGTGCCGTTTTTCAGCTTCACCGGCTCCCGTGGTTCCAAGCTGGGGGACCTGGGCCCGTACGGCAAGCAGGTGGTGCAGTTCTACACCCAGACCAAGACCGTCACCAGCCGCTGGTTCGATGACGACACGGTCAACGATGGCGTCAACACCACCATCAACCTGCGCTGAAACCTGGGAGACGACCATGAAGATTGCATTTATCGGCCTGGGCAACATGGGCGCGCCCATGGCCCGCAACCTGATCAAGGCCGGGCACGCGCTGAACCTGTTCGACCTGAACCAGACCGTCCTCAAGGAACTGGCCGAGTTGGGCGGCCACATCAGCGACTCACCGCGTGACGCGGCCCAGGGCGCTGAACTGGTGATCACCATGCTGCCGGCCGCCGCCCATGTGCGCAGTGTGTGGCTGAACGAAGACGGTGTGCTCGCCGGCATCGGCAGCGGCATTCCCGCCGTGGATTGCAGCACCATCGACCCACAGACCGCCCGCGATGTCGCCGCTGCCGCCGCCCGGCAAGGCGTGGTGATGGCCGACGCACCGGTGTCCGGCGGCACCGGCGGGGCGCAAGCCGGCACGCTGACCTTCATGGTCGGCGCCACGCCTGAACTGTTCGCCACCCTGCAACCGGTACTGGCGCAGATGGGCCGCAACATCGTGCACTGCGGCGACGTGGGCACGGGGCAAATCGCCAAGATCTGCAACAACCTGCTGCTGGGCATCAGCATGGTCGGCGTCAGTGAGGCGATGGCCCTGGGCGATGCGCTGGGCATCGACACGCAGGTGCTGTCCGGCATCATCAACAGCTCCACCGGGCGCTGCTGGAGTTCGGACACCTACAATCCATGGCCGGGCGTGATTGAAACTGCGCCGTCGTCGCGCGGTTATACCGGCGGTTTTGGCGCCGACCTGATGCTCAAGGACCTGGGCCTGGCCACCGAAGCGGCGCGCCAGGCAAAACAGCCGGTGATCCTCGGTGCGGTGGCCCAGCAGTTGTATCAATCGATGAGCCAGCGTGGGGAAGGGGGCAAGGACTTTTCGGCGATCATTAACAGCTATCGCAAGCCTGAATGATGGGGTGAGTGGAGTTGAGGCAATAAGGTCTACTGTAGGAGCGAGCTTGCTCGCGAAGAACTCACAGACGCCGCGTGCGTCCAGGAAACACGCGTTATCGTTGACGTTTTTCGCGAGCAAGCTCGCTCCTACAAACGATGTCGGGCGAGCCCGTTCACCGTAGGAAAACCGCTTGCTGTAGAGATGGCTCAGGCAAACACAAAATACTTACGCACCGTCTCCACTACCTCCCACGTCCCCTTCATCCCGGGCTCCACCACAAAGATATCCCCAGCCCGCAGGTGAATCGGCTCCATGCCTTCCGGCGTGATGATGCAATAGCCTTCCTGGAAGTGGCAGTACTCCCATTTCACGTAGTCCACGTACCACTTGCCCGGCGTGCAGATCCAGGTGCCCATGATCTTGCTGCCGTCTTCGCTGGTGTAGGCGTTGAGGTTGACGGTGTGCGGGTCGCCTTCGAGCTTTTCCCATTTGCAGGCATCCAGGACCGGCAAGGGATGGGTGTCGCGCAGTACGGTGATGGGCTTGGACATGATGACTCCGAGGCAAGGGAATAAGAGTCGAACCCTATAGCGTCGCAGCGGGGGCTGGTGGTCTGGACTCGACATCGGTATGCCCAGAAGCGCAGCCTGATACGAAGCGCGGTCAATGTGGGAGGGGGCAAGCTCCCTCCCACCTTGTATTGCCGGTTGCATCGCCACTGTGTTCAGAGGCGGTTCTGCGCGTAAATAAGCGACTTTCTCGCAGTAACTGCGAAAGAACTCCCCGTTCACGCCAGAATTCGCAAGAAAATTCACGTCCGGCCCTCGTATCATTCACTCAGGAATGAGTGAGAGCCGTTAAATGAACCCAATAAAAACGTGGTGGGATATCAGCCCGCCCTTGAGTGCGGCGACCCCGACCTGGCCGGGCGATACGCCGTTCCAGGAAGAGCGCGTGTGGCAGTTCGGGCCGCAGTGCCCGGTGAATGTGGGGCGTGTGACGCTGTCGCCGCACACCGGCGCCCATGTGGATGCGCCGCTGCATTACAGCGCCGATGGCGCGCCGATTGGCGAGGTGTCGTTGGACGTGTACATGGGCCCGTGCCGGGTGTTGCACTGCCTGGGCAGTGGTGCCCTGGTGCAACCGCATCAACTGCAGGGGCGTGTGGATAACCTGCCCGAACGCGTGCTGCTGCGCACTTATCCACAAGCCCCCCTGACGCAATGGGATTCAGACTTCACGGCCATCGCCCCGCAAACCATCGAGCTGCTCGCCGGCCTCGGCGTGCGCCTGATCGGGATCGACACGCCCTCCCTGGACCCGCAACAGTCCAAGACCATGGACTCGCACAACGCTGTGGCGCGCCATGGCATGGCGATCCTCGAAGGCATCGTGCTCGACGACGTACCGGAGGGCGACTACGAACTGATCGCGCTGCCGCTGCGTTTTGCCAACCTGGACGCCAGCCCGGTCCGCGCAATCCTGCGCCCGCTTTTGGAGCCCACGCGATGAGCCAGTGTCCCTTCTCTTCAGAATATAAGCCTGCCGATTACCGACCCCCGGAGGAATGGCACAACGCCGAGCTGAATTTTTCCGAGTCCATGAGCTACGGCGACTACCTGGACCTGGGCAAAGTCCTCAGCGCCCAGCACCCGCTGTCGCCGGACCATAACGAAATGCTGTTCATCATCCAGCACCAGACCTCGGAGCTGTGGATGAAACTGATGCTGCACGAACTCAAGGCGGCCCGCGACCATGTGCGCCTCGGTGAGTTGCCGCCGGCGTTCAAGATGCTGGCGCGGGTCTCGCGGATCTTCGATCAACTGGTGCACGCCTGGGCGGTGCTGGCGACCATGACACCGTCTGAATACAAGGCGATCCGCCCGTTCCTGGGGCAGTCGTCGGGGTTCCAGTCGTTCCAGTACCGCGAGATTGAATTCATTCTCGGCAACAAGAGCCCGGCGCTGCTGCGGCCCCACGCCCATCGCCCGGAGTTGCAGCAGCAATTGCAGGTGGCGATTGCTACGCCGTCGTTATACGACGAGGCCGTAAACCTGATGCTCAAGGCCGGTCTGGCGATAGACCCGAAACGGGCCGAGCGCGACCCGGCGGCGGCAACGGTTCACGATGAATCGGTGGAGGCCGCGTGGCGTGAGGTATACCGCGATCCGAGTCGTTACTGGGATCTGTATCAATTGGCCGAGAAGTTTATCGACCTGGAAGATTCATTCCGCCAGTGGCGCTTCCGGCATGTCACCACGGTGGAGCGCATCATCGGCTTCCAACCGGGTACCGGCGGCACGGAAGGTGTGGGTTACCTGCGCAAGATGCTCGACACGGTGTTGTTTCCCGAACTCTGGCGGGTGCGCTCTTCGCTGTAGGTAAGTTAGCCGACGTCCTGGCGAAGAGTGCTTTTACCGATACGAGATGCTTAATGTGTACTGTCAGTGTTACAGCCAAATGGGTGAGGATGGTCGGTGCAGTGTATGAGTTCCGGTGGCGCAATAGTTGATGGTTGCGTTGACCGAGGCTCACGGAGGGTTTGCGGCTTGACCGATGGTAATGGCAAGCCCAAGCGCCCGATGTCCTCTTTACACTGATTTGAAAGAGGTATACCCCAAGCGGAAAAGAAGTCGCGCAGGTCAGCCTTAGCGGCTATCGAGGCAAACAACCCAAGGTTGTCAAAGGCTTTTTCCCGATTAGGCCAAAAGCCATTTGATGACCATTGTTCTCGAGTCGTTCTGTTCAGGTCTCGCCAAAACTGATCACCAAATGCGAGTCTGAGTTGTTCAAGTGCAGCCAGGCGTTCGTATATACCCAAATCAGCAATTGATAGGTTGGGTGAGCCGAGCTTCGCAAGTGTACTGTCCCAAATGTCTCGCCCATCGGCACCTTGTCCGGTCAGTGTCGAAGGCAATCCGAACGCACGTTCTACCGCGAGTGAGTGAATGTTGTTAGTCACTTCAATAAAGTCAGGCGCGAGGTAGGCCAGCATCTGATTTTGATGCCCGAGTTCATGAGCGACTCCCCACGATCCTTTCAGGCCATTGGGTGTCAGCAATTCTCGGCCGAAATTTTCATGATAGGCCGTATATCCATGCGCGGCATGGGCATATCCCGGTCCTCCGTAATTGCCCAGAATAAGGTGGTGTTTGAGAGGCGCTCTCTTGTGCAGTGCTGTTGATCCATCAAGGCCCAACAGGTTGTCCTCGATAGATATTATTTGTTCGTAAGTATCCATCAGGATGTTTTGGTCACTGCTTTGGTAGGTCAATGCCGCCGCACGACTGACGGTGACAACTGCGCGCTCACTGATAAGTTCGACAAAGGGCGAACTGTCCCAGGCTCTCAGCATATCTCTATAGTTTTTAAGGGTGTTTTTTTTATGTTCAAAACAGGGCGCTTCTACAACCCCTGAGGTAAATGTCAGGTTTGCGGTGTTTTCTTCACCGCCGAGTAGCAAATAGACCATGCCGCCGCCCTCATCCCTTATCGTATTGAGTCCTACCGTCAAGGGGTAGATCCGAGGAAGCGCATAAGTAGTGTCAGGGTCTGTATAGGCGGCACCGATTATCAACGTCGGTTGGCTGCCTTCAATCGTCCCTGTGAGTAAAAGCTCGCAGGTAAGTACGGAATTTTTAGGGTGATAGAAGCCTGTGGGTTGCTGGACACTATTGAAAAACCAATTGCCTACCCTTTTTATGGCTTCAAAAGCGTCGACGGTTCCGTTGAATAATGAACGAGAGACTTTACGCAGCCCTGTAGACCCATCCGCTTGGGGGATCAGGTTGAAGCGCTGATTTCGATTGCCCTCTACGTAGCTGCTTGATCGGACCCCAAATTCAGTCATTGTTAAAGCACTGCCTGAATAAGCATTTCGAATGATACTGGAGCCGTCAGGCTGCTGGATTATCCAAAAGCTTTGATAAGCACTGCCTTCGTAGGGGGATGCCCATACTCCGGTCTCGGAGAGATTGAGCGCTAGATCGGTATAGAAACTGCGAATGCCAGAGTTCCCGTCTGCTTGCTGCACAATACGAACGCTTTGGGATGGCTTGCCCACGTACGGAGTGGCCTCAATATTGTTATTGGAGAAGGTAAGTGTGATTAACTTACTCATGATAGTCAGACTCTTTGAAAATGAGCCTGAGTATTTGGCAGGGCTATTATTTTTGACTACTGTCAGAAGTGACAGTTAAGACGGACGGTAAAGGCGGCACTCGTATTAAAAAACGGCACTCGGGAAGTGCCGTTTTTTATTGTTGAGGTGCCATTCGCAGAGCGGTCTACCGAGCAACCACTCGCGCACTGTTCCTGCGCATCCGGAACCGGTAGGCAATATAGATAATCCCCACCCACACCGGCATCGCATACACCGACTCACGAATATCCGGGATCGCCAGCATCACGCTGATGATCACCAGCATGAACGCCAGGCACAGGTAGTTGCTGAACGGGAACCAGAAGGTCTTGAACGACGGCGTCACGCCTTGCTCGCCCATGGCCTTGCGGAACTTGATGTGGGTGATGCTGATCAGCGCCCAGTTGATCATCAGCGAGGCAACCACCAATGCAAACAGCAACTCCAGGGCACTCTTCGGCGCGACGTAGTTGACCACCACGCACAGCAGGGTCACCAGCGCCGAAATCGCCAGCGCCCGCAATGGCACGCCTTGCTTGTTGAGCTTCATCAACGCCTTGGGCGCGTCGCCTTGCTCGGCCAGGCCGAACAGCATGCGGCTGTTGCAGTACACGCCGCTGTTGTAGACCGACAGCGCCGCGGTCAGCACCACGAAGTTGAGGATATGCGCAGCGGTGTCATTGCCGATCAGCGAGAAAATCTGCACGAACGGGCTACCGCTGTAGGGATCGCCCGACGCGCCGAGGGTTTGCAGCAGTTGATCCCACGGGTACAGCGACAGCAGCACGGCGAGGGCGCCGACGTAGAAAATCAGGATTCGGTACACCACTTGGTTGATCGCCTTCGGAATCACCTTGCGCGGCTCGCTGGCCTCGGCGGCAGTGATGCCGACCAGCTCCAGGCCACCGAACGAGAACATGATGAACGCCATCGACATCAACAGCCCCATGCCACCGTTCGGGAAGAAACCGCCGTGGCTCCACAGGTTGCTGACCGACGCCTGCGGGCCGCCGGTACCGCTGAACAGCAGGTAGCAGCCGAGCACGATCATGCCGACAATCGCCACCACCTTGATGATCGCGAACCAGAACTCGGCTTCACCGAAAAACTTCACGTTCAGGGTGTTGATCAGGTTGACCGCGACGAAGAACACCAGCGCGCTGACCCAGGTCGGGACTTCCGGCCACCAGAACTGGATGTATTTGCCCACGGCCGTCAGTTCGGCCATGCCCACCAACACGTACAGCACCCAGTAGTTCCAGCCTGCGAGAAAGCCCGCGTAACCGCTCCAGTATTTATGCGCAAAGTGGCTGAAGGAGCCGGCCACCGGCTCTTCGACGATCATCTCGCCGAGCTGGCGCATGATCAGGAAGGCGATGAAACCGGCTATCGCGTAACCCAGGATCATCGACGGCCCTGCCGACTTGAGCACCCCGGCCGAGCCCAGGAACAGCCCCGTGCCAATCGCCCCACCCAAGGCAATCAGTTGAATGTGCCGGTTCTTCAGGCCGCGCTTGAGGCCCACCGGGTTTACCATGTCATCCGCCATTAACGTTCCCTTCATACTTGTTTTTCTTAAGGGTGAGTGCAGGCGCATCAGCCCCTCAGAAGTGCTGAGGGGCAGATATTACTCTGCGTAAACTTTTCGTAATACAGCTGGACGCCATCAAGTGCCTGATCCGTGACCACCCGGACCAACCTCAGTGACGATCCGCAGCGGGCCCACGCGTTTGGCGGGCAGGGGCTATTTGCGCAGGACCAGATCCAGCACCTCATCCCGATCCTTGATTTTCTGCAGCACGATCTCCGAGCGTATATCCACGACCCCTGCCGTGCGGTTGAGTTGGTTCACGATAAAGTCCGAAAAATGCTTGAGGTTGCGCGCCTGGACCCGCAGCACATAGTTGCTGGCGCCGGTGACCACATAGGCACTGGCCACCTCCGGCCAGCCCTGCACTTTCTCGATGAAGGTCTCATGCCAATCTTCCACATCCTGGCGCAAGGACAGGTGCACGATGGCCTCAAGCTCAATGCCCAACTGCTCGGCATTGAGCACCGCCCGATAGCCGCTGACCACGCCTTCGCTCTCCAGCAGGCGCAAACGACGCAGGCAGGCCGAGGGCGACAGCGCGACTTTTTCCGCCAGTTCCTGGTTGCTGATACGGCCATCCTGTTGCAGGAAATGCAGGAGGCGCAGGTCGGTGGCGTCAAGAATCATAATTTGAATAAATCCGCGTGTTTGGGAGTTAAATTCGAATTTCCTACAGCTTAAATAGCGCTTCACCTACCACTTTGCACGAAAATTCTCTAAAGCTTCGTTCATTATCTGGTCCATCTTCTCTTATAAAAACCAGGACAGACCATGACCACCCGAAGCCATTGCCAAGCGCTCGACGTCCAGGACCCGCTGGCGCCTTTGCGCGATCAGTTCGCCTTGCCTGCGGGCGTCATCTACCTCGACGGTAATTCCCTCGGCGCGCGTCCGCTGGCCTCGCTGGCGCGGGCACAACAGGTGATCGCCGAAGAATGGGGCAACGGCCTGATTCGCAGCTGGAACAGCGCCGGATGGGCGGATCTGTCCCTGCGCCTGGGCAATCGCCTGGCACCGCTGATCGGCGCCGGCGAGGGCGAAGTGGCGGTGACCGATACCACGTCCATCAACCTGTTCAAGGTGCTCAGCGCGGCGCTGAGCGTACAGCGCGAGCGTGCGCCGGCGCGCAAGGTGATCGTCAGCGAAGCGAGCAATTTTCCCACCGACCTGTACATCGCCGAGGGCCTCGCCGAGCTGCTGCAACAGGGTTATGTGCTGCGCCTGGTCAACAGCCCGGACGAACTGCCCCGCGCCATCGACCAGGATGTCGCGGTGGTGATGCTCACCCACGTCAACTACAAGAGCGGCTATATGTATGACATGCATGCGCTCACCGACTTGAGCCATGAGTGCGGCGCGTTGAGCCTCTGGGACCTGGCGCATTCGGCCGGTGCGGTGCCCATCGACCTGCACGCGGCCGGCGCCGATTATGCGATTGGCTGCACCTACAAATACCTCAATGGCGGCCCGGGCTCCCAGGCGTTCGTGTGGGTCAACCCCGCGTTGGTGGACCTGGTGCGCCAGCCGCTGTCGGGCTGGTTCGGGCATACCCGTCAGTTTGCGATGGAATCCAGCTACGCGCCGAGTGCCGGCATCGCCCGCTACCTGTGCGGCACCCAGCCGATCACCTCGCTGGCCATGGTGGAGTGCGGGCTGGAGATATTTGAACAGACGGACATGGCCAGCCTGCGCAGCAAATCCCTGGCGCTGACCGATCTGTTTATCGAGCGGGTCGATGCACGCTGCGCCGTTCATGGCTTGAAGCTGATCACCCCGCGTGAACACGCCAGGCGCGGCAGTCATGTGAGTTTCGAACACCCTCAAGGGTATGCGGTGATACAGGCGCTGATTGCCCGGGGCGTGATCGGTGATTACCGTGAGCCGCACATCATGCGATTCGGTTTTACCCCGCTGTACACACGCTTCACCGACGTGTGGGATGCGGTGGAAATCCTCGGTGACATTCTCGACACCACCACCTGGGACCAGGCGCAATTCAAGGTGCGCAACAGCGTGACCTAAGAGCTTAAGCGTACCCCGCCCTCTGTAGGAGCGAGCTTGCTCGCGAAAAACTCACAGGCACCGCGTTCATTCAGCAAGCACGCGTTATCGTTGACATTTTTCGCGAGCAAGCTCGCTCCTACAGCGGGCCAGGTACGCTTGACTGACTGGCATCAGGACTTGCCATCTGTGACAACAGCACCAATCACAATAATAAAAGGGGCACGCCACGTGACCACGCCAGACAACGGCTTTGCAGAAATCACCCACCGCGAACTGGGCCTCAGGCGCCAGCTCACTTGCGGGCAAATGAGCATGATCGCCATCGGCGGCGCCATTGGTACCGGGCTGTTCATGGGCAGCGCCTACGCGATTGGCTATGCCGGGCCCAGCGTATTGCTCAGCTATGCCATCGGTGCGGTGATTACCTTGATCCTGATGGGGTGCCTGGCGGAGATGACGGTGGCCCATTCCACCTCCGGCTCTTTTGGCGCCTATGCCGAGTTTTATATTGGCCCGCTGGCCGGGTTCCTGGTGCGTTATGCCTATTGGGCGGCGATCGTGCTGGCAGTCGGCGCCGAGGTGACGGCGGTGGCGATGTACATGAAGTTCTGGTTCGCCAACGTGCCGGAATGGGTATGGATCGTGTCATTCTCCAGCGTGTTGATCCTGCTCAATGCGATCAGTGTGAAGACCTTTGGCAACTTCGAATACTGGTTCTCCACCATCAAGATCAGCGCGATCGTCGGCTTCATCATCCTGGCCGTGTACCTGGTGTTCGGCTCCGGCAACCCGGAATATGGCGTGCAGAACTACACGGCCCATGAGGGGTTTTTCCCCCATGGGTTGAGCGGCATGTGGATCGCGGTGATCGTGTCGATCTTCAGCTATCTGAGTGTGGAGATGATCGCGGTGGCTGCCGGTGAAGCGGCCGATCCGGAGCGAGCGGTGAAGAAAGCCTTTCGCGCGACCCTCGTGCGCCTGGTGGTGTTCTACCTGCTGACCCTGGCCCTGATGCTGGCCATCGTGCCGTGGAACCAGGCGGGTCAGGCCCAGAGCCCGTTCGTCACAGTGATGCAGACCATCGGCATTCCCGGCGCCACCGGGGTGATGAATTTCGTGATTCTGGTCGCGGCGCTGTCGGCGATGAACAGCCAGCTCTACATCACCACGCGCATGATGTTCAGCCTGTCCCGCGCAGGGTTTGCGCCCAAATCCATGGGCGCGTTGAGCAACAGCGGCATCCCGCTCAATGCCTTGCTGCTGTCCAGCTCCGGTATCGCCTTGGCGACCCTGCTCAATGTGCTGTACCCGGACAGTTCGTTCACGCTGATGATGGCGATCTCGATGTTCGGGGCAATTTTCACCTGGTTCATGATCTTCCTCACGCACCTGTTTTTCCGGCGCTACCGCAAACGCCACGGCGGGCCGACGCTGTCCTTCGAGCTGCGCCTGTTTCCGTACAGCACCTTGCTGGGGCTGGTACTGATGGGTGCGGTGATGATCACCACGTATTTCACCGAGGCGTTCAGGATGACCCTGGTGTTTGGCGTGCCGTTCCTGCTGATCCTGAGCGCGGTGTATTACGGGTTTTTCCGCAAGGGCAGGGCCGGGGCATCGAACAAGGCCCTGGTATGACACCGGCAGGTGTTCGAACGACGGCAGTTGACGGCATACTCCCGGCATGATGACTTTCCTGACGTTCTATCAAAACCTCGGCCCAGCCCTGACGCTGTTGGTTGTCGGCACGTTCCTGCTGGCCGGTACGGTCAAGGGTGTGATTGGCCTTGGCCTGCCCACGGTGGCCATGGGCATGCTCGGCCTGGCTATGCTGCCGGCGCAGGCTGCGGCGTTACTGATCATTCCGTCGACGGTCACCAACCTCTGGCAACTGGCATTGGGTGGGCACCTGAGTACCTTGCTCAAGCGCCTGTGGCCGATGTTGCTGCTGGTTGTCCTCGGTGCAGGGCTGGGCACGCTGTGGCTGGGCCTGGACGGAGGGCCGTGGGTGGTACGCGCGTTGGGTGCGGCGTTACTGGTGTATGCACTGAGTGGGTTATTCCTGCCGACCTTCAAGGTGCAACCCCGAACGGAGCGCTGGCTGGGCCCGCTGTGCGGGGTGGTCACGGGCGTCATCACTGCGGCCACCGGCGTGTTCGTGATTCCTGCGGTGCCGTACCTGCAGGCGCTAGGGTTGAGCCGCGATCAGTTGGTGCAGGCGCTGGGGCTGTCGTTCAGCGTCTCGACCCTCGCGCTGGCCGGCGGGCTCGCCTGGCGCGGCGCGCTCGGTGGCGGTGAAATCAGCGCATCGTTGTTGGCGCTGGTGCCGGCGTTGCTGGGGATGTGGTTGGGCCAGGTGGTGCGCCAGCGCATCAGTGCGTTGTGGTTCAAGCGCGGATTTTTCAGTGGCATGGCGCTATTGGGAGGCCATTTGTTGTTCAGTGGTCAATAATGAGCCCGAGCCGATAACCAGGACAGCCCGTGAAAGCCCGATCCGATGAACTACAGATTTTTGTCAGCGTGATCGAGTGCGGCTCGATTTCCGCCGCCGCCGAGCAGGCCGGGCAGACGCCGTCGGCGGTCAGCCGCACCTTGTCGCGCCTGGAGGCCAAGCTCGATACCACCCTGATCAACCGCACCACGCGGCGCATGGACTTGACCGAGGAGGGCCGGTACTTCTTCGAGCAGGCCAAGGTGATCCTGGCGCAAATGCAAGAGCTGGAAGAGCGTCTGTCGTCACGCCAGCAAAAACCGGCCGGGCGGCTGCGCATCAATGCGGCGGTGCCGTTCATGCTGCACGGGATCATGCCGTACATCGGCGAGTTTCGTGGCCTGTACCCGGATATCCAATTGGAGCTCAACAGCGACGACGTGATCATCGACCTGCTGGAGCAAAGCACCGACATTGCCATTCGTATCGGCACCCTGGCCGACTCCACCCTGCATGCCCGCGCCCTGGGCAGCACGCCGCTGCACATCCTGGCCAGCGCCGCATACCTCAAGCAACACGGCACGCCGACCACCGTCGCCGAGTTGGCCGGGCATACGTTGCTGGGGTTCACCCACACCGACACCCTCAACCATTGGCCGCTGCGCCATGCCGAAGGTGACCGCTGGCTGATCCAGCCGGGTATTGCCGCCTCCAGCGGTGAAACCGTGCGCCACCTGGCATTGGAGGGGCAGGGCATTTGCTGCCTGTCCAACTTCATGACCCACAAAGACATCGATGCCGGACGCCTGGTGCCACTGCTGGACACCTTCAACAGTGGCTACCGCCAGCCAATCCATGCGGTGTACTACCGCAACTCCCAACTGGCGTTGCGTATCCAATGCTTCCTGGACTTTATCCAGGCCAAATTGGCGCGTTATGCCCGCTGATTCGTGACTGCCGCGCAAGAGTGAATTGGCCGGCACGGGGTTATTCAACGTCGGGGGCTGCTGGATACTGGGCTCATCACTTACCCAGTCAGGAGCACTCTCCATGAATGTATTCGTTACCGGCGCAGCCGGTTTTATCGGCGGTTCCATCGCCAACGGCCTGGTCAAGGCCGGGCACGCCGTCACCGGCCTGGTGCGCAGCGCCGAGCAAGCTACTGAAATGACGGCACTGGGCATCACCCCAGTGATCGGCACCCTCGATGACGCGGCGGTCTTGACCGCACAGGCGCAGCAAGCCGATGCGGTGATCAACGCCGCCAGCAGCGACCATCGCGCCGGCGTCGAAACCCTGCTGGCTGCCTTGAAAGGCTCCAACAAGCCGTTCCTGCACACCAGCGGTTCGAGCATCGTCGGCGACGCGTCGGGCGGCAAGGCCAGTGATGTCATTTACTTCGAGGACAATCTGCCGCAGCCGACCGCCGACAAGGCCGCTCGGGTGGCGATCGATAACCTGATCCTGGCCGCCGCCAGGGAGGGTGTGAATTCGGCCGTGATCTGTAACACCCTGATCTACGGTCACAGCCTGGGCGTGAAACGCGACAGCGTGCAATTGCCGCGCTTGCTCAAACAGGCTCGCAACAGTGGTGTGGTACGTCATGTGGGGCCGGGGCAGAACATCTGGTCCAACGTGCATATCGAAGACGTGGTCGCGCTGTACCTGCTGGCGTTGACGAAGAATGTGCCGGGCACGTTCTACTTCGTGGAAAGCGGCGAAGCGGCCTTTATCGACATGACCACGGCGATTGCCCAGGCGCTGAACCTGGGCGAGCCGCAGGACTGGCCATTGGCCGAGGCTGAGGCCGAGTGGGGTTATGAAATGGCCAACTACGGGCTGGGCTCCAACAGCCGAGTGCGCGGCAAGCATGCCCGGGAACGGCTGGGCTGGGTGCCGACGCGTACGTCGGTGGTGGAGTGGATTCGCCACGAGATGGTGTGATGTTGCTTGATACCGGGGTGAGGCTATCGGGGGCAAGCCCCCTCCCACACTTTGAATGTATTCACAGTTCAAATGTGGGAGGGGGCTTGCCCCCGATTGGCATAGGTATCTACACAGTTTTGGTGCGACACCGCACCTGTGGCGAGGGAGCTAACGCGTATCTACCTGACGCTCCGAGGTCCAAATGTGGGAGGGGGCTTGCCCCCGATGGCGGCCTCAGGGCCGACCAGGATGTTGGATCAGACTGAGTACATATCCGTTTCTGCGGTCACGACCACTTAGGGTTCCGCCCTGACGGCGGCTCACTTTTGAAAAGCGCAAAAGTAAGCAAAACGCTCTTGCCCCACCACTCGGCACCTCGCTAATGCTCGGTGTGCCCTCTCTCCGGCTTGAATCCGTGGGCCGCCGCAATGGGCCATCCATGGCCCAGTGCGGCTAACCCGGCGTCCTGCCGGGTTGCCCACGGATTCAAGCCTGCGTTCGGCCAGCGTGGTTTAACGGGGCGCCTAGGATCAAAAGCAGATCAAGATCAAGAGCGGCTCGCTTCGCATCGTGGTTACGGTTGGGCGCTGCTGAGTTGTGTAGATACCTATGCCCCGATTGGGGTCGCCTCGGTCTTCGAGGCTAGCCCCGCCCCGCTCAATTCCGTACCATTCCCCGCCTTATCCCCCGCAATTCCCTGGTACTCCATGAAGCTCACCCGTCTGCGCGCCGACGCCCTGGCCGGCCTCACCACGTCATTTGCATTGCTGCCCGAGTGCATCGCCTTCGCCCTGGTGGCCCATCTCAACCCGCTGATGGGGCTCTACGGCGCTTTTATCATTTGCACCCTCACCGCGTTGTTCGGCGGCCGGCCCGGCATGGTGTCCGGTGCGGCCGGTTCCATGGCGGTGGTGATCGTGGCACTGGTGGTGCAACACGGCGTGGAGTATTTGCTGGCGACCGTGCTGCTGGGCGGCTTGATCATGCTCGCGTTCGGCCTGTTGCGCCTGGGCAAGCTGGTGCGCATGGTGCCCCACCCGGTGATGCTGGGGTTCGTCAACGGCCTGGCGATTATCATTGCGCTGGCGCAGTTGGAGCACTTCAAAAGGGGTGAAGCCTGGCTCAGCGGTACACCGCTGTACGTGATGGTCGCGCTGGTCGCGGCCACCATGGCCATCGTCTACCTGCTGCCACGCCTGACCCGCGCCGTGCCGCCGGCCCTGGTGGCGATCCTCGGCGTGGGCCTGGCCGTGTACCTGCTCGGCTTGCCTACCCGCACCCTCGGCGATATGGCGCACATCGCAGGCGGCCTGCCGACCTTCGCGCTGCCGCAGATCCCCTGGACCCTGGAAACCCTTGGGATCATCGCGCCCTATGCGTTCCTGATGGCAATGGTCGGCCTGCTGGAAACCCTGCTGACCCTCAACCTCACCGACGAAATCACCGAGACCCGTGGCTACCCTGACCGCGAAAGCGTGGCCCTGGGCGCTGCGAATATGGTCTCGGGCCTGTTCGGCGGCATGGGCGGTTGCGCGATGATCGGGCAGACCGTGATCAACCTCAGTTCCGGCGGGCGTGGGCGTTTCTCCGGCGTGTTTGCCGGGGTGATGATCCTGCTGTTCATTCTGTTTCTGTCGCCGCTGATCGAGCGGATTCCGCTGGCGGCCCTGGTGGGGGTGATGTTCGTGGTGTCCCAGCAGACGTTCGCCTGGGCGTCGTTGCGGGTGATCAACAAGGTCCCGCTCAATGACGTGCTGGTGATCATCGCAGTGACGGTCATCACCGTGTTCACCGACCTGGCGACCGCTGTGCTGTGCGGTATCGTGATCGCTGCGCTGAACTTCGCCTGGCAACAGGCGCGTGAGCTGTATGCCGATGAACACCTGGAAGCCGACGGCAGCAAACTGTATCGCCTGCACGGCACCTTGTTCTTTGCCTCGACCACGCCGTTCCTGAATCAATTCGACCCGGCCAACGACCCGGCCCAGGTGACGCTCGACTGCCGTCACCTGAGCTTCGTCGACTATTCAGCGATTGCCGCGCTGATGACCCTGCGCGAGCGCTACAGCAAAGCGGGCAAGCATTTGCGCGTGCTGCACCTCTCGGAGCGCTGCAAGAAGCTGCTCAAGCGTGCAAGGGTTCAGCACGACTGACCTGCAGCAGCCTAGGGCCCGACCAGGTTTTCGAGTTCCTGGGCACGGGTCTGGGTCATGTCCAGCACACAGCCGGAGCCGTTGACCTGATCGATGGTGCCGCCGGTGGCGCTGCCTGCAAAGGCGCAATTGGCGTCACGGTATTTGATCCACAGGCGCTGCAGGTCCTGCAGTTGCTGCTTGCGGTTGCCTTCCTGGGCGGCCAGCGCAGTCTTGTAAGCCTTGTTCAGCCGCGCATCCTGCACCTTGGCCTCCTTGACATTGCAGCCGACCATATCGGCGGTGGTGTTCGCGCCGTCCATGCATTTGTTCAGCGCCGGGTTATCGGCGGCGGCGGCAGTGCCGCAGATGGCAAGAAGCAGGGCGCCGGCGGCGAGCGTTGTGCGAATCATCTGTGTTTTTCCTGGCATCGATGGATGTGCATTGTATGACTCGACGACGCACGCTGAGTTTCCGGCCCTTATCTGAAGGTGATGTAAGAACACCCCCTGAATTTTCATGCGGCGGCGTCGGGCATATCCCACCGCGACAGCGCTTATCCCTGCGCGGTAATTACTTTCATAAAATTTGAAAACCCTCTTCGGTAATGATTTATGAGTTTCACAACATATTCGACGTGACCCTTTCCGAGGAGTACCGCATGGCCGCATCACCGGGCTTCGGGCTATTGGCATATGCCGCCATCGCCATCATTGCTTTGATCGTGCTGATCGCACGTTACCGGCTCAATCCGTTTATCGTCATCACCCTGGTGTCCATTGGTCTGGCGCTGATGGCCGGGATGCCGGCGGACACCATCATGGGCTCTTACGAGGCGGGCGTCGGCAAGACCCTGGGGCATATCGCCCTGGTCGTGGCGCTGGGCACCATGCTCGGCAAGATGATGGCCGAGTCCGGCGGCGCGGAGCAGGTGGCCCGTACGTTGATCAACCGTTTCGGCGAGCGCAATGCCCATTGGGCCATGGTCTGCATCGCGTTCCTGGTGGGGTTGCCGCTGTTTTTCGAGGTGGGCTTTGTGTTGCTGGTGCCGATCGCCTTCACCGTGGCGCGGCGCGTGGGCGTGTCGATCTTGATGGTCGGCCTGCCGATGGTCGCCGGCCTGTCGGTGGTGCATGCGCTGGTGCCGCCGCACCCGGCGGCGATGATGGCGGTGTTGGCGTATAACGCCTCGGTCGGGCAGACCGTGCTGTATGCGATCCTGATCGGTATTCCGACGGCGATCATCGCCGGGCCGGTCTACGCCAAATTCATCGTGCCGCACATTCACCTGCCGGCGGAAAACCCCCTGGAGCGCCAGTTTATCGAGCGCGAACCGCGTACCCGTTTGCCGAGCTTCGCGCTGACCATGGGCACCATCCTGTTGCCGGTCGTGCTGATGATGATCGGCGGTTGGGCCAATGTGATTTCCACGCCTGGCACCGGCTTCAACCAGTTCCTGTTATTTATCGGCAACTCGGTGATCGCACTGCTGGTGGCGACCCTGGTGAGTTTCTGGACGCTGGGCCTGGCCCAGGGCTTCAACCGTGAGTCGATCCTCAAGTTCACCAATGAATGCCTGGCGCCCACGGCAAGCATCACCCTGCTGGTGGGGGCGGGCGGTGGCTTGAACCGCATCCTGGTGGATGCCGGCGTCACTGACGAAATCCTCGGTCTGGCCCATGCGTTCCAGCTGTCGCCACTGGTGATGGGCTGGTTGTTCGCCGCGCTGATGCGTATCGCCACGGGCTCGGCCACGGTGGCCATGACCACGGCGTCCGGTGTGGTGGCGCCGGTCGCTTTGGGCATGGGTTATTCCCACCCTGAATTGCTGGTCTTGGCGACCGGTGCAGGTTCGGTGATCTTTTCCCACGTCAACGACGGCGGCTTCTGGCTGATCAAGGAATACTTCAATATGACGGTGATCCAGACCTTCAAGACCTGGACCGTGCTGGAAACCCTGATTTCGGTGGTGGCCTTCGGTCTGACCTACGGTCTGTCCTGCCTTTTGTAAACGGGAGCCCCATGGACATCCTCTACCAGATCCGCGCCCGCCAGGACTCTTTCAGCGCCGGCGAAGGGCGTATCGCCAGGCTGATGCTCGACGATGTGGGCTTTGCCGCGTCGGCCAGCCTGGAAGCGCTGTCGCAACGGGCCGAGGTCAGTACCGCCACCTTGTCGCGCTTTGCGCGCAGTGTCGGTTGCCGCGACTTGCGTGACCTGCGCCTGCAGTTGGCCCAGGCCAGCGGGGTTGGCAGCCGCTTCCTGGACCCGGCGGGGCTGCCGGAACAATCGGCATTTCATCGGCAGATTCTCGGAGATATCGAAGCGACGTTGCGCCAGCACCTGGTTGGCTTCAATCAGCACAGCTTTGTCGATGCGGTGAGCCTGCTGGGCAAGGCACGGATGATCCACGCGTTCGGCATGGGCGGCCCGTCGAGCCTGTGCAGCGATGAATTGCAGGTGCGGCTGGTGCGCCTGGGCTATCCGATTGCGGCCTGCCACGACCCGGTGATGATGCGGGTGACGGCCGCGACCCTGGGGCCGGAACAGGCGCTGATCGTCTGCTCGCTGAGCGGACTGACCCCCGAACTGTTGGATGTGGTGACACTGGCGCGCAACTACGACGCGCGCGTTGTCGCCATCACCCTGGCCGATTCGCCGCTGGCCGGGCTGGCGGACGTGGTGCTGCCGCTGCAACCGGCTGAAACCCATTTTATCTACAAGCCTACGGCTGCGCGCTACGGCATGCTGCTGGCCATCGACCTGCTGGCCACCGAGCTGGCGCTGGCCATGCCCGACGCCAACCAGGAACGCCTGCGCCGGATCAAACTCGCCCTGGACGATTATCGCGGCGGCCCTGACAGCCTGCCGCTTGGAGACTGAAATGACGTACGACACGCTGATTCGCCAGGCGCTGATCATTGATGGCAGCAACACGCCTGGGTACCTCGCCGATGTGGGGGTGCGCAACGGGCGTATCGAGACGATCGGCGACCTGTCGGCGGCGACAGCCGAGCATGAAGTTGACGCCACCGGCTACGTACTGGCGCCGGGCTTTGTCGATGTGCACACCCACGACGACACCGTGGTGATCCGCCACCCGCAGATGCTGCCCAAGCTCAGCCAGGGCGTGACCACGGTGATTGTCGGCAACTGTGGCATCAGCGCTTCACCTGTGAGCCTGCGTGGCAATCCACCCGATCCGATGAACCTGTTGGGCGATGCCGAGGCGTTTGCCTACCCGCGCTTTATCGATTATCGCGCGGCGGTCGAACGCGCCCACCCCGCAGTCAATGTCGCCGCACTGATCGGCCACACGGCACTGCGCAGCAATCATATGGACGACCTGCACCGCACGGCTGCGGCGCATGAAATCGCGGCCATGCGCATGCAATTACAGGAGAGCCTTGACGCCGGTGCCCTGGGTTTATCCACGGGCCTTGCCTACGCCAGTGCATTCAATGCAGAGACCGAGGAGGTGCTGCAACTGAGCGAAGAGCTGAGCGCTTATGGCGCGGTGTACACCACGCATTTGCGCAGTGAGTTCGAGCCGGTATTGGAGGCAATGGACGAAGCGTTTTCAATCGGTCGACATGCCCGTGCGCCTGTGATTATTTCTCACCTCAAGTGCGCCGGTGCGGGGAACTGGGGGCGCAGCCCGCAACTGTTGGCGTCGCTTGAGGCGGCGGCGAAAACCCAGCCGGTGGGCTGTGATTGTTATCCCTATGCGGCCAGCTCGTCGACCCTGGACCTCAAGCAGGTCACTGACGCGTTCCGCATCACCATCACCTGGTCCACACCCCATCCTGAAATGGGCGGGCGTGACTTGCAGGACATTGCCGCCGAGTGGGGCATTGCGCTGATGGACGCCGCCCGCCGTCTGCAACCCGCCGGTGCGGTGTATTACGGAATGGATGAAGCGGATGTGCGACGTATTCTTGCGCATCCGCTGTCGATGATCGGCTCCGACGGGTTGCCCGAAGACCCGTTTCCCCACCCCCGATTGTGGGGCGCGTTCCCACGGGTGCTGGGACATTTCAGTCGTGATGTCGGATTGTTCCCGTTGCACACCGCTGTGCACAAAATGACCGGGCTGTCAGCGGCGCGCTTCGGCCTGGCTGAGCGTGGCGAAATCCGTGAAGGGCACTGGGCCGACCTGGTGTTATTCGATCCGCTGCGGGTGCGCGACAGGGCGGACTTCAAGGCGCCGCAGCGTGCAGCCGAGGGGATCGAGGGCGTCTGGGTCAACGGGGTGTTGAGCTATCGCCAGGGGCAGGCGACGGCGCAGCGTGCGGGGTGTTTTTTGGTGCGCAGCGGGGATTTGCGTCAGGGCTTCGGGCTGGCGTCGGGCACATGAATTAACGTTTTCCTGCGGTGGATAACGTGTCGGAATATGCCCAATGAGCGCTTACAAAAAGCGGATTGAGTATGCGCAACCGCTCTCTAAGATGAGCAGGTCGCTTCCGGAGAATCCGTATGAATACTCAATCCATAAGCTCCAGTCATGTCGGTAACCTTCCTGTCTCTGTCCCCGCTTCGACCACCGGTGCCGCACCTGGCGCCACGCTGAATTCAGGCGCCGATGCGGTATCGGCGTTCCCCTTTCCCCGCGATACCCTCAAAGGCTGGATCCAGGAAAAAGTCTGGAACGAGACCAATCAATGGGTCGATCCGGACAAGGTTTACCTGCATCGTTTCTCACCCGCCGCCAGTACCCGCAACGGCGGTGCCGTAACGGGCTGGGAGCATCGTGCAAGGCCCGAGTCGTCGATGACACTCACCGAGGCCGTCGCCAGTAATTTTTTCTCGGCCGAACGCTACGGGGTGGCCGGCAAGGCCCAGGCCGTGGCGCACTTCATGTCTTCGAACACCAGTCCGTTTTCGCTGTTCGACAGCGAGAGTGTGCCGGATTTTTTCAGCCGGCTCGGCCGTCTGGTGCTGGATCGAACGGGGCCGGGTTATCTCTATTCGAAAATTCATGACGATGTGCCCAATGCCAGGGAGACGTGGCGTGACCTGGATTCAGTCTATGGCCTCTACCTGGATGGCCCGGGCAAGGGCAAGTACGATGCGGACAATCAACTGCGAATGAAGCCCAGTGAGTTATTGAAACTGGTCCGAGAGGGCGATCTGCAGAAGAAAGTGACCGCCAGGCTGGATGAATTCTGGACGCAGCATGGCAGTGAGTGGCGGGCGTTGGCCAAGCAACAGTTTGTGATGGAAGCCCGTGCTGCGCGGGCCCTCAACCAGCAGGACCCCAGTCAGGGGCTCAGCCCGCAGGCCTACGCCGGTGTCATGAAGGCCGCCGCGCCCAACGTGCCGCTTGAAGGGCCGGTCACGAAAGCGCAGTTGCAGGCAGAGGCCGCGCCAGAGGGGGACGTCAAGGCGTTATGCTTCGACATCAATGGCTATCGATCCAACGACATCCTGCGTTTTGTGACCAAGGATGGCGCTGAAACCTTATGTTTTCCGGGGGGCAAGCCTGCCTTCAAGACATTCAAGGACCGCGCCGCAGTGGATCAATGGGTGGTGGAGCAGAGCAGGGACCCTGTCAAGGCAGCGGCGCTGGAAGAGCATTTTGCATTGCGTGATCGCCAGCAGGGTGTATTCGGTACCCTGAGTGTCAACGGCGTAGACAGTACCTTGAATAAGATCGGCACGGGCGCGATGGCGGCCAATGACAGTCACATCAACACCCGCAACGTCCCGATTGGCGGCGATGTGTTCACCTTCATGGCCAATCAGACACGTCAGCGTATCAACGACGACGCAGACACTGAAATGAAGTCCAACGCAGAAGTGTACAAGGACGATGCGTTAGGCATGCTGCAAGCGGGCAACGCGGTGTTTTCCATTCCCATGGCATTGCTCGGTCCGATCGGCCTCGCCCTGGGCGCTACCTCATACGGGGTTCAAGTGGGCATGGAAATCGACCAGGCCGTTGAAGGCGACACCCAGGCCGAGCGCAAAAGCGGTTTGCATGCCGCCGTCACGGATGTTGCGACCATGGCGTTTTTCCATGCGCTGGGCAAGGCCGCCCCCACTGAGGGCGACTCCACTGGCCAGGCAGGCGCACAGACGACGCAAGGTGAAACCGGCGGCGCGCGCGGTGATAAACCGTTTTTCAACTATCGGCGGGTAAACGGGCAAATCGGTGTGCTGATGAGTCCCAATCAGCCTCCTCGATTACCCGCCGTGCAGGAGGGCCAATTGAACCCCTTATGGGATTCATCCATGGACATCTACCTGCAGCCCGGATCCAAGCGTCCCTTGGTACAGCCCACCTATGAAATAGTGGCAGACGCTCCGGTCACGCCCAAGAAACCGAGAATTGACGAGTCGGAAACCGAGCTGTCGGACGATGAACGCTCGCCTTCTTCCGTCGACTCGAACGCCACATCGTCCGGGGATTATGAGGCGTATGACGATGACAGCGTGCTCAAGACCAATCCGTTCAAAGCCAGCGTCAGCCTGCCTGCCGGTGGGTATTTCAACAGTCGTGGCATGATTGAGCGCACTGACGTGCCGAAGTTGTATCGCGTCGAAAAGGCCGACCGCGTAGAGCGTCGGGGCGATCCGGAAGATACGGGGTTTCGCGATTCGAATTTCTTTTCCGGTCCGGAAAAGATGATGGATGGCAACGTCGTGGTCGCCTCCCGCTCAAAGGAGGCGGCGAAGTACTTTGGTGAAACCGAATTCGCCGGCCAATACAACCTTTACGAAATCGACAGTCGCGGCATTCCCGTCGTGTCCTTCAATGAAAATATCGATGCCAATCCCCAGTTCGTCGAAGCGCGCCAGTGTGTGGCGTCAGGCACTATTGAACGCCTGCGCAATGAAGGCCGCTTGCGCGAGTTTGCCAACGACGCTTATCAGTTCGATGAAGTGCATGTGGACAATGATCAGTTGTCCAGCGCGAGGATCACCAGGCTTTCCCGTCACTGAGTGTGTTTCATTTTGGCGGTCTGTTGAGCTAGGGTGGATGTTCGCCTGTAGCGAACAGTGTTTACCTGGACTTGGAGAGTCACATGCACTTAGGAAAAGTCACCCCCATCCTGCGGATTTTCGACGAGGCCAAGGCGTTGGAGTTCTACATCGACTTCCTGGGGTTCAAAGTGGACTGGCAGCATCGCTTTGAGGCCAATTTTCCGTTGTACCTGCAGGTGTCGCTGGGTGAGTGCGTGCTGCATTTGTCCGAGCATCATGGCGATGCGTCGCCGGGCGCTGCGGTGCGGATCCAGGCGCAAGGAATAGACGCTTATCAGCAGCAATTGCAGGCCAGGAACTACCGTTACGCGAAGCCTGATGTGGAGCAGACCCCCTGGGGCTCGCGGGAGATGAGCATCAAGGACCCGTTTGGGAATCGGGTGGTGTTTGTCGAGGAAGGGGAGGGCTGAGGTAAATCGCAGGCAATAAAAAACCGCCTTAGTAGGGCGGTTTTTTTTTGCAATCCAGTTAGTGGCTGGATTGCTATCATCAAAGATGCATTGACCTGCAGGCGGATATTAACCCTGGTCTTATCATCACGCAAGATTGAACGATGTCCTGCCCCCCCTTCTTTATGGGACTCCATAGGAATGATCCCTGTCGCAAAATTTTGCAATAGATCCCCCGAACAATACTGAGTATTTGCCCAGCGCTTGTCACACCTTCCCGCGGAGTTTTGGGTAGGCTCCATTCGTTCTGAGTTTGTCGCTTTCAGGTGCGCCGGGTACGCGCGCGATTTTTTGGACCGACCGCCACGGGCTAGTAATCCGTGCCGGATTCAAGCGGGAGGCCCATCAACCCGGCCGCCTCAAAGATGCATTGACCTGCATCCGAAGGCCCCACATGTTCCGGTAAGTGTGCTGGAGGTAAGGCCTGACTCACGGAGGGCCGAGTATGTCTAAGTTTGCACGACGTGCGTGGAACCTCGTAGTGAATGCCGTGCATGTTTATCATGTTTGGAAATTCCTACGGGACAGCTTCGATGACCTTTAAGGTCTAATGAAGTGGAGCCGCCTCGGTTTAGATCGAGGCGGCTTTTTGTTTTTTACACCCGGAAATGACTGACCATCTGCTGCAACTGACTACCCAGACGCGCCAATTCCACGCTCGACTTGGCCGTCTCGTCACTGGCCGTAGCGGTCTGCTCGGATACATCGCGCACATTAACGATGCTGCGGCTGATCTCTTCGGCCACGGCGCTCTGCTGTTCGGCGGCCGCTGCAATCTGCTGGTTCATCGACTGGATGTTCGACACTGTACGGGTGATGTTTTCCAGGGATGCACCGGCTTTGCGCGTGAGGTCCACGCTGCTGTCGGTCAGGCTGCGGCTGTTATTCATCGCGTTGGCCACTTGCTGGGTACCGTTCTGCAAGCCGGCAACCAGGCCTTCGATTTCCTCGGTGGATTTCTGCGTACGCTGGGCCAGGCCACGCACTTCGTCGGCCACCACGGCGAACCCACGACCGGCTTCACCGGCACGGGCTGCTTCAATCGCCGCGTTGAGGGCCAGCAGATTGGTCTGTTCGGCCACGGCCTTGATCACATCCATCACACTGCCGATCTTGTTGCTCTCTTGTTGCAGGTGGGTCATGGCGTCGGTAGAGCGTGCCACTTCGGCCGCCAGGCGTTCGATCTGGGCGATGGCCTCGGCCACCACCTTGTCGCCCGCGCGGGCCTGACCATCAGCATCGGCAGCGGCCAGGGAGGCCTGTTCGGCGTTGCGTGCCACTTCCTGCACGGTGGCGGTCATTTCATGCATCGCCGTGGCGACCTGGTCGGTCTCGATCTTCTGGCTGTTGACGCCGGCGCTGGTTTGCTCGGTCACGGCTGAGAGTTCCTCGGCCGCGCTGGCGATCTGGGTCACGCCGTCACGAATGCCGCTGATCAGTTCACGCAAGGTGGTGCCCATGCGCTGGATGCCTTGTTGCAACACACCCAGTTCATCACGGCGGGTGACCTGGATGTTGTGGCTCAGGTCGCCGGAGGCAATGCGCTCGACGACAGCCAGGGTGTCTTGCAGCGGGCGGGTGATCTGGCGGGTGATGACCCAGGCCGCGATGATGCCCACCAGCAGGGCCAGCAACGTGCTGATCAATTGCAGGCTGCGGGCCTGGGCGCTTTCGGCGTCGCGGCGGTCCAGCTGGATGTCGTAAAGCTTGTCGCTGATGGTGACGATATCGGCGCCCTGGGTGGTCATTTCGGCGCGGGCGGCCACGATGTTGGCGTTGGCGGCTTTATAGCTTTGTACCGCGCTGCGATAGGCACCCAGTGCGGTTTCCAGCGCGCTCAGCGCGGCCTGTTGGCTGCTGCCGAAGACGGCATTGAGGCTTTTCAGGCCGGCGATGGTTTTTTCGATTTGTGCGGCGGCACGGGCTTCGTTTTCTGCGTTGACGTTGTTGGTGTAACCACGCACTTCGTAGCGCGCCAGCAGGAACTCTTCCTTGGCATTGGACACGGCCTGGAACTGTGCGAAACGTTCCGGGCTGTCGGGCATCTGCTGCACGTTGGTGTCCAGTGCATTGATTTGTGCGTTGGCAATGTCGGCCTTGTCGCCCATGACCTGGCGTGCGGCGTTGCCGTTGCGATAGGCCTCGCGCATTTTGTTCAACGACTGCTGATACGCCGTAATGACGGCTTTCTGTTGATTGAGCAGCTTGACGTTTTCAGGGCTCTTGAAGCTGTCCAGCAGCTTTTGTTGCTTGGCGGCAAAGGCGTCAAGGCTGGTTTGCACGTTCTGCGCCACTTCTTCATCGCCGTTGGCCAGCATATATTGCAGGCGCACAATACGTAGTTTGGTCAGTGAGGCGTTGAGCTGAGTGATGTCGCTCATCCAGTTGCTGCGATCGATCAGGCCGCCCAGGCTGGTCCAGCCGGTGAGTGCCAGGATCGAGGTGAGGACAAGCACCAGGCCGAAGCCCAGGCCCAGTTTGAGGTTGACGCTGATGTTACCGAACCAGCTGTTCATCTAATGCTCCGCAAGAGTGATGTCTGTTCGCTGGACGATGTTGTTTTGTTGGAGCCAGCCAAAGTGTGTAGCGCTGTATCGGCGGCAGGGCGTGAATCTGAAATACTTTTATCGGCGCAGTGAAAAAACGTTGCAGGTGCGGTAATGGAAGCGGGTGTGCGGGGCTCATCACGCGTCGGACTTGTGTGCTAGTCTGCGGGCCCTTTTAGTTTTGGATGACGCAGTAAACAGCGTTGTCCTACAGCGGAGCCTCTTCATGTCCGAAGTTAATCTGTCCACCGACGAAACCCGCGTCAGCTACGGTATCGGCCGTCAGTTGGGCGACCAACTGCGCGACAACCCGCCACCAGGCGTAAGCCTGGACGCCATCCTGGCCGGCCTGACCGATGCGTTCGCAGGCAAGCCAAGCCGTGTTGACCAGGAGCAAATGGCGGCCAGCTTCAAGGTGATCCGCGAAATCATGCAAGCCGAAGCCGCTGCCAAGGCTGAAGCTGCCGCAGGTGCGGGCCTGGCATTCCTTGCTGAAAACGCCAAGCGTGACGGCATCACCACACTGGCTTCCGGCCTGCAATTTGAAGTCCTGACGGCCGGTGATGGCGCTAAGCCAACCCGTGAAGATCAAGTGCGCACTCACTACCACGGCACGCTGATCGACGGCACTGTGTTCGACAGCTCCTACGAGCGCGGTCAGCCTGCAGAATTCCCGGTTGGTGGCGTGATCGCCGGCTGGACCGAAGCCCTGCAACTGATGAATGCCGGCAGCAAATGGCGTCTCTATGTGCCGAGCGAATTGGCTTACGGCGCTCAAGGCGTTGGCAGCATCCCGCCGCACAGCGTTCTGGTGTTCGACGTCGAGCTGCTCGACGTTCTGTAAGGCCTGTACCTGTAGGAGCGAGCTTGCTCGCGAAGAACGTCAACGATAACGCGTAAAGCCTGGTTTAGCGCGCTGCCTTTGTTATCTTCGCGAGCAAGCTCGCTCCTACATTGGCTGTTGTTTCTCATGGATGGAACTTGCCATTGAGCTCCGTCGCCGGGCGCAACGCTCGGGCATAGCAGAACAGAAACAAGTTACGCACCACCTCTTTCAGCACACCGGGTTCACTGGAGCTCAGGCCATTCACGTCCAGGTCGCCCTGGTCCTGCAGCTCATTCAGCGCTTCTTCTTCCAGCACCGCACAGACTTCGCCGGTTTCCCGATGCAGGATTCGCAGGTACGGATGTGGGCGGTCCAGCCAGGCATCTATCAAATAAGTCATGGTCGTTCTCCTTGATGGGTTTCAATGAGAATAATTCTTATTCGTAGAATAGCAAGTGTCTATTGGCGGTTTACGATTTTTTGTGTGGGTATTTGAGACAGGTCAACGGGAGGGCAAAGCGCCATCCCGCAGCGGGTGCGGGATGGATGCAGCAGATTCAGACTTTGCGCACGAACTCGGACTTGAGCTTCATCGGACCGATGCCGTCAATCTTGCAGTCGATATCGTGGTCGCCGTCGCACAGGCGGATATTCTTGACCTTGGTGCCGACCTTGACCACCAGGGAGGTGCCCTTGACCTTGAGGTCCTTGATCACGGTGATGGTGTCGCCGTCCTGCAGGACATTGCCCACAGAGTCTTTCTTCACGGTTTCATCGCCCGCTGCTTCGGTCTCGCCAGTGGCGGACCATTCATGGGCGCATTCCGGGCAGACCAACTGGGTGCCGTCTTCGTAGGTGTATTCGGAATTGCATTTCGGGCAGGGTGGCAACGTGCTCACTAAAGCTCCTTGAGAGTCAGGATGGCTAAAAGTCGCACATTATATAGGGTTTTGTGGCCTTGCAGGCTGTATGAAATTCAAATGTGGGAGGGGGCTTGCCCCCGATTGCGGTCGGTCAGCCACCTTATACATTGGCTGAGCTACTGCTATCGGGGGCACGCCCCCTCCCACAGGGTCCTGCGGCGCTGGTGCTTTAGTGAGTGCGGGCGACCGCAAACTCACTCAGCTCAACCAGGGCATCCCGGTATTCGCTGGCGGGCAGGGCGTCCAGGCACTTGATCGCACGGGCCACGTAGTCACGCGCCAGTTGTGCGGTGTACTCCAGCGAGCCTGACGCTTCCACGGCGGCACGGATGGCCTCCAGGTCTTCGATGCCGCCTTTCTGGATCGCCTTGCGCACCAGTGCAGCCTGTTCCGGCGTGCCTTCGCGCATGGTGTAGATCAGCGGCAAGGTCGGCTTGCCCTCGGCCAGGTCGTCACCGACGTTCTTGCCCAGGGTTTCGGCGTCGCCCTTGTAGTCGAGCAGGTCATCCACCAGCTGGAACGCCACGCCCAGGTGATCGCCAAAGGTGCGCAGGGCCTCGGCCTGTTCGGCGGTAGCCCCGCACAGCGCGGCGGCGCTGTGGGTGGAGGCTTCGAAGAGCATCGCGGTCTTGCCGCGAATCACTTCCATGTAGGTTTCTTCGGTGGTGCTGGCGTCGCGTACCTTCGACAGCTGCAGCACTTCGCCTTCGGCGATGATGCGCGTGGCCTGTGAAAGAATTTTCATGACCGGCATCGAGCCCAGTTCAACCATCATTTCGAACGAGCGCGAGTACAGGAAGTCGCCCACCAGCACGCTTGGCGCGTTGCCCCACATGGCATTGGCGGTCTCGCGGCCACGGCGCATGCCGGACATGTCGACCACGTCGTCATGCAGCAGGGTGGCGGTGTGCAGGAATTCGATGGTGGCGGCCAGCAGGCGCAGGTCATCGCCTTCGCGGCCCAGGGCCTTGCCGCACAGCAACACTAATAAAGGACGCAGGCGCTTACCGCCCGCCGACGTAATATAGTCGCCAATTTTGGAGACCAGCGGCACTTTGGACGTCAGCTGCTGCTTGATGATGCCGTCGACGGCGCTAAAATCGTCCGCGACCGCGCGGTAGAAAGCTTGGGGTTGCATCAGCGACAGTCGCTCCAGAAGGGTTGCGCGGCATGCTAGGACCCTGACCCCCGGGTGTCAAGGCGCGATAGACGGCCCCTTGCAACACCCATTTACCTTGCGTACAATCGCGCACCCTGAACTTCCTGGGCAGCACCTGCCTTACGCAATTGCATTCGGGACGTCCATCCCATGCAGCCATGCCAGCCAATACCTCTTCTTATAAAGCGCTGGGTGAGCAGGATTATCGGAGAAATACCATGTCGTACGCAGTAATTGTTACTGGTGGCAAGCAATACAAAGTCGCCCCAGGTGAATACCTGAAGATCGAAAAACTGGAAATCGCCACTGGCGAATCCGTGACGTTTGATCGCGTTCTGTTGGTCGCCAATGGCGATGACGTGAACATCGGCGCTCCAGTTGTTGCTGGCGCTACCGTTGTGGCTGAAGTGATCTCCCAAGGTCGTCACGATAAAGTCCGCATCATCAAGTTCCGTCGTCGTAAGCACCACATGAAGCGTATGGGCCACCGCCAGTGGTACACCGAGATCAAAATCACCGGTATTCAGGCTTAATTTCAGCCTAATTCCTCACTAGGAGAATTGACTCATGGCACACAAAAAAGCTGGTGGTAGTACCCGTAACGGTCGCGACTCAGAAGCCAAACGCCTTGGCGTGAAGATGTATGGCGGCCAGAAAATCATTCCGGGCAACATCATCGTGCGTCAGCGCGGCACCCAATTCCACGCCGGTTACGGTGTTGGCATGGGTAAGGATCACACCCTCTTCGCGAAAATCGAAGGCGTGATCAAGTTTGAAGTAAAAGGCGCGTTCAACCGCCGTTACGTGAGCGTTGTCGCCGCTTAATTGCGCGATCGCTGGAAAAGCCCTGTCTCGCGACGGGGCTTTTTCGTTTATGGGGTGAGTCTCTTGCAAAGCTGTTTGTGATGGGCTCCGGGGCTGGATTTGCGGTCGCTGATTGAGGTCGCTACGCTCATTTTTGCAAGAGTCTTATGTCTTGGTTTCTTAAGCTCGTCCGTGCGGCGAGAGGCGTTTTGTTATGAAGTTCGTTGATGAAGTTTCCATCCGAGTAAAAGCAGGCGACGGCGGTAACGGTTGCATGAGTTTCCGTCGCGAAAAGTTCATTGAAAACGGTGGCCCCAACGGCGGTGACGGCGGTGACGGCGGTTCCATCTATATGATGGCCGACGAAAACCTCAACACCCTGGTCGACTACCGTTACACCCGGCACTTTGATGCCGAGCGTGGCTCCAACGGCGGCAGCACCGACTGCACCGGTAAAAAAGGCGAAGACCTGGTACTGCGCGTACCGGTCGGTACCACGATCATCGACTCCGCGACCCAGGAAGTGATCGGCGACCTGACCAAGGCCGGCCAGAAGCTGATGGTGGTGCAGGGCGGCTGGCACGGTCTGGGTAACACCCGATTCAAGTCCAGTACCAACCGTGCGCCACGCCAGACCACCCCGGGCAAGCCGGGCGAGCAGCGCGACCTCAAGCTGGAAATGAAAGTGCTCGCCGACGTAGGCCTGCTAGGCCTGCCGAACGCCGGTAAAAGTACCTTCATCCGCTCGGTCTCGGCCGCCAAGCCGAAAGTCGCCGACTACCCGTTCACCACCCTGGTACCCAACCTGGGCGTGGTCAGTGTCGACCGCTGGAAGAGCTTTGTGATCGCCGACATCCCTGGCCTGATCGAAGGCGCTTCCGACGGCGCAGGCCTGGGGATTCGCTTCCTCAAGCACTTGTCGCGCACGCGTTTGCTGCTGCACCTCGTCGACATGGCGCCACTGGATGACACCAGTGCAGCCGACGCCGCCGAAGTGATCGTCAGCGAACTGACCAAGTTCAGCCCGGCCCTGGCCGAGCGTGATCGTTGGCTGGTGCTGAACAAGTGCGACCAGATCCTTGAGGAAGAGCACGAAGAGCGCGTCAAGGAAATCGTCGATCGCCTGGAGTGGGAAGGTCCGGTCTACGTGATCTCGGCCATCGCCAAAGAAGGCACCGAGCGCCTGACCCGCGACATCATGCGCTACCTGGAAGACCGCGCCGACCGCCTGGCGGCCGACCCGGTGTTCAAGGCCGAGCTCGCCGAACTCGACCAGCAGATCGAAGACGAAGCCCGTGCCCAGCTGCAAGCGCTGGACGACCAGCGTGCCCTGCGCCGCAGCGGCGTGAAGTCGGTGCATGACATCGGCGACGATGACTGGGACGAAGAAGACGTGGATGATGAGGACGGCCCGGAAATCATTTACGTGCGCGACTGATTCGTTGCGATAAACTTGAACGCCGCTCCCTTGGAGCGGCGTTTTGGTATCCGGGTATAACGTTATGGGCGGCGCTGGGTCGCGCGGCCCTCACTCTAAGGTTGAAGATGATGCGGAGCAAAGTGACAGGTGCGCAGCGCTGGGTCGTGAAGATCGGCAGTGCGTTGCTGACAGCGGATGGCAAGGGGCTGGACCGTGCCGCCATGAGCGTCTGGGTCGAGCAGATGGTGGCCTTGCATGAGGCCGGAGTCGAATTGGTGCTGGTATCGTCCGGGGCAGTTGCCGCCGGGATGAGCCGCCTCGGCTGGACCGCGCGACCCAGCGCGATGCACGAACTGCAAGCCGCCGCCGCCATCGGCCAGATGGGCCTGGTGCAAGCCTGGGAGTCCAGCTTTGCCGAGCACGGTCGCCACACGGCGCAGATCCTGCTGACCCATGACGACCTGTCCGACCGCAAGCGCTACCTCAACGCCCGCAGTACCCTGCGCGCGCTGGTGGAGCTCAAGGTCATCCCGGTGATCAACGAGAACGACACCGTGGTCACCGATGAAATCCGTTTCGGCGACAACGACACCCTCGCCGCGTTGGTAGCCAACCTGGTGGAAGCCGACCTGCTGGTGATCCTCACCGACCGCGACGGCATGTTCGACGCTGACCCGCGCCACAATCCCGAC